>JBBRLG010000069.1:0-19175 GCA_038231495.1 Gemmatales bacterium | reverse complement strand
TCAAGGGAAATGATTCAGGGGAAAGGATGAGGGATGAGGGATGAAGGATGAATCGTAACTGTTCACCGGGTGCGGGCAGTGGACATGATTGGACAGCAACGGCAGGAGAGGATCCAGGGGGTGTGTCAGGGGGTCGGGAAACGAACTTCCCCAAGAGAATACCCGATAAGCACTTGCGGAAGTAAAGTTCGTTTCCTTTGCTCTCAAGCCACGCGAAACGAATGGATCGTCGCGGAAAGGATAGCGCGCCAGGTCTACAGTTGGCTGGTTTTCAACAACGCGGTGAACGGTTACGATGAATCAAAGGCAGGCAGTGCTCTTGTTTTTGATTCATCCTTCATCCCTCATCCTTCTACTTTTCCCTTGCCCCGCCTTTACTTCCGAGTATCTTCAAGGTTGACTGTACCGCTGCCGGGCGCAGCTTTTCCGCACCGTGTTGTCGCCGCTGGGAAACGAGTCGCACCATGAAATCTCTCCGCGTCGTGGGCATCCTCGCCGCCGCGTTGGCGCTGCCTTTTGTGTTCGGCTGTCCGCAGCAACAAAATACCGGCGGCCGCATCAAGGTCGCCTTCGTCACCAACAACCCCGATCCGTTTTGGACCATCGCCGAGCGCGGCACCGAGAAGGGGGCGAAGGAATTTGACGTGGACTGCGTCGTAAGAAAGCCGCAGGGCGATGCGTCGGATCAAAAGAAAATCATCGACAGCCTCCTCAACCAGAACATCAAGGCCGTCTCCGTCAGCGTCATCGACCCGGTGAACCAGGCACCGTATTTGAACGACGTATGCAAAAAGGTGAAACTGTTCACCCAGGACAACGACACGCTCCAGGACGATCCGGCGCGCAAGACGGACCGCATTTGCTACATCGGCACCAACAACTACGACGCCGGCCGGGCGGCGGGCCACCTGGTCGAGGAGGCGCTGCCCGAGGGCGGCGAGATCGCCATTTTCGTCGGCGACCTTGCCGGGCTGAACGCCCAACAGCGCAAGCAGGGAGTCCTCGACGAACTGGCCGGCGTGAAAGATGCCAAGGGGCCGACTTACGGCAAATACCACCTCCACGCCGACGTTTACACCGACCAGCCCGAAGGCGCGCAAAAGGGCAAGGCCAACGCACTCAACGCCATCACCAAATTGAAAAGCGAACTCGAAAACGGCAAGCGCGTCTGCTTCATCGGGTTGTGGGCCTACAACCCCCCGGCGATCCTGGATGCGGTGAAGGACAAGGGCGTCCTCGGCAAGGTGCAGATCGTGGCGTTCGACGAGGCACCCGAAACTCTCGACGGCATCCGCGACGGCCACATTGTCGGCACCGTGGTGCAGCAACCCTTCGAGTTCGGCTACCAGTCGGTGAAGTTGATGGCGGCGGCGGCCCGCGGCGACAACAGTGCGATCCCGGCCAACGGTCGGTTATATGTGCCCCACTTTGTGGTTACCAAGGACGGCAAGGCCAGCTCGACCAAGGAAACCAAGGACCTGCCGAAGCTGACAACCGACGGAAAAACGGCGGAGTTCTGGAAGGCGGATCGGGAGGAGAAACTCATCAAGAAGTAACCCTGCATTGCCGCTTGCGGCTGAGCGCTCAGCCGCAAGCGGCGAACCCTGGAACCTCCCTTCGTGAACGCTCCCCCTCTCCTTGAAGTTAGCCACGTTCGCAAGCAATTTCCCGGCGTCCAGGCGCTCGACGGCGTTTCGTTGGCCGTGTACCCCGGTGAAGTCCTCGCCCTGGTCGGCGAGAACGGCGCCGGCAAGTCCACGTTGATGAAAGTCGTCGCCGGCATCCACCGCCCTGAAGCCGGGACCCTGCGCCTGAATGGCAAGGACGTCCCCTTTGCCGGCGTCGCGGAGGCCATGCGCCGCGGCATCGTCCTGATCCACCAGGAACTGAACCTTGCCGAAAACCTGAGCGTCGCCTCGAACCTGTTCCTGGGCCGCGAAAAGGTGATCGGCGGCCCGCTGGGCTGGCTCGCGCGCGGCAGCATGAACGCCGACGCGCAGGCGTTGTTGCGCCGCGTCGGCCTCGCCGTGTCGCCGGCGCATACGGTCGGCGACCTGCCACCCGGACAGCGTCAACTCGTCGAGATCGCCCGCGCCCTGTCGCTCGACGCGCGGCTCATCATCATGGACGAGCCGACTTCCAGCTTGACGCAGGCGGAAACGGATCGCCTGTACGAAGTCATTGACGACCTGAAACGTCACGGCGTCAGCGTCGTGTACATCTCGCACCGCCTGGCCGAAGTGCGTCGCGTCGCCGACCGCGTGGTGGTTTTCCGCGACGGCAAGAACGCCGGCATGTTGGCGAAAGCCGAAATCGCGCACGACGCCATGGTCCGCCTCATGGTCGGCCGCGATTTGCAACAACTCTACCCGCGCCGCCATTCCCTGGCGGCCGACGCCAGGGTCCGGCTCGACGTGCGCGGGTTGACTTACCAGGGCGGCTCCTCGCAACCGCTGTCGTTTCGCCTGCACGGCGGCGAGGTCGTTGGCATGGCGGGCCTGGTCGGGGCCGGACGCACCGAACTGGCCGAAGCCTTGTTCGGCATCCGCCGCGTCAAGGCGGGCGCAGTGTTCATCGACGGCAGCCCTGTTGTCATCCGGCACCCGCGCCAGGCCGTGCGGGCGGGGTTGCTCCTCGTGCCGGAGGACCGCCGCCATCACGGCTTAGTGCTGACCGAAAGCATTCGCCGCAACTTGGCCCTGCCCAATTTCGACCGCCTGACGTCTTTCGGCTGGATTTGGCGGGGCCGCGAACGGGCGCTGGCGGGCGACATGATGCAACGGTTGCGGGTCCGAGCGTCGGGGCCTGGCCAGGCGGCGGGCCTCCTTTCCGGCGGCAACCAGCAAAAGGTCGTCCTCGGTAAATGGCTGGCCCGGAAGCCGCGCGTCGTGATCTTCGACGAACCGACGCGCGGCGTGGACGTGGGGGCGCGCAGCGAGATTTACGCCCTGATGGACCAACTTGCCGGCGAGGGCGTCGCCATTCTGATGATTTCCAGCGATTTGGAAGAAGTCCTGGGCATGAGCGACCGCGTGCTGGTGCTGCACGAGGGGCACCTGGCGGGGGAGCTGTCCCGCGCCGAACTCGGCGAAGAGGCCGTGATGCAACTGGCCACCGGCGGTCGCCCGCGCGCGGCCCGGACTTCCAATTCAGGCGTTCAACCAACCCCGGGGAGTGAGCCGGCATGATTCGTTTGCTGGGCGTGTTGCTGATGGTCGTTGTCCTTTATGTCGTCTTCGTCACGTCCGGCGAGAGCGCCCGGTCCGTGGGGGCGCACCAGGACATCGCGAATTGGCTCGGCTACTACGGCATCGTCACGGTCGGCGTCGGCATCCTCATTATTTCGGGCGGCATCGACCTGTCGATCGGTTCGGTGGTCGGCCTGGGGGCAGTCAGTTTCTCGCTCTTGCTGCGGCACGGCTACACGCCGTTCGTGGCAGCCGTGCTTGTGGTGCTTGGCAGTTCGGCGATCGGCGTGTTTCACGGCTTGCTGGTTACGAAGCTCCGACTGCAACCGTTTCTCGTGACACTCTGCGGTCTGTTCATCTACCGCGGCCTTGCGCGCTGGCTGACGGCGGGCGATAGCATCGGCATCTTCGGACGGACGGACGAGGCATACGTTCGGCAGGTCAAGGCGTTTCAAGAGTTGCTGGTCAAGGGCGACGTGTTCGGCGTCAAGAACCAGTTGATTGCCCTGATCGTGGTTTCGGTCCTCCTCGGCCTGTTCCTGCACGGAACGAAGTGGGGCCGCTACCTGTACGCCATCGGCGCGAACGAGGAAGCCGCCCGGTACGCCGGCATCGCCACGGACACTTACAAGATTCTGGCCTACGTGATTTGCTCGACCCTGGCGGGCTTTGCCAGCGTGCTATTTACACTCGACAACAGCACGGTCAGCCCGGTCAGCGCGGGTTCGTGGCTTGAGTTGTACGCGATCACGGGGGCGGTGTTGGGCGGCTGTAGTTTGCGGGGCGGGGAGGGCACGCTGCCGGGCATGTTCCTGGGTGCGGCGATCCTGCCGCTCTTACGGCAGATTTGCAGCTTTTGGGAAATCTCCGGCGAGGTGGAGTACAGCGTGATCGGTGCGTTCCTGTTAGTCGGCACGATTGCCGACGAATTGATCAAACGGCGGGGCGCGCTACGGCGTTAGCGGCAATCGCTTGCCTTTCGCCGAGGTGCGCGATCACAGCCTCGGCAACGACTCGCGGAACCTTTGCAACTGCTCCGGCATGTCCTTCCGGCTTAGCCCGTTCTTTTCGTTGTAATAGAGGGCTTGTGCGACCCAAAAGCGGAACGGCGGGTTCTGCCAGATGGCAAATTCCACCTCCTGCTTGGCCGGCTTGGCCGCGCCGCCCGGCCGCAAGGGTAAATCCTTGAGCGGCGTGTTGGTGTACACGTCCTGAAAAACCTTGTTCGACTCCGTCGCCTGGCTGCGCAAGGCCAGCACGATCGCCCGCCCGAAACGGCTGAGCGTCGGATAAGGCCGCACGGCAACGCCGTCCAGCCGCGTAAAGAATTTCTCCGCCTCGTCGAGCCGATCCTGCTCGAAATAGAACACGGCCAGGTCCAGGCACAAACCCAGTCCCACGACAGGATTTTTCGACACACTTGCCGGATTCAAATACTCCTCGACCGCGTCCCGCAACACTTTTTCGCGCTTCTGCGGCGACTGGGAATAGCAAATCGCATCGACTTCCTGCGCGTCTGCCGGCGCGGCCCCGTGGCCCTGCGGCTCGCTGCCGACCGTCCCCCGGGCGTGTTGCCAGCCCGCAACCAGGAGGCCGCCGCCCAGCGCGAAAAATACGGAGAGGCCAGCGACGACCCAGCGCCAGGCCGGACGCCGTAGGGCAACCAGTCCAGTCGTCGCGCCAACGGCACCGGACTGCGGCAGGACGGCACGCGTTTCTTCGCGCAAGGTTCCGGCGTCCGCCGCGACCAATTCGACCGAGATGTCGGGCCGTGGCAGCGCGCCACTCGATCCGGACAGCGACTCGCGCACCTGGGCAATGTCGCGGAGCAGTTCCCGGCACGTCTGGTAGCGGCTGTCCGGTTGCTTGGCCATCATTTTGTGGACGACGGCACAGAAGAACTCCGGCAGGTCGGGCCGGATTGATTTCAACGGCACCGGTTCTTCGCGGACGTGCTTCAACGCGACCTCGAACGCCCCGTTGCCCGCGAAGGGCGGGTGGCCGGCCATCATGTGATAGCAGGTTATGCCGAGCGAGTAGATGTCGGTGCGGGCGTCAACGGCCTTGCCTTCGACTTGCTCCGGACTCATGTAAAGGGGCGTGCCCATGACGACGCCGCTCTGCGTAATGTTGAGCGGCACCTGGTCGCCGGTCAGGGAGCGCGACAGGCCGAAGTCCGCCACCTTGACCTCGCCCTTGCGCGTCAGAAGGATGTTTTCCGGCTTGATGTCGCGGTGGATGATGCCCAATTCGCCGGCGCGCTGGAGCGCGGCGGCGACCTGCCGAATGATGCTGAGCGCGACCAGGAGTTCGGGCGGCCCTTTTTTGGCCAGGAATTCGCGGAGGTTGCGACCCTCGACGTATTCGAGGGCCATGTAGTGCTGCCCCTCCGCCTCGCCGATGACGTAGACCTGAACGATGTTGGCGTGCGTGGCGCGGGCGACGGCCTCGGCCTCGACCTTGAAACGCTGGAGCGCACTGGGATTGTCGGCAACGTCGGCGCTAAGAATTTTGAGGGCGACCTTGCGCTTGAGGGAGAGTTGTTCCGCGAGGTAGACGTGGCCCATGCCGCCCTGGCCGAGCTTGCGCAGCAGGTGGAATTCGCCGAGGGTCCGCCCCGTCAGGTCCGGCGCCAGGTTGGCGGCGGCCTGCGTCGGGGCGGGCGCGGCGGCGGCGGTGACTTTGTCCATGGAATACCGTACGCTAGGGTTTTCGCAAGGCGAGCGTCGCGGCGTCAGCCCGACGTGTTTGGGATGAAATCCACGTCGGGCTGACGCCGCGACGCTCGCCAGCGAAACGAAATCTCCGTATCAGGTATTCTCTCCGAAGAACGGCTGCACGTCAAATTGATAGCAGCTCGTGTTGCCGTTGCCGGTGAACACGGTGCGGCCGTCCGGCGCGAACGCGATGGCCTTGACCAGCGTGTCCAACTCCACGACGCCGCGCTCCATTCCTGTCTCGGCGTCCCAGAAGCGCACCGTGCGTTCGTCGCTGCCGGACGCCAGCCAGCGGCCGTCGGGGCTATACGCCAGTCACGTCACGGCCTCGAAATGGCCGAGCAATTCCAGCGGCGATTCGTCGTCGGCCACGTTGTAAATGCGGACCAGGTGCTTGAGCGAGGCCACGGCCAGTCGTCGGCCGTTTGGCTGAAAGGCGAGGGCCAACGCCCCGTCCTGGATCGTGCGGACTTGCCGGCGCTTGTCGAGGTTCCAGAGCGCGATGTGGCCGTCGCCGCTGCCGGTGGCCAGCCAGTCGATGCCGGCGACCGCGAGCAGCTTGCCCTTTGGTTGCAGGGCTACCGCTTCGACGGAACAGCCTTCGACGGCGTTCGGAATCAGGAGGGCGGGTTCGCCGGTCGGCACCTTCCACAGCCAAACGTCGCTGCTGTGGAAACTTGCGGAGGCGAGCAGGTGCGAATCCGCGGCGAAGGCCAGGGCGGTAATCGGACCCTTTTGCCCGTCGAGCACTACCTTGCGGTTGCCGGTCGTGGCGTCCCACAGGCCGAGGGTGGTCAGGTCCACGACGGCGCGGCCGCCGCCGAAGCGCTGCCAGAACTCGGAGCCGTCGTTGCCCGCCCGGCTGACGGCGAACCACTTGCCGTCGGGGCTGGTGGCAAAGGCGCGGAGCTTGTCCGCACCGGCGAGCGCCAGCGCGGGTTGGGCCGACGCCACGTCCCAGACGCGCAGGTTGGTCCCCGCGCCGACACTGGCCAGGCGTTTGCCGTCGGGACTGACTGCCAGGCAGGTCCGGGACACCAACGGATCGACGGGTTCCGCCTGTTCGGCCCCCGCGCCGGCGTCCCAAAGGTGAATGATGCAATCCGCCCCGCCGGCGGCCAAACGTTGGCCGTCCGGGCCGAACGCCAGGCAGCGAATGTCGCCGCCCTGGTCGGGCACCACCGTAACCGTCTGGTTCCGAGCCATGTCCCAAACATGGACCGCGTTGGCCGAGTCGGCGCACGCCAACAGACTGCCGTCGGCGTTTAGCGTCAGTGTCTGCACCTGGTTGGCATGGCTGTTCAGGAGGATGATCGGCGCGCAACTCTTGACGTCCCAGACGCGGGCGGTCGTATCCCAACCCGCGGAGATGAGCCGTTTGCCGTCGGGATGCCAGGCCAAGGCCGGTATGCGGTCGGTGTGGCCGGCGAGGCTGCCGAGCAGTTTGCCGGTCGCCACGTTCCACAGACGAATGATGCGGTCCTCGCCGGCGGAGGCAAGCTTTTTGCCGTCGGTGCTGAACGCGACCGCGCTAACCGGCATCTCGTGGCCGCACAGCTCGCGCAGGCACTTTTCCCGTTTGCAATCCCACAGGCGGACGACATTGTCGTCGTGGCCCGTGGCGAGCATATTGTTTTCGGGCGCGAACGCGATGGCTGTCACCCACGAGGATTGTAGCCAGGTCTCGACCAACTCGCCCGTGGCAACCTCCCACACCGATAAAACTTCGCCGCCGGCGGCGACGAACCGCGCGCCGGCACTGAAGCACCATTGGTTGGCGAGTTCGTCGAGCGCTTGCCAGGAAGTTTGCTGCTGGGTGGCGACGTTCCAGCGTCGGAGGACACCCGGCTCCTCCACCGACCACAGCGCGCCATCGTCGCCAAAGGCCAGGGCGATAAGGTCGCCGTCGGTGTGAAACGGCCGCGCGCCAAACGTGCGCAGGTTGGCGGTGGCGGGGTCGCCGACAACGGAGGAAAGGGAGGTGGTGGTCATGAAGCGTTCTCGCAGGTCAGGGGAACGGGAACAGGGGGAAACAGCCCACTTCTCCAACCAAGGAGCAATCCAGAGCGCGGGACGATTCCGTACGGTATCCGACCGTCCACCCCCCCAGTCCCCCCTTCGTAAGGGGGGGAGAGGGGGGTGGTGCGCTCTTCGGGGTGGTACGTTTGGTAAGGTGTACCGGTGGTAACGGAATGACCCTTCCTGTGGATTTTACTACACTTTTTCCTGGTTTGCGCCGGCGCGGGCCGTTAGCCTGAAAAAAGGTACGGAATTGGCAGCTTTTCCAGGCATGGTTCAAAGGCCGCAAGCACGAGGCAACAAGTGGAATTCGTTTCATTCACCCTCCCCATACACCCCCTGAACGAATATCCCAAAGTGGAACTTCTTCCCGGGCAAAGACTTCAAGCATTCGTTCCAGGTGCCGCCCCAGCGTCACGTGCTTGAACAACGGTAGTTTCCTTTGCCATCTGCGTTTGAACCATGCCCTTTTCCAGGAGACGATGGTGTCCCAAGACACTTCCAGCGGCGAATTTGCGTTCATCGACTGGCTGCGCGGCAGGACGCCGGCCGCCGAGCGGGTACTTCTCGGTCCCGGTGACGATACGGCCGTCGTCGCCTGGCCCTCGGGGCAGCCGGCCCTGGTAACGACCGACATGCTACTCGAAGGCAGCTGCTTTCTACTGGCTGAGGCCGGTGGCCGGCGGGTGGGACGCAAGGCAATGGCCGTAAACCTCAGCGACATCGCGGCAATGGCGGGCCGGCCGGTCGCCGCAGTCGTGAGCGTGGGTTTGCCGCGCCACGGCGGTCGTGCCCTGGCGGAAGAACTGTACGTTGGTTTACGCGAAGTGGCCGACGCCTTCGACACGGCCATCGTTGGCGGGGACACCAACAGCTGGAACGGGCCTCTGGTCATCAACGTGACGATCCTGGGCGAAGCGACGGCGCGGGGCGCGGTGCGGCGGTCCGGTGCCCGCGTTGGCGACTGGTTGTTCGTCACCGGCCCGCTGGGCGGCAGCATCCTTGGCAAACACCTCGATTTCACGCCGCGCGTTCGCGAAGCCCTGCGGTTGCACGAATTGATCGACCTGCACGCCATGATCGACGTGAGCGATGGCCTTGCCGCCGACTTGGCCCACGTCTGCGCGGAAAGCAAGTGCGGCGCGGTCCTGCACGCGGACTCGATCCCGATTAGCGCCGCCGCCCGGCAAATGAACGACAGCCAGAAGCCGTTGCAGCACGCCCTGAGTGACGGCGAGGATTTCGAGCTAGTCTTCGCGGTGTCGCCGGATGATGGCAGGGAGTTGGTCCGCACCCAACCGGTCACCGGACTCACGTTGAGCCACATCGGTCTGTGCGTCAAGGAAGGCTTGTGGCTGAAAGAAGGCGGGCAACGAAAGGAACTGTTGCCGAAGGGGTATGTGCATCAAATCGATTAGCTGTTGCTCCCCCAATGCCCGCGATGCAATCGGGGACGGTCGCGCAGAAAGAAGGCCGGCTATACAATCCCCGTGGAGCCGTTTTTTTGCTCGGTATGAAAGTTTCGCACGCCCGATTTGCGCCAGGGAACCCTTGTCAAAGGAACCCTTGCCACCTGGCTTTGCCCGCTCCGGCATAGTCCCTGGCAAGGGTAAATCAGCGCCGCTGCTTGTTCCTGGCGGTCGCTGCGTGCCAAAATTCGACCCTTGCCAGCTTTCTTACTCTGCGGCAAGGATGGTACGGCATTCTCTGCCGTCACCGCCATGCCGCCTGCAACCCCGGTAATTACGCCTGGCACACCGACGGCGGGGTCGAGACGGAGTCGTTGACAGTCCGGCCACGGCAGGGTGGTAGTGTCAGCACCCGTATCAGGGATGACGCGATCCAGGATCACCCCCGGCGACCCGCTCACCGCGCGGAACTCGACATCGACGATCGGCAACGCCGTGCCAGGGTAGGAACTGTCATAAGGATAGCTCGCCCGACGGATGCGATACCACGGCTCGTTCTCATGGCCGACGCGGATCACATAGGGATGCTGTTTCGAGTGCTGGATGGCAAGGAACACTTCCAACGGGGTGGACGCGGCGGCGGTGACGGCACCGTCAGCGAACGCGATTCACTGCCCTCGGTACTGAGCGAGAAGCCGGTCGCGCTCGTTCGAGTATACCGCCTCGTTCTTGCGCCAGTCCGGGTGAATCTGTCGGGCGATCTCGGGGGGCAATTGATCGGCAAAACTCTTCATCGGTCACCTCTGGGGACAACGAGGCCTCTCTAGTCATTCTACAACGATCTAGCCCGCCGGTCGAGCGATCCCCTCAAATGCCGCGCCTGGTTCAGTGCTGCCTCACGTCCTTCCAGTGCCGATTCCACGGCGATCCTGAGCGCGCCCCAGAATAGTAATGTCCAGGTAGACACCTGTTCCATTCGTTACGGGAGCTGCGACAGTTTTCTGATCGGACGTTCAGTGTTCAATCGCAGCGCCTGGGGGGGCGGCCGAACTCCCGTCCGCAACAAGCAGGTAGAAGACGTCGGTGCAGATCTTGGTTGGATCGCTGTTCCATTCGTCTTTCCAGTGACCGTAAATCTCCCAGTTCGGACCTGCCAACGTGTACCCATTGCTCGCGCACCACCGAAGAATCGCCTCATGTGCCTGGTGGAGTTGGCCGTACGGCCCGTAATGGGTCGTTGTGGCCACGGGACCCGCTGGGGTCGTCGAGCCGACTACCTCGCCGGACCCGGCGAACGGAGCGTCCAACTCGACGCCCACTTCAAGGTTGATCTGACCGTCCAGGTAGACCGCGACATGCCGACCTGCCCCTTTGACCTGTTGGGCGCGAATGACACCCCAAACCGTGCCGCAGGCGGCGGGAACGACCTTGGAGAGATCCTGTGCGCTTGCGCGACGACGCACAACCGCAAGGGGACGACTGCTGGGTTGCTCGAGTCGGACAACGTGTTCCATGCGACTCACCTCCGCTGCCGAACGACCAAGCTCAGCAGCGGCGGCCGCGCCGAGCGACAGTGAACTCCCAAGAACCAGCATCGCGGCCGCCGTCTGCTGCAGCGGCTGGTTCGGCTCGGCACAACCACCGGCTTCCAGTTGGTTATCGGATAAGGCGATCCCAATGATAACCAACCCAGGAACGCGGATAGCCCGGGTAGTAGCGCCGCTCGGTGACTCGATGGTCATCCCCGAAAAAAACGATCACCAGCCCGTCTTTGCCTCGCCACCACTTTCCGCAGATCGGCCGACCTGTCAACGGGTGCGGCGCCGACACAGTACCGTTGGCCCGCGTGCAATAGTCAATGTAAATCGGCAGCTCGCCCTCGCAGGTCGGCCGAGAGGTGACGTACGCATAGGCGCCTGTGTAGTCGCCCGGCGGGATTGGGACGGCGGCGTCTACCTCCGCTTCGGTCATTCCGACCATGAGCCGCTCGTAGAAGGCGGCGACGGTGACCGCCTCGCGTTGGGGAACAAGATACGCGGCACCCGCCAGCGCGAGGAGCGCGCCAAGGACGCCGAACAGCACACAGGTCCGCAGTCTCGGCCGCTTCATGATGCGATCTCGCACCTGTCGGGCGGATACCCCGTTGAGCGTCCGGTGGCCAGACGCTGGTTTCTGAAGCCGAACTAATGAGTAAACGAACCGGCGCCTGTAGGGTTATGGCTCGCGCCAGTTGCTTTATTTCTGGGCGACTTCCTTTGATGGCTCGCGCCAATTGCTTTATTTCTGGGCGACTTCCCTTTGTTGGCTGGCGCCGCTTGCTTTATTACGATTCCCGGCCACGGAGGCCCGCTGTCGGGATCAGCAGCCCAAAGTCCATTCACTAAAACAGGCCGTCTCCGATCTGTCAATCAAATTGCACGCCGATTCGTTTTTTTCACGGGTTCTTGAGTTCGGCTTGTTTTATTCCGATCTCTATGATACCCAATCACCCCGTTTCAAGCCGTTTTTCGGGAGATCGTTCCTAATGATGCAACTTGCCCTCGGTTTCGTCTGGCTTCCCTTCGCACTGGCCGCAGTTGACGGCCTGGAAACGCTCGACGACAACGCGACGGCGAGTGCGTATCACCTTTGCGTCCCTTGGGCACCGGCCGCAAACCTCCAGAGCTGGGATGACGTGGTTGGCTATTACTCCGAGCCGCCGTTTACTCTTCCTGCCGGATTTGACCTGTTACCCGCGTTGCCAGGACAGCCCAGTCGTCCTACCGTCATCGACGACCGCGCTGGTGCGATCGTCGCCATTGACGAATGGGAAGCCGTCGCCCGGTCGCCGCGCAAAGTGAAACAAAAAAGTGAGGGCGATTGGGGGTCTTTGAATTCGCAAATGGTCATCCAGGACGCCAACCCGGCCATCAACTGGGAAGACCCGTTGCGCAAACGGCAATGGCAAACCGACGAAGCCTGGAAGTGTGCGGTGGTCGGCCCGTTTTCGCTCTACGGACAGGTCAACGCCGCGACCGAAGAAACGCAACAAAAGGACATGAAGCTCGCCGGCAAAACGGGCCTGGCGTGCAGCGTGCCGACCGGCATTCCCCAGGCCGCACTGACCCTGCGAAGTGGTCCGGCCGTGACCTATATTGACGCCTTGCGTCCCGACCGGGTTCGGGAACGCGCCGAGTGGGTGCTGGAAGTTGAAGCCCGTTGGCCGTTGATTGCCGGCATCGGGCTGGAATATCAGGGTACGGCCTTGCCCGCGCTGAACCCGCTCGACCGCGACCGCGTCAGTCAGGATTTGCGGCTCGCATTGCCGATGGGGTCCGGCGGCAAGTTCAAACTGGGTGCCAAACGCCAGTGGGAGAACGCCGCCGATTCGCGCGTCCTTAACGACAGCACGCAACTTTACCTGGGATTGGAACTCAGCAGGTAAGACCTTGCGCGGGATCAAGGGAGCTGTATTCGTAACCTTGGGTGTGCCGACCGCTCTTTGGAGTGCGGCGCTTTTCCGCCGCTTTCTTTCTTTGGCGAGTCAGCTGGCCCCTCGCAAAGAAAGAAAGCGGCGTAAAAGCGCCGCACTCCAAAGGGCCTACTTCTTCTTCGGCGTCGAATCTTTGTCCTTGTCCGCCTTGTCCTCGTTCAAGATGACAACGATCGTTACCTGCGTCTTTTTGGCACCGGTGTCTTTAGCCGTGTCGGACGTATCCTTGTCGCCCTCCGTTTTTTTCGGCGGGGCCTTGCGGCCAAGCGTGAGGCGGATGACATCCCCCGTCTTCAGGTCGGCGCGCTTCGCCTCGTAGCCGGGCAGTTGGGTGTCCTTGCCCTTGAGCGTTTTCTTTTCCTCGTCGGTGTAGGCCTTGATCTTGCCCTCGTCGTCGTACACTACGGGCAGCGTCATGATGCGGACCTTCAACTCGTCGGCGGACTGGAAATCCACCGTCTTTTGGACGGTGACCACCTTCAAATCCTGGGCGGTCTTTTGGGCCAGGGCGAGTTGCTTTTGCAACTGGGCCAGGGCCTTGTCGATGTCGCGGGAGATGCGCTGACTTTCCTTTGCCGTCTTGGCGCGGGCCAGTTCGGCTTCGAGTTGGGCGACGTGGGCCTGGTCGCGGGCCACGTTTTGCATTTCCTGGTTGGTCTTGCCGGCGTAGTTGGCACTCTTTGGTTCGAGGTGGCTGGCGTCGATCTGAACGGTGAAAGTGCCGTCCTTGCCCGGTACGTCCTGGAGTTTGCCGGTGTAGGCGCCGACGGGGATCGTGTCCGCATCGACGTGCTTCGTGGTATCGTCCTTGCCGCCCGTTTTTTTGTCGTCCGCCGCGAAGGCGGGCGTCCATAACAGGCCGGCCAACAGCAAGCCAAATCCCAGGTTGCGGGTTCCCATCAGTTAGAACTCCTTCGGTCGGAAGGGTATGGCGATAGTGCGCTGCCGGTGACTCCGGACTCACCGTAGCCGCAAGCGGCCCGCTTGCTGGCTTGCAGGCCGGCTGCGTTGCCGCAGTCCAGCCGGCAAGCGGGCCGCTTGCGGCTACGAACCCCGTTGATTAGACCCGGCACATGAGGAAAAGTTCCGGCCGGCCCCGGAGAATTCTCTACGGGCGCGCCGGGCCGGCTTTCTCGGCCTGGTCCTTTCCGATGACGACGATGGCCGTAATTTCAAGCGCTTCCGCTACCGGCTTCGCCACCGCCGTATCCGCAATCACCTTCGGTTCGACCGCGGCTTTCGGTGCCAAAGTCACCCGCACGTACTCGCCCGGTTTCAGGTCGCTCAACTTACCGTCGAAACCGGGCTGGTTCGGTTCCTTGCCTTTGAGTTGTTTGATGTCGTCCGCGGTGTACTTCCGCACCAGGCCGTCCGCGTCGATGGTCGGCAAGTCGCGCAGCCGTACCTTGACGCCCTTGGCGGTTGGCAGCGGCACCTCTTTGCGCTCGCTGAGCGTCACGTACTCGACCGGCTGCGGGTTATCCAATTGCTGTTGCAACTGGTTGAGCTGTTTGGGCAATGCTTTTTGGAACTGCGCTACCGCCCTGGCCGCTTCCTGGCGCTTGCGCTCGTAATCGGCCGGCGAGCGGCTAATCACGGCGTCCTGAACGGCCCGGCCGACCTTTTGCTCTTCCTCTTGCACGATCTGGTCGAAGGTGCGCGTCGGGCCGTCCGGGTTCTTCAACACCTGCCGCTGCGTGGTCATTTGCAACACCAGCGCGTTGCCGGTTGCGTTGACACTGACGATTCGGCCGACGTAATCGCCGGGTGCCAACGATTCCGAGGCAATAAGTTGAGTATTGGGAGTTGTTTTAGAGGCAGTCGCAACTTCTGGCGGCCTGTCGGCGCGGGCCGCGCCCAGGAGGAAAACTCCGCCCAATACGCCCAGGGTAACGATCGATTGGTGCATGATAGCCTCATCCTCTCGCGGCAACGGGCTCCGACAAAGACTCGTAGCCACAAGCGGCTCGCTTGTGGGCTTGCCGCCGCCCACAAGCGAGCCGCTTGCGGCTACGGGCTGGGACGCCGCGCCAGTCGGTTAAAGGGGTCCGACCGAAGTATAGCACCGTATTTGGCGGAGGCGTTGCGGGCCGGAAAGGTTGTCAGTCGAGTGCCGCCTTGGTACCCGCCAACCAGCCGGTACTCCAGGCGGCCTGGAAATTGTAACCGCCAATCGGTCCGTCCAGGTCGAGCAACTCGCCGGCGATGTACAGGTGGGGGACAAGCTTGCTCATCAAGCTGCGCGAATCGACCTCGTTCAAGGCCACGCCGCCCGCCGTGACCTCCGCCTTGCCGAAGCCCAGCGTCCCGCGGACGGGTACGGGCAACTGCTTTACCAGGCCGACCAAACGGAGGCGGTCGCCCTTGCTCAACGCGGCGGCCTTGCGGTCGAGGGCCAATTCCGCGAGTGCCAGCACCACGTCGCCAATCCGTCGCGGCAACTGGTCGGCCAGCACGACGGCAAGTTGCTTTTTACCCGACGCCGCGGATTCGACGCGCAGCCAGTTGTCGAAATCTACCCCCGGCACGGCCGGCAGGAGGTCGATTTCGAGCCGGAGCGCGTGCGGTTCGGCGTGGCCGCTGACGACCCGGCTTATGTCGAGGATGACCGGTCCCGACAGGCCGAAATGGGCGAAGAGGAGCGAACCGCGCCGCGCGGTCAGGCTCTTCGTCCCATGCAGCACGCGTACGCCCACGTCCGGCAGCGTCACGCCGCGCAGACCCGCGACCCAATCCGCCGCGACGGTGATGGGCACCAGGGCGGGGCGGGGCGGTACGATCGTGTGGCCCAGGCGGGCACAAAAGGCGTAACCGTCGCCGGTGGTGCCGCTGCCGGGATACGACTGGCCGCCCGTCGTGAGGATCACGCGTCGGGCATCGACGACCCGGCGCGGCGTGGTGAGGCTGAAATCCGCGGCCTGGACCTGCAAATCGAGGAGCGGTTCTTCCAGGGCAAGGCTCGCCCCGGCGCGGTGCAGCCGGCGGATCAAGGCCTCTTGTACGTCCAGTGCCTTGTTGCTAACGGGGAAGACCTTGCCCGTCTCTTCGACCTTGGTGGCGACGCCCTCGGACTCGAAAAAGTCGATGGCGTCCTGCACGCCAAACGCCGCCAGCGCCGAGTGCAGGAAACGTCCGGAGGGGCCGTACGCCTCGACGATGCCGCGGTTGTCGGTGGCGTGCGTGATGTTGCAGCGCGTGCCGCCGGACATCAGGATTTTGACGGCGGGCTTGCGGTTCTTTTCCAGCAGGAGGACGCGCCGGCCCAACTCGGCGGCGCGGATCGCCGCCAGCAAACCGGCCGCGCCGGCGCCGACCACCGCCACGTCCCACGCTTCGTTTGGCATTCAACCCGCTTAGGTCAGGTTTCCGGGCGAGCCGTCAAATGCTGAAAACAGCTGGGCATTCTTGCGAAACTTGCGGCCGAGGTAAAAGTCGCCGAGCCAGCCGCCGACCGCGTGATCGAGGGCCAGCAAGGGACCGACGAACCACGGCAACAACGCCTGCCGGCGGCGCTTCACCAGCACGGCCAGAATGCAATCGACACATTTTTCGACCGGCCAAATGCGGAACGGCGGCGGCGGCGGCGTCTGCCACGGCTTGCCGTTTGGCCCCAACACCCGCTGCCGCAGGGGCGTATCGACGAAGCCGGGGGACACCACGCCGACGTTGACGCCGTCGCCCGCCAGTTCCACGCGCAGGCTCTCGTACAGCCCCTGGACGGCAAACTTGCTGGCCCCGTAGATGGCGTACGACGGGATGCCGCGTTTGCCCGTAAGACTGCTTATGGCGATGAGCGAGCCGCGCGTCCGGCGGACGTGCGGGATCGCGAAGTACGTCGCGTACAGGGTGCCGAAGAAGTTGACGCGCATGACCTGTTCGAGTGCCGTAAGGTCGGAGGCGTCGAGGAGGGCACGCATCGAGATGCCGGCCGAACAAATCAGGCCATCCAACCGGCCGAAATGGGTTACCACTTTGCTGACAGCCGCCTGACACTGCGCCGAGTCGGTCACGTCCGCGGGCACCGCCAGGGCCTCCGCGCCGGCGGCTTGCAGTTCTTGGACGACTTGTAGCAGCGGCTCCGGGGTCCGCGCGAGCAAGGCAAGTCGAGCGCCGTGTCTCGCCAAACGAAGGGCGGTCGCGCGGCCAATGCCCGACGACCCGCCCGTAATCAGGATTACTTGCCCCTTTAATGACGGTTTGCTCACCACGGTGCCTGTGTCATGCGTTGGTCGGCGGACTTCGCGCGCCGAATTCCAAGGATTTTGGACCGCTCTTCCCACTACCTTGATACGGGTCAATTCACGCTCCGGCAGCGCCGCCGCTGTTGCGGCTTTGCCGGCCGCACCCCTTTTTGCGCGCAAGTACCCTGGGGTTTAAGCGTTCCTTGCGGAAGCCACGTCCGCGACTGTATCGACCCCTCACCCCTTGTTTCGGGAGAAGCCGTTCCATGCGCCGCACTTACCTGTTCTTCGGCATCGTCGTCGCGGTTTTCACGGCCACCGGCGTCGTCTGGTGGCACGGCACCGGCGAAGCCCAACAACCGCGCCCCCTCGCGGCCGCTGTTGCCGTACCGAAACCGGCGCTACCCCTAACCCAGGTCGTCCTGTTCACCAGCGGGGTCGGCTATTTCCACCGTGAAGGCACCGTCGACGGCGACGCCCGCGTGGATTTGACCGTCGCGACCAAGGACGTGAACGACCTGCTCAAAAGTCTCGTTCTCGAAGACCGGGACGGCGGCAAGTGCAGCGCCGTCAACTACGACAGCGCGGAAACCGCGGAGAATTCCCTGCGCTCCTTTGCCATCGACCTCACTGCCGGCCCGAATTTCGCACAGTTACTGACCCAGGCGCGCGGCGAAAAGGTTGAGATCAAAACGCAAGGCGTCCCCACGGTGCCCGGTTCCATCAGCGGGTCCGTTGTTGGTGTCGAAGAACAACTCGACGGCACCAAGCAGGTGGCATTCCTCAACCTGTTGACGACCGATGGCGTTCGCACGATTCCCCTGGCGTCTGTCCAGTCGTTCCGCTTCCTCAACCCGGTGCTCGACGCCGATTTTCGCACCGCCCTGGACGTTCTGGCCCGGTCCCACGACACGCAAAAGAAGCAGGTCAGTTTTCATTTCGTGGGCGAGGGCAAGCGCGACGTGCGCGTGGGCTACATTGCCGAAAGCCCGATGTGGAAGGCGAACTATCGGCTGGTGTTCGACAAGGACGGCAAGCTGCGTTTGCAAGCCTGGGCCGTCGTCGAGAACACTACTGACGAAGACTGGAAAGACGTCCGCGTGACGTTGGTTTCCGCCCGGCCCATTTCGTTCAAGATGGACCAGTACCAGCCGTTGTTTGTGCCGCGGCCGACCGTGGAACCGGAATTATTCGCCCTGCTGCGACCGCCGGTGTTTGCCGGTGCGGTGCTGGACGGCAATTTCCCACGGGGGCAGTTCGGCGGCTTCGGCGGCGGCGGTTTCCAGGGCGGCGGCGGTTTCCAAGGAGGCTTCCAGGGCGGCGGCCAGATGCCTCAACCGCGTGGCCTGACGCGCCGGGGCCCGACCATTCCGATTGATCCCACGACCGGCTTACCGATCGTGCCACCGCCGGCGACGGAACTGACGTTCCAGGATCTCCAGGAGCGCCGTCGCGTGGCGAAGGAAGAGCGGGAGAAAGTCCGGCAACTCGGCAACACCATTGCCGCCCTCGACCTCAAGGACATCGCCGACGGCTTACCGTCCCCCGAGGCCGGCGAGCTGGAAGAATCTTTTCAATACGTCATCGACCAGAAGGTGTCCATCGCCCGGCAGAAATCCGCGTTGATCCCGATCCTCGACGAGGAAGTCAAAGGTCAGCGCGTGACCCTCGTCAACCAACGCAACGAATCCAACCTGCCGTTGCTGGGCCTGCGCATTCAGAACACGACGAACAAGCCTTTGCTACAAGGCCCCGTCATGGTCTTCGACGGCGGCCGTTACGCGGGCGATGCCCGGCTCACGGACCTGCGCCGCGGCGACGAACGTTACCTGGCCTATGCCGTGGACCTCGGCCTGGAGGCCAAGGTCGTCGATCCGGAAGGCGTCCGGGCGTTCGTCAAGGAAACCCCCGGGGCGATCGCGGACGTGATGGGCGAGGGGTCGGTCATCGCGCGCTGGCCGACTGCCGTCAAGATGGAGGGCGGCAGGCTAAACGTCACCCGTAAGGAACGGGCCACGAAGGAATACCAGTTAAAAACCCGTTCGCGCGAGGACCGGGTCGTTGTCATTGAGCACCCCCGCGACAGCGCGTGGAAACTGACTTCGCCAAAGCCGCTCGAAATGTCCCCTGTTTTCTACCGGTTTGAGGTGCCCGTACCGACCGGCAAACCGGTCCGTTTTGTTTTGGTG
>JBBRLG010000068.1:0-19455 GCA_038231495.1 Gemmatales bacterium | reverse complement strand
GTGTCCACCCCGTGACGGGGCGGGGTCCTGGGCCCGTCCACACCATACCATTTATAGAGCGCCTGGGCGGGGCGGCCACGTTAGCCCCCGCCCCGCGCGGAAAGGCGTCCGACCCCCCAACGCCCCAGGCGCCAAGACTGGTTATCGTGCGCCCCCGTCTTCGGTAGAACAGGAGTGTGACACCGGCGCCGCCGGTGCGGTCCCTCCAACCAGGCACGCCATGCTTCTGCGTACCGAGCGTTTAACGAAAGTCTACAACGACCGCCGTGCCCTGGACGACCTCACCCTGGACGTGGCGGCGGGCGAAGTCTTCGGCCTCCTCGGCCCCAACGGCTCCGGCAAGACAACGGCCTTGCGGGGGAAAATCGGTGTCAGTTCATTTTTTTTTGGTTGTGACTCCATCGAGATTCCTGAGCTACAAATAGCCCGATTTTGCATGAAAACCGGCTGCCTAGATTGCCCAAGCCTTCCATATTCCGCCAGGAAGCTCGATGGAGTCACCACCCATTTTTTCCTCCCGAAGGAGACGGGAACGGAAAAAGGACGGACACCGATTTTCTTCCGACACCGATTTTCTTCCGATTTTCTTCGCGACGCGCGCTCGCCCTCGGCGCGGACGTCCGATAATGCCACCTCTTCGTTGTCTCAAGTCAACCAATTCTCGACACGCAAGCCGGGCACCCGGTCGAAGTCGCGCAAGTTGGCCGAAAGCAGCAGCGCGTCGTTCGCGAGGGCAATCGCGGCAATCTTCAGATCTTGTGCGCCCATACGCCGGAGTTGTTTTCGGAGGCGCGTGAATCGATCAGCGGCGCGAACATCGAAACGGACGATGTCCCAATCGCCCAGGAAGTCGAACAACTTTGCGAGCTGGTCGTACGCGCGGACCTGCTTGTCTGGGTCGCGCAGACGGGCTATCTCGGCCAGCCAGCCCCGACATTGTTCTTCCGCAGCTACGACCGGCACGCCGAAGACTTCCGCTTTAGCGGCTTCGATACGTCTCAAGAGCGCCCCCTATGCCGATGCTCGGGCGTTTGTGAGGATTGAGAGATGGTCGGTGTCCAGCAGGATCATGCCTTAGTCCGCCGCTTCGGGCTTGGTGTGCGGCGGGCGCGCGCCCGGTCGGCCTCCCGGAGTCTCATCGCCTCCTTGAAGAGCCGCTGCATCTCAGGATCATCGGTGAACGCCCCAAAATGGTGCGCCTCCAGTCTTTGCGGGGTGACCCGGTCGTAAATGAGGCATCAAATTCCGCGATCCTTTGCTCCAGGGCAGCGACGCGCGCTTCGAGTGATGGTTTGGACATGACCGCTCTCCTTGATCGACCGGCTCTTCGCTTCCCATTCTATAGCACCGAGGGCGACGGATCGAGTCCCTTAAGCGGCGATCAGAGACAAAGAGGGGGGAAAAGAGGCCGGGAGTCGATTTAATCGAATACCTACCCCTTTAGTCTTTTTTTGAAGTCGCAGAGATAGTGGCGTGCGACTCCGTGCGTGGTGAGCGGATGACCCCGACGGGATTTGAACCCGTGTCGCAGCCGTGAAAGGGCTGTGACCTGGGCCGCTAGACGACGGGGCAAAGCTGCCGCCGGTGCGATAACATCAGCATGATAGAGAGCCAGTGCTGGGGCGTCAAGTTGAGGCTCCGCCGCTTGCGGCTTTGCCGTCTTCCTTGCAAAGCCGCAAACGGCAAGACCGGTTAACTTGCGGCCCCTTCCTCGGTAGAACAGGAGGATGACACCGGCGCCGCCCGTGCGGTCCCTCATTGCGAACACGCCATGCTCCTGCGTACCGAGCGCTTGACGAAAGTCTACAACGACCGCCGTGCCCTCGACGACCTCACCCTGGACGTTGCGGCGGGTGAAGTCTTCGGCTTGCTCGGCCCCAACGGGTCCGGCAAGACGACCGCGTTGCGCATCCTCATGGGATTTTTGCGGCCGACCAGCGGCCAGGCCTGGATCGGCGGCCACGACTGCTGGACCGCGAGCGTCGCCGCCCGGCGGCAGGTCGCGTACCTGCCCGGCGAATTGCGGCTCTACGAAAACATGACGGGCCGGCAGATCATAGCATTCCTGTCCGGCCTGCGCGGCCAGGCCATCGCTGGCGATCTCGACGACCTCGCCCGCCGCTTCGACATCGACCTGAACCGGCCCCTCGCGCAGCTTTCCTCCGGCATGAAACGCAAGGTCGCCCTTTTACAAGTCCTCGTGACGCAGGCCGCCCTTGTCATCATGGACGAGCCGACCAACGCCCTCGACCCGACCATGCGCGACGAGCTGCTCGAACAGGTCCGGCGGGCGCGCGGCCGCGGCCAGACAGTCCTGTTCTCGTCGCACGTCATGAGCGAAGTGGAACAGGTCTGCGACCGCGTGGCCATCCTGCAAAAAGGCCGGCTCGTCCATTTGCAAACCATGTCGGAGCTGCGCGCAGGCCGGCTCGTCCGCGCCCGCTTCCAGGGCGAACCGCCGGCGTTGCCGCCGTTGCCGGGGTTGCAGGTGCGCGAGCGCAAGGGCAACCTCCTCGTCCTCGAATACACCGAATCGCTGCCGGAATTACTCGCGTGGTTGGGCCGGCAGCCGCTCGTGGACCTGCGCGTCGAGCCGCTGGGCTTGACCGCCGTTTACCATCGCTTTCACGGAGCGCAAGAATGACCTGGATTCTGGTCCGCAAGCTGCTGCGCGACGTGCTCAAGCCGTTGATCCTGGTGGCCCTGCTTCTCGGCCTGTACCAGCTGCTCTGGTGCAAAATTACGGCACGCATCCTCGGCGAGATGGCACCGTTCTTCAACCAGCTGGCCGGCCTCGGCGGCATGAACCAGCACGACCTCGAACAGCAAGTCTTCAAAGGGCCGGGCCAGGTCATTCGCTCGCTCATCGGCGGCGAACGCCTGAGCCTGGACCACGCGACCGACATGCTGTCGATCGGCTACGTCCACCCGGTGATCGAACTGATGTTCTGCGTCTGGGCGATCGGCCGCGCCGCGTCGGCAATCGCCGGCGAGGTGGATCGCGGCACGATGGAGCTGCTGCTGGCCCAACCGCTCGCCCGCTTCAAACTGATCCTCGCCCATTTCATCGTGGACCTCGTGACGATTCCGGTCCTGTGCCTGAGCCTGTGGGCCGGGACGTGTCTCGGCACCTACCTGAATCCGATCCAGGTGGTGGACGCGCCGGAACTGAAGCTGCCCGACGTGACGTACAGCTTGCAGGTGGGGCCGCTCAAATACAGCGTGCAAGCCCCGATCCAGATGGAGAAAGAGACGGAGGAGCAAAAGCAAGCCCGGCTGCACGTGGCGTTGTTGGACTTCCTGCCGGCGTTGCCGTTGGCGGGCGGCTTGATCTTCGCGGTGAGCGGCTACACGATGTTCTTGTCGGCACTCGGCCGCTTTCGGATGCGCGTCCTGATGGTGGCGATCGGCGTGACGGTGGTGCAGTTCCTCATCAACTTGCTCGGCCAGATGTGGGATTTTGCCGCGTACTTGCGGCCCTTTACGATCTTCTACTACTACCAGCCGCAGCAGACGATCCTCGGCCAGGGCAGTTGCGTCACGTTGGCCGAGTGGAACGGGGGGCAACCGCTGTGTTCCGTTCCGATGCTGGCGGTGCTGCTCGCGGTCGGCTTCCTGGGGTACGGGCTGGCGCTGTGGACGTTCAACCGCCGCGACCTGCCGGCGCCGCTGTGATCGACCGCCGCTTGCGGCTGAGCGCTCGGGAGCGCTCAGCCGCAAGCGGCGGGCTACGAACCTGTTCATCGCCCCGATTTGCGAGTAGGATTGGGGACATGGACGAGCCGCAACCATCCCCCGGCCCCGAGCTGGCGACGAAGATCGCGCGCCTCGTCGAGGAGCGCGGCTGGAACCAGGAGGAGTTCGCGCGCATCGCCCGCCTGAACCGGCACACCGCCCGGCAAATCCTCCTCGACGGTAGTACCCGTACTTTGCGCAACTCGACCATCGGCGCCTGTGCCCGCGCGCTCGGCCTGTCCGTCAGCGAACTAAGGACGACGCCGCTCGACCGCCTGTTGCCCAAGATGCGCGAGACCAGCCCGGCCAACGGCGACGACAGTGTCCGGCGGCTTTACGACCGGGCGACGCAACCCGAACTGCTCGGGTGGATGGAGCGCAACCCCGACCGTGCCAGTCAGTTGTCCGGCGAGGAGATCGACGAGCTGCTGTCGTTGCAAGGCACCGGCGGCCCGCTGACGGCATTCGGCGTCGATGGCTTTGTCGCTCGGCTCGAGCGCCGTCGCAAGCTGATCCAGCAGATCCACGCCATCACCGGCACCGAATACCTCGATTTACTCGAACAGTTCGTCGGGTTGCTGTACGAGAAGGTGCAACCCTACCGCGACCGGGCGTGAAATGATTTGCCGCTTGCGGCTGAGCGCTCCCCCCCGCGCTCAGCCGCAAGCGGCAATTCCGCCTTGACCCCGCTTCCGCCTTACCGTTAGCCTGAACCCATGTCCGCCACCGACATCCCGCTCTACCCCGACGCGGACGAAGCAGTCCTACCCCAACCCGCCCGGCGCTGGCGGCTGACCACTTTTAGCGCCTTGAGGCACCGCAATTATCGCCTTTACTTCCTCGGCCAAATGGTGTCGCTCGTCGGTTCGTGGGTGCAGACGACAGCGCTGATGTCGCTGGCCTACAAGCTCGGCGACAAGCAACCGAGTTGGCCGGCGACCATCGCCGCGGCGCAACTGCTGCCGACGTTGCTGCTCGGCGCGTGGGCCGGCACCCTCGTGGACCGTTGGCCGAAACGCGGCCTTATCTTCACGACGCAGTCCCTGCAACTGGTCATCGCACTGCTCCTGTCGGCGTACGTCCTCTTCGGCCGGCCGGAAGTCTGGCACTTGCTGCTATTCGCCCTGGCCGCCGGCGTCGTCAACGCGCTCGATCTGCCGGCGCGTATGGCGTTCGTCATCGACCTGGTGGGCCGCGACGACCTGGTGAACGCGGTGGCGCTCAACTCCATGCTGTTCAACACGGCGCGGGCCGTCGGGCCGTTCCTTGGCGCGCTGCTGTTTACCGTCTTGAACGCCGCGCACGACCCGAAGGAGGGATTGAGCAACGAGGCGGCCGGCTACTGCTTTCTGATCAACGGTCTGAGTTTCTTGGCCGTGCTGGCGGCGCTGGCGTGGATGGACGTGGCCCGGACGGCCCACATCGGCGAACACACCACGCTCCGCGGCATGGTGGAGGCGGCCCGCTACCTGTTCGACCACCGCGGCCTATTTTACCTGCTGGTCCTGAGCGGCAGCCTGGCACTGCTCGGCTGGCCGGTCCTGTCACTGTTGCCGGCCGTCGCGGACAAGCAACTGCACACCGGCGAAGACGGTTACTGCTACCTGCTCAGCGGCGTCGGTTGTGGGGCGCTGGTGGGCGCGTTTTTCGTCGCAACGTTTGCCACGCAACCGCGGCGGTATCTTTTCTTCGGCTGCGGCACCCTCCTGACGGCGGCGTCGCTGCTGTGCCTGGCGTTCGTATCGTCGTTGCCGTTGGCGGTCCTGTGCTGCGTCGTGTTCGGCTTGGGGCCGTCGCTGTTCTTCTCGACGGCGCAATCGACGGTGCAACTGACCGTGACCGACGCGAACCGCGGTCGGGTGTTGGGCATCTGGTCTATGGTGACGACGGGCACGCTGCCGGTGGGCAACCTCCTGGCCGGCAAGGCCGCCGACTACTTGGGCGTTTGGCAGGTAACCGCTTGCCTGGGGGTCGGGATCGTCGGCGCGACCGCCCTCGTCCTGCTGTGCGCGCGGCTGACCCGGTAGGTCTTCCCACATCCCCCAGCGACCGGTACGATTCCAGCATTATTGTATTGCCGCTTGCGGCTGAGCGCCGGGGCGCGCTCAGCCGCAAGCGGCCCGAGGGGAACGGTTTTCATGCTCACCGCCAACGCGATTCGCCAGCAGTTCATCGACTTCTTCGTCGAAAAGCACGGCCACACTTTCGTGCCGTCCAGCAGTGTCGTGCCGCACGACGACCCAACGCTGCTGTTCAGCAACGCCGGCATGAACCAGTTCAAGGACGTGTTCCTCGGCATCGGCACCCGGCCCTACCGGCGGGCGGCGAATACGCAGAAGTGCATCCGCGCCGGCGGCAAGCACAACGACCTCGACGACGTGGGCAAGGACACTTACCACCACACTTTTTTCGAGATGCTCGGCAACTGGAGCTTCGGCGACTACTTCAAGAAAGAGGCGATCCGCTGGGCGTGGGAGTTGCTGACCGTGGTGTGGCAGTTGGACAAAAGCCGCCTGCACGCGACCGTCTTCGAGGGCGACGACTCGCAAGGCCTGGCGCGCGACGACGAGGCGGCGGCGCTGTGGCGCTCGGAGACGGACATAAACCCTACGCACGTCCACTGGGGCAACAAGCAGGACAACTTCTGGGAGATGGGCGACACCGGGCCGTGCGGGCCGTGTTCCGAAATCCATTACGACCGGACGCCGAACAAGTCGGGCGGCAAGCTCGTCAACGGCGGCACGCCGGACGTTATTGAGATTTGGAACCTCGTTTTTATCCAATTTAATCGCGGCGCGGACCGCAAGCTGACGCCGTTGCCGGCGAAGCACGTCGATACCGGCATGGGTTTCGAGCGCGTCACGGCGGTCATCCAGAACAAAGCGAGCAACTACGACACCGACATTTTTACGCCGATTTTCGAGGCGATTCAGCGCGTCACCGGAGCAGTGCCCTACACCGGCAAGCTGGAGGACATCAAGGATACGGCGTACCGTGTCATCGCGGACCACATGCGGGCGCTGACGTTCGCGCTGACCGACGGCGCGGAGCCGAGTAACGAGAAGCGCGGCTACGTCCTGCGCAGCATCCTGCGGCGGGCGGAGCGTTATGGCCGCCAATACCTCGGCACCAAGATGCCCTTCCTGCACGAATTGGTGCCGACCGTCGTGGAGGTGATGCGCGGCCCCTTCCCCGAACTGATGACCAAGCCGGACCAGGTGGCGAAGGTAATCTTCGGCGAGGAACAGCAATTCATCCGCACCTGGGACCGCGGCATCGGGCTATTCAACAAGAGCGTCGAGGACGCGAAAAAAGGCGGCGGACCGCGGCCCCAGATTACCGACGCGGTCGCGTTCCAGTTGCACGACACCTACGGCTTCTTCATCGACATCGTGGAGCAGATGGCGGCGGAATTGGGCATGGGCGTGGATCGAACCGGCTTCGATCGCCTCATGGCCGAGGCGAAAGAAAAGGCACGGGGCGCTCACAAGAAAATCGCGGTGACGGCGATCAGCGGCGAGTTGCCGAAGACCGACGATGCGCCCAAGTACAAGGGCGGCCGCATCGAGGCGACGATCCTCGGCTGGGTGGAGGGCAACACGGTCCACCGCACCGGCGAGTTGCCCAACGGTCGGCAGATCGCGCTGCTGCTCGACAAGACCAACTTTTACGCTGAACAAGGCGGTCAAGTCGGCGACCGCGGCGCGATCAACACCGACACCGGCACCTTCCACGTCGAGGACACGCAGCGGCTCGGCGACACGGTGCTGCACGTCGGCAAGTTTTCGGACCTGTCGGACTCCCTGCAACCGGGGCAGAAGGCCGTGCTGGTGGTGGACCGGCACCGTGCCGACACCATGCGCAACCACACGACGACGCACGTCCTCAACTGGGCCTTGCGCAAGGTGCTCGGCGGCCACGTCGAGCAGAAAGGCTCGCTCGTCGATCCGGACAAGACACGGTTCGACTTCACGCATGACAAGCCGTTGTCAGCGGCAGAAATCGCCGAGGTCGAGCGGCTGGTCAACGAGAAGCTCTACGCCGACTTGCCCGTGACGGCGCACACGCTGCCGTTGGCGGACGCCAAGAAGTTGCCCGGCGTGCGTGCCGTCTTCGGCGAGAAGTATCCCGACCCGGTGCGCGTCCTGGTCGTCGGCGCGGACCGGCCGCAAGACGCGACGGCCGAGCACTCCATCGAGTTTTGCGGCGGCACCCACTTGACGCACACCGGCCAGGCGGGTTTTTTCAAGCTCGTCGGCCAGGAACTCGTCGGCAAGGGCGTCCGCCGGGTCGTTGGCGTCACCGGCCGCGAGGCGGTCAACACGGTGCAGCGCCTTGCGGCAATCGTGGACGACCTGACCGCGCGCTTCAACTGCAACCCGGAGCAACTCGGCAGCCGGATCGAGTCGTTGCAAGCCGAGGTCAAAAAGCTGCAAACGCAGTTGAAAAAGGGTCAGGCCGGCGACTTGAACGGCGCCGCGGACAAGCTTCTGGCCGACGCGGCGGAGGTGAACGGCGCGAAGATCATCATCGGTGAATTGCCGGCGGCGTCGATCGATCAGATGCGAGCGCAGGTGGACCGGCTGCGGACCAAGGCGAAGAGTGCGGTGATCTGTTTCGGCTGGGTGGACGAAGGCAAGGTGCTGCTCTTGACCGGCGTGACGGACGACCTGACGAAGAAGGTCGAGGCGGGCAAGCTGGTGGGCGAGATGGCGAAGGTGGTCGGCGGCAAGGGCGGTGGCCGCAAGGACATGGCCCAGGCCGGCGGCAGCGACCCGTCGAAGCTCGGCGCGGCGCTGGCCCTGGCGAAGAAGACGGCCCTTGAAAAACTGGGCTAAACGGTATTGCCGCGTGCGGCGTTGCAAAGCCGCCAGCGGCAAATGCTGTTACACAAACTTCGTGGTGCCGGGCACCGCGACGGCCGGCGTGTCCAGCTTCATGTTCCAGTCCAGCTTCGCCGGGAATAACTCTTCCTTCGAGTGCAGCGCCATTTCCCAGGTGACCTTCTTGCCGGAGTAAGCCGACATGCGGCCCATGATCGCCGTCAGCGTGCTCTCGGCCACCTGCTTCAACTCGTTCAGCGGCTTGCCGGCGCGGATGCTCTCGATCAGGTCCGTGTGCTCCTGTACGTACGGGTCCACGAAAGCCTTCCGTTCCGCGTTGGTGAACACCGGTTGGCCGTTGATGCTGTGCGCGCCCGCATCGCAGGTGCCCTTCGTGCCCACCAGGTTCTCGCCGATACGGTCGGCGCAATTGCTGATCTGGCGGCACATGCTCAGCGTGTGGACGCCCTTCGGCATCTCGTAGTCGATGGCGAAGAAGTCGTAAATGTGTCCAAACGCCGGGTTGGTGCGCGTCCGGTAGCCCATGCCCGTCGCGGCTTCGGGGTGGGCGCCGAAGGCCCAGCACATCACGTCGAGGTTGTGGATGTGCTGCTCGACGATGTGATCGCCGCACAGCCAGGTGAAGTTGTACCAGTTCTTCATCTGGTAATGCAGGTCGGTCATGTCCGGAGTGCGATCGACTTTCCACAGGAGGTTTTGATTCCAGTAGAACTGTCCGCCAACGAGGTCGCCGATCGCGCCGTCCTTGACCCGCTTCATCGTCTCGATGTAGCCCTTCTGGTGGCGGCGCTGCGTGCCGGCGACGATAGCGAGGTTGGCCTTCTTGGCGTCGTCGGCGGCGTCGAGCACCTTGCGGATGCCGGGGGCGTCGGTCGAAACCGGCTTCTCCGTGAAGATGTTCTTCTTGGCAGCGACGGCGGCTTGCAGGTGCGTCGGGCGGAAGCCGGGCGGCGTCGCCAGGATGACGTAATTCACGTCGGTCTTGAGCAGCTTTTCGTAAGCGTCCAGGCCGAGGAAGCAGCGTTCCTTGGGCAGATCGACCGAGTTACCGAGTTCCTTGACCTTGGCGTCGTCCTTGGCGATGCCAGTCAGGAACTTGTGACCCTCGTTCAGTCGGTCCTCGAAGGCGTCGGCTATCGCGATGATTTGCACGTTCGGGGCCGAAACCAGGACGTTGTGCCCCGCGCCTCGACCGCGGCCGCCGCAGCCGATCAGGCCAACCTTGATCGGGTCGCTACCGGCTGCGTGGGCTTTGTTTTCGAGGACAAGGCCGGTGGCCAGCACGCCTGCGGCGGCCGCCGTCGTCTTGAGGAAATCGCGACGCGAGGCGTCGTTCTGGCTCTTCATGGAGAGACTCCTGGTTGGTGGGGGAAAAAAGGTATCGGTCCGCTCGTCTTTCCGAGCCTGAAGCGTAAGCGGGGTATTGCTTTCCCGGGCTTACGCTTCAGGCTCGGAAATTGCTTGACGTTGCTTCTTACTTGTCCTTGGGCTTACTATCTTCCTTCGGCGGCAAATTCTTGCTCTGCTTGGTCACCTTCGACCGCAGCCCTTTCAGATTGTCCTGCTCTTCGACCGGCCGCACAACTCGAAAACCGACAAAATCCGCGTCGGTCAGCCACCAGATGCTTTGCGGACGTTGTGGATCCTGTTTGATCCAATTCAGCTCGGAGTTACGGCGGGAGGCACTGCGGCACTGTTCCGCCTTGTCGGCCCACGAGCCGCCGCGAGCCACGTGCGTGAAGCGGTACTCGTTCGGCAGCAGCACCGGCTGCAGCGCCGGCTTGTCCAGCGCGAAGGTCGCGTAATAATCGGGATTGTATTGATCGACGCACCACTGGGCGACGTTGCCATAAATGTCGTACAAGCCCCACGGGTTGGGCTTCTTCTCGGCGGTCTTGTGGGCCACGTCCTTGGAGTTGGCCGCGTACCACGCGTAGTCGCCGAGCTGCTTCGGGTCGTCGCCGAAGAAGTACGCGGTCTTGGTGCCGGCGCGGGCGGCGTACTCCCACTCGGCCTCGGTCGGCAGGCGGTAGGTCTTGTCGGTCGTCTTGGACAGCCAACGGCAATACTCCATCGCGGCGTGCTGCGTGATGCACAGCACCGGCTGGCCTTCGCGGCCGTGGCCGAACGTCTCGTCGGCGTAGGGCGGCGTCGGCCGGCTGACGGCGTCGGGGTCCTTCGGATTTTTCTTGGGGTCGCGTTCCTCCTCCTTGTTGCCGGGGTGGGCGCGCCAGAAGCGGTCGTACTCGTCCCAGGTGACGTGCGTCTTGCCCATCCAGAACGGCTTGACCGTGACGGGGTGCTGCGGGCCTTCGTCCTTATTGCGGCCCTTCTCGGTTTCGGGGCTGCCCATCGTGAAGGTGCCGCCGGGGATCGGCACCATCTCGAAGCTGACCGCGGCCTCGTCGCCGTCGGCGGGAATGGTGTCCTTGTAGGGCTTTTGCTCCTTCGGCTCGCCCTTGTCGGCCACGGCCGCGACCGGCTCGGCGAAGAACGCCAGGGCGCAGGCCGTGCCGCTGACGAACAGGGCGCCCGCGATTAGGGAGTGCTGTAATAGTCGCCGCATCTGTGATAAGCTCCAACGAGGTTGCGTGTGCGTTGTCACCCCAGCGGATTCAAGTCATGACCCGGCTCGTTTTATCCTGCCTCTTGCTTACCGCGCCGGCGGCCGCCGCCGACCCGGCCCTGACGCGCTTTGAATTTACCGAAGCCCACATGGGGACGAAGTTCCAGATGATTGTTTATGCCGGCGACGAGAAAACGGCTCGCGCCGCCACGACCGCCGCCTTCGCGCGCGTCGCCGACCTTGATGCTACCATGAGCGACTACCGTCCTACCAGTGAATTGATGCGCCTTTGCGACAAAGCCGGCGGCGACCCAGTAAAGGTTAGCGACGAGTTGTTCACCGTCCTGGCGAAAGCGCAGGAAGTTAGCAAACTGTCCGACGGCGCTTTCGACGTGACGGTCGGCCCGGTCGTGCGGCTGTGGCGGCTGGCCCGCCGGACACAACGCTTGCCCGACCCCGACGATCTGAAAAAGGCACTGGAACTCGTCTCCTACAAAAACGTCAAGCTGGATGCGAAGGGGCAAACGGTGCAGTTGCTCAAGCCGGGCATGCGGCTCGACCTGGGCGGCATCGCCAAGGGCTACGCTGCCGACGAGGCGCTCGCCGTCCTGAAAAAGCACGGCATCGACCGCGCCCTGGTCGCGGCGGGCGGCGACATCGCGGTCGGCGAGCCTCCACCGGACGCCGAGGGCTGGACCGTCGGCATCTTGCCCCTCGCGCCGGAGGAGGTCAAAAGCCCCCGGCACCTGGTCCTGAAAAATGCGGGTGTCTCGACCTCCGGCGACGCCGAGCAGTACGTCGAGATCGGCGGCAAGCGTTACTCGCACATTGTCGATCCGCGCACCGGCGTCGGCTTGCTGGGCCACCGGAGCGTGACGGTGGTTGCGCCGAACGGCATCACGTCGGACAGTTTGACGAAGGTGGCAAGCGTGCTGGGCGAACCGGGACTAAAGTTGCTGGAAAAGCAGGAGGGCGTCGCGGCCCGTATCGTCTTTTTGAACGACAAGGGGGCCGAGATCACCACGACGAAGGACTTCCCGAAGTTGCACGAGAAGAAGTAGAAACGAATTTGCCGCTTGCGGCTTTGCGCAAAGCCGCAAGCGGCACAGGGTGGTTCGATCAGGCCTTCGCCGTCTCGGCAGCGGCGACGACGTTGATGCGCCGGCCCTGGCGGTCGAACAGGACGACGCCGTCCGTCAACGCAAACAGGCTATCGTCCTTCGCCCGTTTAACGTTGCGGCCCGGATGATAGCGGGTGCCGCGCTGGCGGACAAGGATACTGCCCGCGGTGACGGGGCCGCCGCCGTAAACCTTGATGCCCAACCGCTGACTGTTGGAGTCGCGCCCGTTCCGGGACGAGCCTTGACCTTTCTTGTGTGCCATAGCTGCCTCACCTGGTTATGCTCGACAATCCCGTTATGTTAGCGGTTCTTCGCAAAGCCGCAAGCGGCAATTCGGGCTGCAAGCGGCAATTCGGAACCTCACGGACCCTTCGGCACTTCGGGCAACTTCTTCGGCAAACCGGGCACTTTTAGTTCCGAGGCGCGGTAGATCCACTTGGCCGGGCCGTCGAAACGAATCTCTTCCGACTTTTGCAGATACTTGTCGCCCAGGCGCTTGAACGGCAGATCCAGCGTCTTACGGCGAATGACCTTCGGACCCATCGGATCGATCGGGTTGTCGGCCTCCACCAGGCCGTTGGACAGGCCGGCGATGAAGATGTCGTACTGGTTCGATTCGGGGTCCACGTCGTCCCAGATGGCAACGCCAGTGACGGCCCGCGGCACGGCGTTCTTCGGCGTGACCGGGATCGGCTCCGCGGAGATCGACACCGTACTCTTGATTTTAAGGTAGCCGTTGGGGTCCTCGATGGCGATGATCGCGTCCTGGACCTTGGGCAGGATTTGGTCGTGGTGGACGGTGTCCTTGTCGCGCGTTTTTAGCTCGAATTCCGGGATGAAAAGGCGCGGCTCGCTGGTGTTGTTGATGACCTGATACCAGACGTACCAGCACACCTTTTGGCCGCGGCCGGGCACGTCCACCTTGACGAGCCGGGGGTCCTTGAATTTGAAATCGAGCACCCAGAGACGGCCGCCCTCGACGTTGACCTTGTCGGGGTCGAGCGCGTTGGGTTCCGGTTTGACCTCGCGCTCGTTGGGGTTGGTGGCCAGCGCCGCCGAAACCAGGACGGCACCCGCCAACGGCACCAGGAGCGTCAAGGCGTAGCCGAACCATCGCCTGCGCTGAGTAGCGATCATGATCTTCTCCACCTGTATTGATCGGACGTTCCGGAGCGGACTACGGGCGCAGACGTTGAGCGCATCAGAGCGATAGGTAAATTCTCTTATAGCCGATGGCCGCGGTCCGGGTCAAGGCGAAGCGGCGGCGCGCGAGACGCGAGACGCCTGGCTATGCTGTACAGGAGAACAGAAGCTATCCGCGCGCACGACCGTTACAATCGCTACGGTCGCCACAGTCCGCGCCAAGGACGCAGCATCATGAAGGCTTCATCTCCGGCCACTTTGCCACTCGTTCCCCTGTTGCGTTCCTACCGCGAAAGACTGCCGGGTCTCGGCGAATTGGGCAAGTTGCCCGACCTCGGTACGCGGTTCGCGGCCATTCTCGGCGCGTCGGCCCGGTTTTTGTACCCGGAGTTCATTGACGGCGCGACCGAAAGCGACTTTAGCGACAGCTTGACGCGCTTTTATGAGGCGGGCGTGCAACCGCCGTTACACGCCGAGCGACTGCGGCAACGCAGCGGCGTCGTACGGCACGGGCTGAGCTACCTGCTGCGCGGCCGCGATCCGCTGGCACAAAAGGCGGCCAACTGCATCGACGGTCGCGGCGCGTATCACGTCGCCGGTTTGGGGCCGCTGTTCTGGTCCGCGTTGATTCAAGGACTGTATCCCACGAAACACCCCGGTTGCACGCCGGCCACGCTCGCCGGGCTTACTCGCCTGGGAATGGCGTCGTGGCCGTCGGGAGCCGGCACCGCGGCGGTGTACGCGGCCGTGCAGGACGCCTACGCGCAGGTGCGCAAACTTGCCCCCGAACTGTCGGCGTTGCACGTCGATCATTTTCTCACGCTGGTCGCCACGATGCGCGGGCGCAACCTCTGGCAGGCAACTCCGGAAGGAGACGCCGACACGCTCGTGAAACGGGCCGTGCAACAAGAGCGCGTCCGTTTGCCACTGCGGCAGCGGTTGAAGGAACGCGGCCAGGCGTTTGCCGACGCGCAGGAATTGCTGGAATCGGCCCTGAAAAACGAGGACGGCAAACGCCTCGGCGACGCGCTGGCAGTCGCCGACCCGGAAGGAGCCGCGCAGTCGCCGCTCGACTGGGGCCGGCATTCAGAGACGCTGACGCTATGGGTGGGAAGGCTGTGGGAGAGTGACGACCCTTACCAGACGTTGGCCGCACTTGCGCAAGCGGACGAACTGCCCAACGCGGGGTTGTTCCTGGCCGCGGCGGTGCTGCACTTGCGCGACCCGCAGGCGTTTGCGCCGTGGAACGACGCGATTCGCCAGGGCTACCTGCGGCTCGACGACAGCATTGAACACGCCGAATCGGCCGTCGAACGTTATCGCCTCTTCAACGAGGGCGTCGCGTTCTTGCGGGCGAAACATGCCCTGCATCCGCTGGAAGCGCCGGACGTTCTCGCCGCGCTAACGACCATGGACCGGCCCGATCCCGAGTCCGACGGCCGGCGCGTCTTTGGCGGCTTCTGCCGCGATACGTTTCAGTTCCTGGATGAACTGGCGCAGAATAACGCCAGCGAATGGATGCACGGGCAGCGGGAACGTTACCGCTTCGCCGTGCGCGAGCCGTTGCTGGAACTGTGTCAGGCGCTGGCGGCCCGGTACGTCGATCCCGTCCTCAAGGGCGTGTACGGCTGGGACCTCGACAGCGCCGCCCGCAGTGGCCGCGCACTGACGAGCATCTGTAAGAACGCTTACGGTCGCAGTGAACCGTATAATTCTACTTTGTGGATCGCGTTCTGTCGTCATTCGCCGGACGAGCCGCGCGACGGCGTGCAGTTCTTCGTGCGCCTCGACGCGACGGGGTTGCGTTACGGCCTGCGCCTGGAACGCAAGGCCCGGCCCGCGCTCCAACGCCTGCGCGAACAGGTCGAAAAACACGGCGATTTGCTGTTCCGTACCCTGCGCAACGGCGGCGCGCTCGACACGTGCCGCTTCGGTTCGGGCGAGCCGCTTGCCGAGCCGCGCGCGGTCGCGACCGTGGCCGACCTGACCGTGTGGGCTTCAAACCGCTCGCTGGAAGTGTCGCGGACGCTGGCCGTTGACGACCGCCTGTTGACGACCGACGAATTGGTTGGCGACATCCTCTTAACGTTCGACCGCCTGGTGCCGTTGTACGCCTGCTGCGTCGAAGCGGCGCCGTTGCCGTTTCTCCTGCGGCGCAGCGGCGGCGTCGAACCGGAAGACCGCTTCACCGACTCCGACTTCCACCAGGTCACGCACCTCGACGGCGACTGGCTGCGGCGGGCGCGCGGGCTGCTCGGCCTGAAACGCCAGCTCATCTTGCAAGGCGTGCCGGGCACGGGCAAGACGCACGTCGCCCGCCACCTGGCACGGCTCCTGACCGGCGGCCGCGATGACGCCATCCGCCTCGTGCAGTTCCACCCGGCGTTTAGCTACGAGGAGTTTGTCGAGGGCATCCGCGTTCGTGCCGTGGAGGTGGACGGCCGCAACGACATCACCTACCCGGTCGAGGACGGCGTGCTGTGCGCCTTCGCGGCGGAGGCGGCACGGCGGCCGTCGGAGCCGCACGTCCTGCTCGTGGACGAAATCAACCGCGGCAACCTGCCGCGCATCTTCGGCGAACTGCTTTACTTGTTGGAGTACCGCGAGCAGGAGGTCGTGTTGCCCTACTCGCGCCGCGGCTTCCGGCTGCCGGCGAACCTGTATCTGATCGGCACCATGAACGCGGCCGACCGCTCGGTCGCTTTGATCGATCAAGCGTTACGGCGGCGCTTCTCGTTCCTGGAAATGCAGCCCGACGCCCGCATCCTCGCGTCGTGGCTGCACGGCCACCCACCCGCAGCCGGCCCCGCGTTCGCCGAGCGCGTGGTGACGCTGTTCGAGCGCTTAAACGCGCGCCTGCGCGGCGACCTCGGCCCGCAGGCGCAGGTCGGCCACAGCTACTTCATGGTGGACGATTTTGACGAGGCGCGTTTGCGCGTGGTCTGGCAGCACCACATTCGGCCGCTGTTGGAAGAACATTTTCACGGACATTCCGCGCGGCTGGCAGGTTATAATCTGGATCGCCTGCTGGACGGCGACCCGCGCCCGTCCGGCGCGCGGCGGCGCAAGGCCCAGATTCCGGGGTGACAATCCGCCTCGTTCGCGGTCGCGCGGGGTTCACTGTCCGGAGACAACGACATGCCGGCCCTTCACACAGGCGACCGCGCTAGCGAACCGAGACCATTTCGATGGCGAAAGTGGCTGGTGCGTGGACTGGTTGCCGGCTTGCTGATCGTCGGCGTCGGCGTGGGATGCTACGCCTATTACCGCCATCGCCTCGCGGCCGACCTGGCGGCATACCTGGCGGACCTGGACCGTACCGACCCCGGTTGGCGGCGGCAAGACATCGAGGCGGCGCGCGCGATCGTACCGGACGCCGAAAACGCCGCCACCGTCGCGGAGGCGGCGTTCCGGACACTTCCAAAGGGTTGGTCGTCGCCTTACTCGACAGTGAGCTTCGACGACCTGCCGCCGGAAACGCGACTGGACGATGCGGACGGCACCCGGTTGCGCGACGAGCTTAACGAATTGCAAATCGCTTTGCGGGAGGCTCGCAAGCTGGCCGACTTGCCGAAGGGGAGGTACCCCACCGCGTACGAGGCCGATGTCGGCCAGATGCGGTTCGGCAGCGCGCAGCACATGCGGCTGATCGTCAGTCTTCTTGAGCTAGACGTCCTGTCCCAGGCCCAGGACGGCGACCTCAAGGGTGCGCTGCTCTCCTGTCGGGCACTGCTGAATGCCGGCCGTTCCCTCGGCGACGAACCGCTGTTCATTTCTCAATTGACGCGCGTCACGGCTGCCGCCATCGCCTGTCGCGTCGCCGAGCGCGTCCTGGCTCAAGGTGAACCGGACGCCGACGAACTACTCCGCTTGCAACACGGTTTGGAAGAAGAAGAGCGCTTCCCGCGTTTGTCGGTCGCGTTCCGCGGCTGGCGGGCCGAGGTTCACGAGGCACTGGCCGCCATCGAATCCGGCGAAATCAGCTTGGCCGATTTCCAGCATCGACCGCCGACCGGGAATGACCGGAACTTGGAATTCCTGGACCGCGACCGGGTTCTTTCCTGGCACCCGCAAATCCTTGCCTTCCAAACGGAAGCCGTCCAACTCGCCCTGCTGCCGGACCACGAACGCGCTCAACCGGTCCGGGCACTCGAGTTGCGCCTGTCCAAGCACAAGGGTGCCGTGAATGTTTCACTGCCCGGCACGGTAACGCTGTTTGACTCGATCGCCCGACGCAGCGACGGCCAGCTACGGTGTGTAATCACCGCCCTTGCGGCCGAGCGCTACCGGCGCAAACACGGCCGTATGCCCGAGTCGCTAGCCAAGCTTGTGCCGGATTTTCTGTCCGCCGTGCCGCTCGACCCGGAGGACGGCAAACTCTTACGTTTGCACCAACGGCCCGACCGGATGGTGGTCTACTCCGTGTATGAGAAACTGTTGGCGGGAGGCGACCGGGACCATTACGACCCGGACGAGCCGTCTCCCCCCGGCGTCGGCACTGCGGTGCATTTGTTCGACGTGCCGCACCGCCGCCAGCCGCCGCGGCCCAAGCCCGCAATCGGGGACGACGACCCGCAATAGATTGGACCACACCATGAGCCTCCTCGACGAGCCGAACCGGGAACCGCAACCCTTGCCGTCTGGCACGGGCAAGCCGGGTCGCACCCTCCGCCCGCGCCGCCGCTGGTGGCAGCGCTGGAGCGTCCGGCTGTTACTCGCCTTTCTGGTTTGTGTCGTCTCCCTGGGCAGTTATTACGCTTATCGCCACCACCGCGCGGCCGAGGAACTTCGGGAGGCAGTCGCGGACTTGGACCGCACGGACCCCGGCTGGCGGTTGCAGGACCTCGAGGCGGCGCGGGCCGTCATCCCAGAGAATGAGAACTCCGCGCCGGTCGTGAGTGCGGCGTTCCATTTATTGCCCCCTGGCTGGCTGAACCCGAAACTTCACGACCGTCTCCTCCAAGTTCCACCTCAGGAGCGATTTAACGACGAGGACGCCGATGACCTGCTCGACGCAATGGGCGACGCGCTTAACGCCGTGAAGGAAGCTCAGAAATTAGCGACCCTATCGCGTGGACGGCACCCAATCACCTATCATCGCGACATCTTCTCCACGCGGCTTCCTCACGCCGACAGTACGCGATCAATCATGTTTCTGTTGCAGAAGGACGTTCTGTTGCAAACGCAGGACGGCGACCTGAAAGGAGCGCTACGATCGTGTCGGGCGCTACTCAACGTTGCCCGTTCCAATGGCGACGAATCCCTCTTTATCATGCAGTTGGTGCGTATGGCCTGTGTGGGCATTACCTGTCAGGTCGTCGAGCGCGTGTTGGCTCAGGGAGAGCCGGAGCCCGACCACCTGCTCGAACTACAAGAATTGCTCGAAGACGAGGAACGCTTTCCGCGACTGCTCGTCGCCGCGCGCGGGGAGCGCGCCGCCATGCACGAACTGCTCGACGCGCTTGAATGCGGTGACGTTACCTTGGACGACGTGGCCGACGCGCCCTCGTCGTGGTCGGGGCAGACCGCGAGTTTTTTGTCAAGGGATTACTTCCGTGCGCAGCATCTGACCGTCCTGGCGGCACAAACGGAGGCGGTACGGATCGCCGCGCTGCCGGCCCACGAGCGCGTCCAGCCTGCGGGAGTGTTCGACTCAAAAATGCGGGGCCAGCCGCGCGGCATCATGCACATCGTCATGCCGACGGTCTTTGGCAAGATGGACAAGGCGGCCCGGCGTACCGATGGGCACCTGCGCTGCCTGATCGCCGCGCTTGCCGCGGAGCGCTATCGCCGCCGACATGACTGCTGGCCCGCCAGGCTGGAACAACTCGTGCCGGAATTCCTATCATCGGTGCCGCTGGACCCCCAGGACGGACAGCCGTTGCGATTCCAGTGCCTGGAGGATCGGGTGGTGTTCTATTCGCTCTGCCAAGGCCCCGGTAGGTTGGGGATGCTGGAAGTGTACAACCCCGACGAACCGTCGCCGCCGGGCGTCGGCGTCGCGGTGCATTTGTTCGACGTGCCGCACCGCCGCCAGCCGCCGCGG
>JBBRLG010000067.1:0-19472 GCA_038231495.1 Gemmatales bacterium | reverse complement strand
TAGTGAACGGACGTTTGCTTCCACGGTGCGATGCCCGCTCTGAACCACCGACTGCCCGGAAAACGAGGGTGAAAACTCGTTAGCAAAAATCGAGCCGAACAGTATTGGGTTGACGGTCGTCTGGTTCCGGGGGTGCGCGAGTACGCGACCCCCGGCTCGGTTGTCCAACCGCTTCGCGGTATGGAAGCGCGCCCGTCCACCGAGAAAGCAGGCTGTTAATGCATCCGCTTTCCGGGGGTGCGCGCGTACGCGACCCCCGGCTCGGTTGTTCAACCGCTTCGCGGTACGGAATCATCGCGCAGCGGGAAGTTATTTCGTCAGCGATCCCTTAGCTGCTACAGCCCCGGCCCAAAAAGGGCCGGTGTTCTGAACTTTGGGCCGAGTGTTCCTTTACTTCTCCCCGCCAACGGGTAGGCGGCCGACCGGTCAAAGCATTTGCGTCAAGAACGGCCGCAACGTCGCCTCCGGGTACAGGCAAAAAGCGTAGTCGCGCCGCCGTAGCACCGCGTTGGCTTCCAGCCGCCGTTCGCAACCCGCTAACTCTTCGCGCAAGCGCTGTTCCTCGCCGGCCAGCGGTACGCGCAGCACCTCCGTGAGCTTTCGGATTGTTGTAAAGCGCTCGCGGCGTTCGGCGGACGTGAGGGGCGGGCGCGCCACCCATGCCTGTTTTTCGCGTACCAATTCGTCCAGGTCGGCGGTCGCGGCGACGTAGCGCTCCGGGTGGTAATGCACGTCGCGCACCCGGCGGATCAGGCGGCGGCGGTCGTCCGGGCCGCACGGCAGCGTCGGCAGCGGCAGCAGGCGCGTTGCCGTCAGCACCAGGAACGCCGGCGGTTCGCAGCCGTAGAAGCGGTGCAAGATCGCGTCGGTCAGCTCGTCGTACTTGCCGCCGCCGATGCCGTGCATGAATAGCTCGCTCAGGAACAGCCGGGCGTACAGCGTGTTGCTCAACGCCCGGCTGCGCACCTTGTAGCCGTCGCGTTCCAGGTTTTGCCATGCGGCGACTGTCCCTGTCGGGTGGCCGTTTGGTGCCGGCAGGGTCGGCCAGGTTTCGGTGCCGCTGCGCAGTTCGAGGCGGTCGTTTATAACCCTTGCGAAGAGGCGGCCGCGCCGCGCCTGGCCGCTGCGCCAGCCCCAGAATGGCGTTTCGTAAAAGTCGCCGTCCGCCGCTAGGTCCGGCACCGGGTGGTTGCGGCTGCGGATGCCGTGACGACGGCGGTAGTCGTGGACGCAATCGTTGTAAACGGCGTGGAAGCGCGGCAACTCGGCCAAGAGGTGGCACGCGAACCACGCGAACGGCTCGGTCCGGCAGACGGCACTCACCGGGACTTCGAGGTTGTGGCAACCCCAGCGCCGCTCGAACGTCCGCCGCGCCCTGGCGAAGCAGTTGCCCAACAACGGCGTCCGTTCGGCTTGCCGTAACACTTCTTCCCAAAACGCGGGAAGCAACGGTTCCAGGCCCAACGGGCGCAGCACCGCCAAGGCCTCGTCGGGGAAGTGGTGAAACAAGGACCGCTCGGCAATCGTTCGCTCTTCGTAGGGCACTTCGCTCGTCCAGCGGTCGAAAGGGACCGTCACCGCGTAGGGCCACGGGTGCTCGGGGCTGGCGGCATGCGGCAAGCGCAGGGCCGTCGCCTTGACCGTGTCGTTGTCAACGACGAGGTTCAGGGCTGTCAGCCGGTGCCGGCGGGCCAGGCCGTTGAGGGCAAAGTTCTTGATCCAGACGCCGGGATGAAACAGCTCCGGCTGATGGCCGGCGAGCAAGAGGTGTTCGTGCGAAAGGTCGGGAACGGGTTCGCCGAGGGAGCGAAGATAATCGATTGCTGCGGCGACGGCGGCGTGACGGGCCGCGCGTCGCAGGTCGTCCCACGGCCGGCCCAGCACGTCCACGGCGGGGCGTGCCAGGCGGCGCCGGTTGGTTTCGAGCAGTGGCCCGACGGTCGCCAAAGGCGGCACGGCCAGGACGGCCCCGTCCGCGGACGGGGCGCGCAGCGGGGGGCCGAGGCTCACCGGCAGCTTTCCTTGGGCAGCAGGTTTGACCAGCAACACGACGGCTGCGCGGCTTCCGCCGGCGCGGGCAGGCATTCCGCCTCGGCGTCCGCGATGACGCGGTGATAATACGCCAGCCGCTCCGCCGCGTCGTCGAGGACGCCGCCGAACACGCGGTTGGGGTCGATGTACAACCGCGGCACGCCGATCTCCTTGATACGGAGGTCGAGCCGCGCGGCCTGGACCCACAGTTGCAACGGCATGCCCCAGCCGGTTTCGGTGACGTGCAGTTTCTGCAACGCCTCGCGGCGGTACGCCTTGAAGCCGCAGAACGCGTCCGTCAGGTGCAGCCGGTGGCGGGCGTTCAGTTTTTGCGTGATCTGGAAGTTGATCTGCCGGCGGTCGTGCGGCGGCTCGGAGTCCTGGTGGAAGTCGCGCAAATACCGGCTGCCGGAAACAAGGTCGGCGTCGTGGATCGCTTCGAGCAACACCGGAATGCGTGCCGGCTCGTGTTGGCCGTCGCAATCCATCGTCACCAGCACGTCGAACTCGGCGTGCTGCGTGACGTAATCGAACGCCGAGACGAGGGCGGCCCCGTAACCGCGGTTGTGCGGGTGGGTAATCACGCGCACGTCCGGCTGAGCGGCCAGCAGCTCGCCGGTGCGGTCGGTGGAGCCGTCATTGACGACGAGGATGTGCGCCGTGTACCGGCGTACCTCGCGCAACACGTCTTCCAGGTGCCGTTCTTCGTTGTAGATCGGGATGGCGGTCAAAGCGGTCATGCGCTGCGGCTCCTGGAGGCGGTCGAGTGACCGGATGGCGTCTACACCCACTCTTCATCCATTCTAGGGAGGCCGCGCGCGGGATGTCAAAAGGGGGATCGGCGTTTTGGGTTGGGGGACTTCCTCTTTTCCGGACGGCGGGACGCGGTGGGCAGGTGGCGAATGCAAGTGGCGACCGTCGGGGCGTCAGCGTGTCAGATGTACTCCTCGTCGCAGGTCAGAAGTTTGCTTGCCCACGAGTAGAGTCCCCTCCTCACGGCTGCTGCCCATTAAACGTCGGTGGGTTATTACCTAGTAGATCCGGAAGTGGAAGTCCGCTTCGACTAAGCACCCCTTCGTGCCGGGGCGAAAGGAGTCCGTCTGACGTCGCTGAATCTGGCTTGTCTCACCATGGATCAGGTCAACTCGCCTCTGGGAGAAGACACTAGTGCCCCGGAGTCGATTCCCCATCTCGTCCTGATCGAAATTCTTCCCGCCGATGCGGATTACGACATCTGCCTTCTTGGCCATGACCTTCCCGAGTACCCGCCACATGTCCGAGATAAAATCCCAGTAGTGATCGGCTCGCTCGTGACGGTCGTCCTTGGAGATCTTTCGGTAGGTTGGGCGGGGTTCATTCCTTAAGAACCAGAGGCGAAGCCACTGATCCTCCTCAAAGTTTGTTATGTCCAGATAGGGTGGAGATGTGATCACGCACCGGATTGGCTCGGATTCGGCGTCCAGGAGCCGCGGCAGCTCCCGCATGTCGGTCCTCAATACTGTCCCGCGTCCGTCGGGTGGCTCACTCTCATAACGAAATGTGACCCGGCTCCGAAGCAGCTCAAAAGTGTTCCGGTCGGGCGGCTGCAAGTCTCGTTTCTGCCAGAACCTGACGGAGTACGCCGGCTTCGTGCTGATCGTCCGGGGCATCTGGTTGCTGAGGTAGGAGCTCGACTTCTCTGTCTCCCCATGCAAGGATCCAAGTACCAGGGCTGCGATCATGCAATCGGTGCCATTATGCTCCCAATCGAGATGTTCCCGCAGGTAGAGAAGCTGACGCAGGGTCTCCCTGCTATAGGCGTAGTGAAAGAACTCCGGCATTTTTCGCCTAAACGGCTCCCACGAACGCGACGAATACCCTTTCTCCAGTTCGGTGATGCGGCGGCGGACAACCTTCGCGGCAGGGGCGTTGGTCTTTGCTTTGGTGATGCAGTAGGCGACCGGGTTGATGTCGCTGGCAATGGCCCGGCGGCCCATCAGCATTGCCTGAAAAGGGGTGGTGCCTCTCCCGCAGAACGGATCCAAGATAACGGTGTCTCGCTTCGTGAGACGTTCGACCCATGTCTCGACGAACGACTCAGGGAACATGGCGAAATAAGGACACAAGGCATGGAAACGGTGTCTCATGGCAACGTCCCCCTGATCTTGTTGAGGACGTGTGCCGACCAGTCGATCCACTGCTGTCTCAGGTTATCGCCGGTTTCAGAGGCCAGGCTCGCGATTCGGCAGCGGTCGAAAAGGATTCCTCCGAACGTGCAGCCATGCGACCAACTGTCCCGCTCGATGCGGTGTGGAACGAAAAAAGACCTGAGCGGTAGGACGGTCGGGGTGTCCGCCATCCAGTGGCCACACCACCGATCCGGGGCTGGAAGCTCAGAAATCTTCTCTTCCCAGTTCCGGCCGGTGGCACATTGGCCGAAGGTTATGATCTTCCCCTGGCGGGAGTCCAGGAACTCGACCCAGGTTACGATATCAAGCTTGCCGTCCTTCTGGTCCGGGAGCTTGGGACGGCCTTTGTGGTGCCCCCCTCCTTCGCCAAGTGTCTTGCAGAGCTTGTCCAGAGCGTCCGCAAATCCCTTGGGTTGGACCCGTCGAGGGAAGCCGAACACAAACGACTGCACTCGGCCTCCCGGTCCACCGAGGTACACCTCTGCGGCCTTGGCACACACGTCCTCAAATATCTTTTCCCCGTCTGCACCTTTCGGTCCGGCGTCCTTGCCGAACCAAGACAGGAGGGAGAGAAACGTGTAGAGATGCTCCTCTCCCTTGGCCTTCAGGGTAATCGTGTTGCCTGTCACCTCGAAGGGATAGTGAGCGAAATGTGTCCCGAAGTTTCGGCGGCGTTCGTCGAGTTCGTCAAACGCGGTCTGGGCAATGTCCTCGGCGGCTTCCTCGACGTTTTCACTGTCATCGTCTTCCGACGAGTCACCAACGGTCTCGTCTGCGTTGCCGATCCCCAGGTCTCGGATGAACTCCTGGACTGACACGCTCTTCTTGACGCTGCGGAGGGTGGAGCGTTCCAGAAAATCAGCGTGGTGTTCTGGCGGGGCAGTGGGTTCCGGCACGGAGTCGGTCTGGATCATTCCGAGCCTCGCTTCTTCCGCCGCTTGGCGGTCCCATCCCCGGCGGCCTGTGATGCAATATCCTCCATCTCGACTGCGATGTTCTCTGAGATGGTTCGGATAACCTTTGCCTTGCTTAACAGATCGGCGTCCTCGCCGCCGAATCCGGTAAGCACCAAGCCCCTGGCCTCTTTGAGTTTCTGCTCAGCCAGGACCAGAGCTTCACGAAGGAGTCGCTCGTCTCCGCGGCTGGCCTTGAGAGCGGTCTCAAGAGGAAGGCCGGACCGCAGGGCAGCAACACCGTTCTTGCTTCCGAGCGTCTCGTCAAGTTTGCGAAGGTCGGGGTTCTGGCTGCGAACTATCGGCTCTTTGTGCTCCTTCTTGCTGCCGTAAAGCCAGAGGCACAGTTCTCGGAGGTGTTCTAGGTTGTTCTTGGAAATCGGGTTCGGCTCGAAGCCCTTGTCCGTCGTCAGGCCAAGGAAGTTCTGAATGTTCTCGTATCCGAGCCCGGTCCAGAGGTGGGAGTATGCGAAGCGGGTGTTGTACCGATCATGCACATCGAACTTGCCCGTCCGCTCGGCCTGCTGCAGGACCATCAGCCCGCGGTAGAGACGACGCACGGTGTCGTGGCGATCGCCGATGGTCCGGGCGATCTGGTCGAGGGAGATCGCGTAGTCGTTGTGCACGCGGGCGATGTACTCCGCCTTGGCGATGGAGTCCCAGTCTTGCGGGCCGTTGACGTGCTTGAACCCGATGTACTGCCAGACATCCTCACGCCGGCACTCGATCACCGGCAAGGTTTCGAGTTTCTGCCGGTCAGGGGCACTGAGCGTGGGGAGCCCGCTTATCCCGATGCGGTTTCTCAAGCCGTGGTCGGTGAGGAGCTTGACAGCAGCGAGCCGGCGGTTACCTTCGATGACGACTAGCTTTCCGCCCTCTTTGGCGGCGAATAGCTCTTCGTGCCTCCAGTAGCCACTGGCAGCAATAGAATCAACGAGTTCGTTGACTGCCCGATCTTGCCAGAGGATCTTTGCAATCTCGTCCTGTTGGTCGAGGGACATATCTTCACTGGCGAGCCGAGGATTCTTCGGGTCCAAGAAGAGATCCGCGACGGGGAGGTCTTTCGGCAGCGAGAGCGGTTTGGCTGTTGTCGAGGCTTGCCGTGTCGTCATTTTCCAGTTCCCTTGCCCCGACGATGCTGGGCCGTACAATCGTTTTGTTCGCTACATTCGGTCCCTCGATTCGGCCGGCTGTGGGACCCATCCAGCCATTCTACTTTTTTCGGTTGGATCGTCGGTCCTTCTTGAGACCATGTCGGTGTTTGGGTGTACCTCCCGATTTGGGCAGTCGCACCGGGTGTGGAGCGACACCCACCGGGCGCGACAGGTTTCCGCCGGTGGATGGAGCGCAGTGACACCCACCCTACGACACTTTCATGTGCGCTGCACAAAATCCAGCCACGAAATCCGCGACCTCCAAGATGCGATCATCCCCTTCCTCATCGGGTGCCGCTTGGTGCAGGGCTTCGAGGAACGCATACACTTCCCCTTGCGTAACGCCCTCTTCCTTGTACTGGCGCAGTAGCGCCACGATTGCCTCAAGTGACATCTCGGACTTGATCGCCGCCTTCAATTCATGTTGGCACTCGACATTCATGGCAGCTTCTTCCATTCGGGCTTGGTCGCTCCAAGAGCCGTCTCCAACTCCCCGATCAACATCGTTCGAGCCGGTTCGATGAGGCCGTGTGCGGCCGAATTCTGGCGGAACTGCAAATCGTCGCCCAGCGAAGCGATCGGGATATACCAGATCGGGTCTTTGCCAGACCCGCCAAAGGGAGGCATTCAGATCGTAGCCTTCGCAAAGCGGTTAAGCAACGCCGTCAGGCGAGCGTCGGCGCGCAAAAAGGCGGGCGCTCGCCATAAGCCGGCAAACACCCGGTCCGCTCTGCTTCCCTAGCTGTCCCGGCCTGACAAATGGTATGCTGCAAGGGCAGAGGCAACACGGTTGCGCGGCGGCCCGGCGGCGCGCTCACGGCCGAGAGGACCTTGCGGTGATTTCATCCGACGAACAGGGACGCCTGAGTTCGGCTTTGCTGGGCTATTTGAACTTCTCCGACGGCCGACCCGACCCCCGTTGGCAACAGAAACTCAACGAGGCCGTCGCCACCCTCGCGCGCCGCGAGGGACTGCAACCCGGCTCCGCCGTGCGCCCGCTTCTCGTGCAGTTGCGGGACGATTTGCACGTACTCCATGACGCGGCGAACCCGGCGTTCCGCGACATCGTGCAGGCCGAAACCGTGCTTACACTTGCCGGCGAAGTTTTGACCGCCTACCGGCAACACCACGCCGACATGTTCGCCCATCTGCACGAGAGCGATCTGTTTAGCGCCTTCTTCCTGGCGCGGGTTTGCGAGGCGGTGCTGGCCGAGCGCGCCCGCGCCGACGAAGTGCCGGAGATCGGCGGCGTTTTGCAGCGCCTCAACGACTTCATCGGCTATCGGCCCATTGCCGTCCTTGAGACGCGGCCCCAGGGTGAGCCGTATGACCACGAACGCAGCCGGCCGCTGCCTCTGTTCATTCAGGGGGCCGGCGTGGCGGCGGGGCGGTATCACGCCCTCACCAGCCGCGCGCTCGAAATCCTGGCCGCGACCGACCCGAACGTCCTGGCCGACGCCCAGTTTGACTTGCCGTTGCTCGACGAGTTGGCCGTGGACCTGCGCGCCTACGACCACGGCCATCCAGTCAACCGCCGGCCCAATTACGTCTTCGGCGAGTGGGACCCGCACCACCTCGACAACCAGGGTCGCTACCGCCGTTACGTCGCCCGCCAGATCACGCTCGACGCCCTGCTCGACCGGATCGAACAGGCGTCGCCGGCCGAGCGCGCCGAGCGCTTGACCGAGGCGGCGGCGGTCTTCGCGGGCACGATCCTCATGGCCGCCGGCGTCAGCGGCAGTGGCCCGACGGCCCACGACTCCACGGCCACGCTCGCCGTCCTGATCCCGCGCATCGCCCGCTACCGCGACGCCTTTTACGAACAACTGCTCACGCGCATCGGCGGCGCGCATGCGGCCCGGTTGCGGCAGGAGCAGGCGACCACCCGGCAGCCGTTCGGCGCGGCCCGGCAACATCTGAACGCCTACCTGGCCCGGCACCGCGCGACGCAAATGCAGCAGCGCTACCTGGCACTACTGTTCGCCGAGATGGGCTACCCCAACGCCAGCCGCGACGCCGCGAACCGCATTCCGACCGTCTCGCTGCGGCTGCTCAGCGACATCTTCGGCCACCTGACCAGCGGCCGCGTCGAGGGCGACAAGGGCCAGTTGCGCCAGGCCGCCGTCCGGCTGCCTCAAGTTGAAGATTTGCTGCACCGGGGCGTCGCCTGCGGGGCCGTCGCCGACCCCTGGAACGTCCTGGGCTTTCAGGGTCTGTTTCCGCTGTCGCCGGCCCGCGAGGACAGCGTGCGCGACCCGCGCGTGGACGAGCTAGTGCAGGTCGTCGAGCAGATTTTCAACCTGTACGCCCGCCTGATGAGCGAGGCGGCGGCGGCGGGCGACGGCGACCTGGTGCGGACGTTGGGTGCCGGCCAGGTTACGCTGGCGGCGTGGTGGGACCGCTTCGCCACCACGTCGGTCGGCGACGTGCATCCGGTCCTCGGCGCCGAGGCCGCGTCGTCCGCCGCCAACGTCGCCGCCGCCCTCGCCGTCTGGCACGACCGCGGCGAAGCGACCGCCGACCTCGCCTTCTGGCGCAAGCATTTGGACAATTTCCGCTCTCCCAAGGCGTTTTACCTCGTCATCGACACGCTTTTGAAGAAGGCCGACTACCGTGCGGCGCTCGCCCTCCTGGCCCACTGGCTCGGCAACGTCGAGCAGATTCCGCTCGAAGACGGCAGCTATTCCTTTCCGAACCTGGCCCTGCGCTGGATGCTGTCCCTCACTCGCGCCGGCGACGTTCTGGCCCGGCGCGACGCCATCGTGAAGTTTTTCGACTACCTCGAAGCCAACGCCGAGGACTACTGGCAGGTGCCGACGTTGGAGATCGTCGATGCGGAAGAGGACGAGGAGGACGAGGAAGAAGAGACGCCGGACCTGTACGACGCGGCGTACGATGACATGACCTACCAGGACAGCACCGACGACGAGGAGGAAAGCTCCGTCGCGGACGGCGGCCCGGTCGAGGAGTTCGACCTGGAGCGCGAGGCCGAGCGGCTGGAAAAACGGCTGCGCTTTCTCTCGACGCTGGCGCGGTTGTGGCAGATCGCGGGCCGGTTCCTGGCCGTGGTCACGCTGGATCAGCAATTGCCGGCCGCCACCGCGGGTGAAGAATCGCCCGTTACGGCCTGGCTTTTGGCGGCCCGGCACAACCAATTACGGCTGTTGGCCCTGCTCGACGCGGTCCACGACTACCCCGTGCCGGAGCCGACCGCCGCATTCGATTCGCTGGTCGAGTTCGACCGCCGCCGCGGCCTCAAGGAGCTGCTGCTGTACGCCACCATCGGCACCTGTCTCGACACTTCCCTGGCGGTCAGTGCGCTCCAGGGGGCCGCCAACGCGCTTGCCGTTCGTGAGGAGCCGTCGTCGGTAGACGCACCAACACGTCCCGGCGGGCCGGAGTGGGAGCCGGCGGCCCTGCGCCTCGAACAGGCGTTGTTCGGCGGCGAACCGGGACCGGCGCGGGAAGCTTACAACGACTTCCTCGACCACTTCAAAAGCGAGCCGTTGCTCGTCCTGCCGTTGGCCAAGGGCGGGTCGCCGCGGCAGCTGTTGCGCGTCCGCGTCGCCCAGACGATTTTGCGTGCCCTGCTCACCAACTTGCCGCGCCTGGGGTTGGTGCGCGAGACGTACGAATTGCTCAAGACGGCCCGCGCCATGGAGCAGGCACACCCCGGCCGCGGCCAGGGCGTCAGTGAGTTCAACCACTTTTTTCAGGCCGGTTACCAGGCCGTCGTCGAGAGCGTCGTCGCCTCGGCCGCGGGCTGGGAAGCCGACCGGGTGGACGACGCCCAGCTGGTCGCGCTGCTCGAACGGCTGACGACGCCGTTCCTGACGCTGTGGATCGAACACAGCCGCACGTTGCAGCTTTCGGTCCTCGAAACAGTGGCGAGCGACGCCGAAGTCAAGGAGTTGCAGAGTTTCATCCAGCACTACGGCGGCGACCTGTTTCACGCCCGCTTCATGACGCTGGGCAACCTGCGCGGCATCCTCAGCCGCGGCGTCGGCGCGTACCTGGCGCACCTCGGCGAAAACCCCGACCCGCTGCACCCGATGCGCCTGATCGACGACCTCGGCACCCGCGTGCGCCGCGAGGACGCGGTGCGCCGCCTGGAACTGGTATTGCAGGCGGTGGTCGAGAACTACGAGGAGTACAAGGACTACAATTCCACCACGACGCAATCGGACTACGGCGAGAACCTGTACGTCCTGCTCGATTTCCTGCGGCTCAAGGCGGGCTACGAGCGCAGTGCGTGGCACTTCCGGCCGCTGATTTTGGCCCACGAAGTGCTGGCGCGGCAGGGGCGCAACGAGGCCGCGGTGCTGTGGGAAGAATCGCTCACGCGGTTGACCCACGACCTGGCCGACCAGCATTTGCAGCAGTTGAGCCGCCTGGAGCGCGGCCGCGGCGTGCATTTGAGCACCGTCAGCGACCGGCTCAACGAGCGCTTCATCAAGCCGCTGGCGCTGGACCGTTTGTGTGCGCTGATCGAGCCGGCGATGGCGGAGTCCGAACCGGCCGAGAGCGGCCCGGCGTTCGCACGGTTGCGCGAAGAGTTGCGGGCCTACACGGCGACGCCGACGGGCGTGGGCCTGGACGTGCCGTTCTGGCTGCGGCGGCTGGAATTGGAGGTCAACCGCGTCCAGGCGATGCAGACGACGATCGCGGTGTTGGCGGAAGACTTCTTCCGCGTGCCGCGCCGACCGCTGGCGTTCGACGATTTGCAACGGCAGCTGACCGACTGGGATCGACCCCGGTTGAACTAACATCTGCCGCTTGCGGCGTTGCGGTCTTGCCCGCAACGCCGCAAGCGGCAATTCCCACCCCTGGAGCGACGATGAAACCGCCCTCGCTGACGATCGGCATCGAGGAAGAATACCAGATCATCGACCCCCACACGCGCGAGCTGCGGTCGTACATCACGCAGATTTTGCAGGACAGCAAGCTCCAACTGCGCGAGCAGGTGAAGGCCGAACTGCACCAGTCGATGGTCGAGGTCGGCACCGAGGTTTGCAACACGCCTGCCGAGGCGCGTGCCGAATTGATCCGCTTGCGCGGCGTTATCATCGAACTGGCGGGCCGCAACGGTCTCAAGATCGCGGCGGCGGGGACGCATCCCTTTTCGTCCTGGACGCAGCAGGAAATTACGCCGTTGGACCGCTACCTCGGCGTCCGCGAGGACATGCAAGACCTCGCGCAAGAGTTACTCATCTTCGGCACGCACGTCCACATCGGCATCGAGGACAAGGAATTCCTGATCGACGCCATGAACGTCGCCCGTTACTTCTTGCCGCACGTGCTCTGCCTGTCGTCCAGTTCGCCGTTCTGGGTGGGCCGCAACACCGGCTTGAAGTCGTACCGCAGCATCATTTTCCGCCACTTCCCGCGCTCGGGCATCCCGCCGGACCTGGGGTCGTGGGCCGAATTGCAGTACCTGGTCGATTCGCTCGTGCGCACCAACTCGATCCCCGACGGCTCCAAAATCTGGTGGGACGTGCGGCCCAACTGGAAGTACCCGACGTTGGAATTCCGCGTCTGCGACGTTTGCACGCGCGTCGATGAGGCGGTTTGCATCGCGGCCATCTTCCAGGCGATCATCGCCCGGTTGTGGAAGCTGCGCCGCGACAACCTGACCTTCCGACCCTACCCGGTTTCGCTGATCGAAGAGAACAAGTGGCGGGCCGTGCGCTACGGCCTGGACGGCAAGCTGCTCGACCTGGGCAAGCAGCAGGAGTTGCCGGCGCGCGCATTGATCGAAGAACTGTTGCAGTGGTTCATCGGCGACACGATGGACGAGTTGGGGACGCGCAAGGAGATCGAGTACGCCTACCGAATCCTGCAAACCGGCTCCAGCGCCGACCGGCAGCTGGCGACGTTCAAGCGCACCGGCGACCTGAAAGACGTGGTGGACCAACTCATCGCCGAGACGAGCGAGGGGGTGGTGTGATTTGCCGCTTGCGGCTTTGCAGGAATTGCAAAGCCGCAAGCGGCAATACAGGGGAGCGAACTTTGACCTTCCTCGCCGCGATCCGCCTGGCCGTCGGGACGCTGCTCGCGCACAAGGGCCGGTCGTTTCTGACCAGTCTCGGCATCATCATCGGCATCAGTGCCGTCATCGCGATGGTGGCCGCCGGCGATGGCGTCGAGGCCAAGTTGCAAGAGCGCCTCGAAAGTGTCGGCAAGAACATAATCCTGATTCGCGCCGGGGCGCGCACCAAGTCCGGCACCATCGCCGACGCCACGCCGTTGACGCGCGCGGACGCCGCCGCGCTCCGCAAGCAACTCGGCTACTTGCTCGTCGGCGTGTCCGAGGAGCAGGTCACACACCGCACCGCCTCGACCCACACGGCGAACTGGCCGACCGTCATCAACGGCACCACGCCCGACGTGCAGGCCATTCGCCAGTGGAAGGTCGTGCCCGGCGGCCGGTTCTTCACGCAGAAGGAGTTGAACGAGAGTGCGACCGTCTGCGTCCTCGGCGAGACGGTCCGGCAAAAGCTGTTCGCGGGCGTCGATCCCGTCGGCCAGACGTTGCGCGTCGATCAATTGCAGCTGCGCGTCGTCGGCGTGCTGGTGCCGAAAGGGCCGAACCCGATCGGCGACGACCAGGACGATGCGGTTTTCGTGCCGATCACGACGTTGCAGAACAAGCTCGTCGGCGGCGACGAAAAGATATATATGATCCTGACGGCGGTGCGCTCGGAAACCGAAATCGACCCGGCCAAGGAAGAAATCACGCGCGTGTTGCAGAAGACGCACCGCCTGAAGCCCGGCAACGAGGATTTCGACGTGCGCAGCGTGGCCGAAATGGCCGAACTGGGTTACGTCGTGACGGGCACGCTGAAGCTGTTGGTGGCGGTGATTGCGTCGTTGTCGCTGCTGGTGGGCGGCATCGGTATCATGAACATCATGCTGGTGTCGGTGACGGAGCGGACGCGCGAGATCGGCCTGCGCATGGCGCTCGGCGCGACGGCCAACGCCGTGCTGACGCAGTTTTTGATCGAGGCAATGATCCTGTCCCTGATCGGCGGGTTCATGGGCATCACGTTGGGGTTGGCGATCGCGGTGGGGCTGGCGGTCGCGGTCGGCTGGCCGTTGGTAATTTCGCCGCTGATAATCCTGCTGGCGGTGCTGGTGTCGGGCGCGGTCGGTGTGTTTTTCGGTTTTTATCCGGCCTGGAAGGCGTCGCGGCTCGACCCGATTGAGGCGCTGCGGTACGAATAGTTCCGCCGCTTGCGGCTGAGCGCTCCGCCGCAAGCGGCACAGGGAGTTTGCATGGGACTGCGTTTCACGGTGCTGGCCAGCGGCAGTGGCGGCAACGCCAGCCTGGTCGAGGCGGCGAACTTCGGCGTGCTCATCGACGCGGGTATCGGCCCGCGCATGCTGTCGCAACGGCTCACGGCCGTCGGGCAGTCGTGGGCGTCGGTCAACGCCGTACTGTTGACGCACACGCATTCCGACCACTGGAAAGACCGCACGTTCGCCCACCTGCACCGGCGCGGCATCCCGCTTTACTGCCACGCCCACCATCATTGCACGCTCCGCCGCTACTCGCCCGTGTTCGGCGACCTCGTCGCGGCGGACCTGGTGCGGTCCTTCGACGCCCATGCCGTGTTCGAGTTGGCACCGGGCTTGCGGTGCCAGGCGTTGCCGATCCGCCACGACGGCGGCGCGACGTTCGGCTTTCGGATCGAGGGCGGCCCCGACCTTTTCGGCCAGGCGGCGGCCCTCGGCTACGTCGCCGACCTCGGTTGCTGGGACGACCTGCTGGCCGAGCGCCTGGCCGACGTGGACCTGCTGGCGGTCGAGTTCAACCACGACGTGCGCATGGAATACACGAGCGGTCGGTCGCCAATGCTGATCGCGCGTGTCCTGGGTGACGAGGGCCACCTGTCGAACGACCAGGCCGCCGCCCTGGTGCGCGCCGTCCTGGCGCGGTCGCCGGCGGGACGGTTGCGGCATGTCGTCCAGCTACACCTGAGCCGCGATTGCAACCGGCCGGCGCTGGCGCGCGAGGCGCTGCGGGCGCTACTGGGCGAGTTGGAGGTTAAGGCCGCGGTTCACACGGCGGAGCAGGACGTGCCGGGCACGCCGTTGGATTTGCGCAGCCCGGTCGGTAAGCGGAAAAAAGGACGCGCGCCAAACGGGAAGGTCCGACGCACCGGCGCGACGACGCAGCCGTTGTTGCCGGGGTTTGAATAGCTGCCGTAACCGGCCGGCAAGTCGGTGCCTACCGGCAATAACGAGTTATAATAGGCAGGTACAAGGATAACGAAGGGGTTCAGGACGTTACCCGTGCCGTTCACACTTTTGCTGAGTTGGCGATGCCGTTGATCTACCGCACGATGTTCAGCGATGGTAACAAGCCGGTAATTGGTTCGAGTGCAAATACGCTGGGTGTCCGGGTGGCGCCTGCGGTCGTTCAGGACCTTGCGGTCGCCGGGGACGGAAGTGTTCAGCCGGGGACGGGTGGAATGTCCGTGGCCCCGGCATGGCGCGGGTTGCCCGATCACCGCATTCCCCGCCGCCTGAAGGCGAAATGCCCGCGAGCCACCGGCAACGACAAGTTGCACTGCTGGCGCATGGGGGACGGACCCTTTGTCGCCTGCGCCCTTACCAGCGACCTGCTGCTCGCGCCGGATTCCGCTAGCCACGCCAACGTTGAACCGGCGCGAAAAATGCCGCTGGCGGCTTACGAACGGGCGTTGACGGCCACGCAAAGCTTCTGGATCATCGACGAGGGGTAACCCATGACGACCATCACGGCGACGACGGGGACCGACCGGGAACCAGTACCCGTTTACGCGGCCCTGCTCTTGAATCTGCACGACCTCATCGCCCAGGGGAAAGGCGACACGGAGGAAGCGGATGCGCTGCGCGACCGGATGGATGAACCGTGGTACGCGCTGTCGGAGGAAGGCCGACAAAGGGTCGGCGGTCTCTCGGAAGACCTCTACGCACTTGCTGAACGGGGGCCGAAACAAGTCGAGATGACGGCGGCCGAACGCGAACACTGGTCTGCGGAGGCGAAAGCCGCTCAAGACGCCTACCAACAAGGCGATTTCGACACCGTGTTGCGGTTTCTTCGACAACCGTCTCCCCGGGGTCTGCCCCCCGAACACGTCCTCCTCTTCCGGGCGAAGTGTTGGGAGGGTCTAGGTCAATCAGAGATTGCGGCACGCTTCGTACAGGCAGCCGGCTCGATTGATCTGACGAATTGCACGATCCCCGATTTGATATAGCACGGGCAGAGCCTCAACGCGGGAGGCCGCATCAAGACTCCGCCCCGTCACTCGGCCGGTAACGAGTCCAAAGGTTTACCGCTGCCGGTGAAAGCACGTCGGGTCGAGAGGGCGAACGCGAGAGGCATACGTTTGAACACGGGTCGGTCCCTCGACGGGCGGAGTGGGGATGCACCGGTGCGGGCCGGTGCGGGAAGGGTGGCGCGCGATTGCCACCGTTGGGATGCGTATAACAGCCAATCTCCGACGGGGCAACGTCAACCGGGGGCCGTGGGTGTGGCAACCATTCGGGAGTAAGTTTTGCCGGGCGAGCGGCCCTGGTTCTCGTTCCCAAGCTCTGCGTTTGGGAAGCCTGGTTCCCAGGTTCCGCTCGCTAACGAGGGGAAAGCGCCTTTTTGGAGTGCGGCGCTTTGCCGCCGCTTTCTTTGCGGGGCCGGCGGTACGGGGCGGCTTCTTGTTGGCAAGGGTCGAGATCGGCGCGGGTCGAAGTCCGGGGCGAATGTCGATCTAAATCGACCGGGCGAACCGCGTGCGCCCGGTGACGTGGGTTGAGAGGCGCACCGGTTTTGGAGTGTGCCTTGCTGCTCTGCCCCGCCTGTGGCGTCGAACAACCGCCGCGTTATCCTTCTTTATCCTTCTTGATCGTGTCGGGTTTGGGATCTGGCTTGGGGTCCGCCTTGGGTACGTCCTTTTCGATTTTCGCCTTGTCGTCAGCGGACTTCTTGTCGCCGTCGTTGGGCTTCACGTCCGGGTCGGCGGCCTTCTCGACGCCGGGGACCACGGTACCTGGAACACCCGGCGGCGCGATTCCAATACCGCCCGGCACGGCGACCGGCGGGACGGGGAAGCCAGGGCCCCCCGGCATAATCGGCTGCGGCTGACCCGGCTGGACCGGCTGGCCGAGTTCGGGGTCGTTGCGCATCTCGTTCGCGAGTGCCTTGGTGGTCACGAACAGGACGTTGCCGACCTTCACCGGTTTCAAGCCCGCCATCTCCGCCACCAGCCGCACGGCGGTCTCCAGCGGCACGTCCTCAATCTGCAACGATACCTCCGTCTTGGCTTCTTTGCCGACGCGGGTGTCCAGCATCAGGTTCGTCGCCGTCTCCTTCGATAGCTGTTTGAGTGCGCCGCCCAGGTCCACTTTTTCCAAATCGACGCTGACGCGCTGCCGCATCTGGCGGTGCATGGCCATGTCGTCGGTACTGATGAGCACCGTGTCGCCGATGATCGCATAACCGAGGTTGTAAGGGCTTAGCACCGAGCGCAGGCAGGTCCGTACCTTCACGTCCTTTAGCTTGATGTTCACCGGCATCTGTTCGGGGACGAGACCCATCTGCTGGAGGGTGAAGTTATCGACGACGAAGTTGATTTTCGTGTGCTCGCGGATCTGGTTCAGCGCGAGGTTAAGCGGCTGCTCGGTGACTTCCAGGGTGATGTTCTGGTCGAGCTGCTTTTTGATCTTCTCGGCGGGACTTACCGTCTTGTCCTGGGCGTCGGGCGCGGCGGCGCCCAACACGGGCGTCAGGGCCAGCGTCAGGGCCAGTCCGGCCGCCAGCAGGGGCCGGCGAACGCAAACCTTTAGCATGAGTTTACTCCTGTGGACCGGATGGAAAAGCCGCCGCACTAAAGCGGATCCAACCGCGGCGGTTGGACAGAGCTTACGTTTGTTTGGCCCACGACGCAAGGCAGCGTCATGGGACGGACGGTCAACGACAAGACATCAACGCCGGTCGGGACGGTCTCCGCACCAACAACTACCAATCACCAGCAAGGCCAGGAGGCCAATTGATGTGTCTCCCGATGCGCACGGGACCGCTGTAGTCCACTGAAATTCCCTCGGCCGCGCTGGCCTTGCGCAACTCGTTGGCGTTGGCCCGCACCGTTACATAGAGCACGTTGCCGGTGCGCACCACCTTGAGGTTGGCGGTCTCGGCCAGTAGGCGCACCGCCGTTTCCAGGGGCACGTCGTCCATCTGAAGCGTCACGAGGGTCTTGCCCTCTTTCGCCGCCTTCGGGTCCAGCTTGATGTTTGTCGACGTCTCGCGTGCCAGCTGGTTCAGGGCCGCCGCCACTTCGACTTTCTCCACGTCGACCGTGATGTGCTGCTTCAACTGGCGGACCATCGCCATGTCGTCGGTGCTAATGAAGACCGTGTCGCCGATAATCGCAAAGCCCAGGTTGTACGGCTGGATGATCGCCTTTAGTACGTCGCCGACCTTGGCGTCCTTCTTCTTGACGTTGACCGGCAGTGCCTCCGGGTCCTGGCCCATGTTTTGGAGCGTCTGGCGGTCCAGGATGAAGTTGATTTTCGTGTGCTCGCGCAGCTGGTTCAGGGCAAGGAACAGGGGCTGTTCGGCGATGTCAATGGTGATCTTCTGGTCGAAAACTTTGCGAATCCGCTCGGCGGCTGGGGCCGCTGCTTGTTTTGCGTCCGCCGCGGGTTCCGCCGCGCAGACGGACGCGGTCAAGCCACATGCCAGGGCAATGGTAGGAACGAACCGAAATACCAAAATTCGCAACATCTGTTCGACTCCTGGCGGCAGGAGGAAGGATAAACGTAACCGTTCACCGGCAGCAACTGCTCCCCCCTTGCGAAGGGGGGGTAGGGGGGTCAAGAACGATTGACGTACTCCGTCATGGCATCCACCCCCCCTACCCCCCCTTCGTAAGGGGGGAGTGAACGGTTACCATCCTTCCTCCTTCATCACTTGTCTTTCGGCTTGTCCTTCTTCTCCGCTTCGACCGGCGGCAGCTCGGGCTTCTTGTCGTCTGGCGGCTTATCCTCGACCACCTTTTCGACAGCCGGGGCCGGGCCGACGGCAGGCGGCGGGTTGACGGGCGTAAAGATTGCCTGCACACCACCGATTTGTCCGCCTTGCATCATGATCATGCGCCGCTGCTGCATCATCTGAATTTCTTGCTGCGGCGTCGTGGCGCCCTGGATGAGTTCGGGGTCGTTGCGCATCTCGCCGGCCAGCGCCCTGGTCGTGACCAGCATGACGTTGCCGATCTGCACCGGCTTGAGGCCGCCGGCCTCCGCGACGAGTTTGATGGCCGTGTCCAGCGGCACGTCTTCCAGTTGCAGCGTTACCGTGGCCTTGGCGTCCTTGCCGGGCACGCGCGTGTCCAGCAACAGGTTCGTCGCCGTGTCGCGCGACAGCTGCTTGAGCGCGGCGGCCATGTCCACCTTGTCCAGGTCGATGGTGACGCGCTGCTTCATTTGCCGCTGCATGACCATGTCGTCCGTGCTGATGAGCACCGTGTCGCCGATGATCGCGTAGCCCAGGTTGTACGGGCTTAGCACCGAGCGCAGGCAGCTGCGCACCTTGGCGTCCTTGAGCTTGACGCTGACCGGCATCTGGTCGGGGTCGTAGCCCATCTGCTGAATGAGCATCTTATCGACGACGAAGTTGATCTTCGTCTGCTCGCGAATCTTGTTCAAAACGGTCGTCAACGGCTGTTCCGTGATCTCCAGCGTGATGTTCTGGTCGAGCGCTTTGCGCAGCGTCTCGGCAGAACCGGCCGTCTTCTCCTTGGATTCCGGCGCAGCCGGGGCGGCGAGTGCGGGCCGGGTCAGCGTCAACGCCAGCACGATCCCGGCGGCAAGACCGATTCGGTTCGCGAAAATACGAAGCATGGCTGAACTCCCGTCGCGACCTGTGAAGGCACCGGCGACCGGAACCCGGTCAGTAGTGCCCCCTACCCTAAGAGACGACCGTCACGCATCCAGCGTACGTTGATTTTACCTGGACCGCAATAGTCGAACGGGGCGATTGTTACAAAGGGGTGTAACCAAGTTCTCTGGTGGTGATCAGGCCGCCATGCTCCCGTAGGTTTCCCCCTGGCAGGTATGGCGCACGCAGACCAGGCTGGCCATCGGTTGCACGTTGCGCTTGTTCCACCGAGCACCGCGACGCTTCAGAC
>JBBRLG010000066.1:0-19509 GCA_038231495.1 Gemmatales bacterium | reverse complement strand
TACACCTGTCCCATGCACCCGGAGATACGTCAGGACGGCCCGGGGACGTGCCCGAAGTGCGGCATGGGTTTGGAACCGGTCGGAGGCGCGGCTCCGACGACCAAAGTGGAGTATTCCTGTCCCATGCACCCGGAGGTCGTAAGCGATCACCCGGGTAACTGCCCCAAGTGCGGGATGGCCCTGGAGCCTCGCACCGTCACGGTCAACCTGTCGGCCGCTTCGGGCGTGGACACGACCGTGCCGTTCACGCTGGGCGGCACGGCCGTCAGCGGCACGGACTACAGCGGCGTCACCGCCAGCCCGCTCGTCATAACCGCCGGTCAGGCGACGGGCACGATCACCGGCACGCTGATCGACGACGGCAAGTTCAACACGACCAACAAGACGCTGACGCTGACGCTCGGTACGCCGACCAACGCCACGCTCGGCGCGACCACGACCGACACCGTCACCATCACCGAGAGCGATGCCAAGCCGACGGTCCAGTTCAGCACGGCGAGCCAGAGCGTCAATGAGAACGGCGGCACGTTCACCCTCACGGTGACGCTCTCGGCCGTCTCTGCATCCGATACCACGATCCCCTTCACACTGGGCGGCAATGCCGTCGCCGGCACGGACTATAGCGGCGTCACGGCCAGCCCGTTGATAATAACCGCCGGTCAGACGACGGGCACGATCACCGGCACGCTGCTGGACGACGGCGCCCCCGACGCCACCAAGACGTTGACGTTTACCCTGGGCGCGCCCACCAATGCCACCCTGGGCGGCAATGCGGTCAACACCTTGACCATCGCGGAGCCGAACCCCGCGCCGACTTTGACCAGCATCAACCCGACCCAGACCCCGGCCGGCAGTGGCAACACCACCATCACCCTGACCGGCATTGGGTTCGTCAGCACGTCGGTCGCCAACTTCAACGGCGTGCCGCTGACGACGACCTTTGTCAGTTCGACACAAGAAACCGCCGTCATCCCGGCTGCCAACCTGGCGACGGCGGGCACCGCTGCGATCACGGTGGTGACGCCCGGCCCCGGCGGCGGCACGTCCGCACCGCAGACTTTCACCACGACGACGCAAACCACTGGCAGCGTGAGCGGGACCGTCTTCTTCGATGTCAACGCCAATGGCACGCTCGACCCCAACGAAAACGGCCTCGCTGGCAAGACGATTTTCCTGGACCTCCAAAACGACGGCACGCTGGACCCCGGCGACCCGACGGCGGTGACCGATGCCAACGGCGCGTACACGATCGGCGGCGTCGCCAGCGGCACCTATACCGTCCGGCAGGCGGTCGGCTTCCCCAACGTCACGCTCACAGGTGCCGGGGCCAATGGCATCCCCGTCACCGTGAAGACCACGCCGGTGGCCGGCGTAAACTTCGGGGATGTCATCTACGAGTCGGCTGCCCCGATCGAGGTCAACGCGAGCATCTTTGGCACCGCAAACCCCGATGCCAATACCGCCTACGTACAAGGCCTGTATCACGCCGTGCTGGGCCGCGCTGGTAGAAGCGATGAGGTACAGGGCTGGCTCACCGCGCTGAAAAACGGCCTGGATCATGCAGGAGTGGCTCGGGCATTCGTCACCGCACCGGAACACCGCGGCCTGGAGACGGACTCCTATTTCCGAACCTTTCTGCATCGCAGCGAGAGCGCGGCGGAGCAAGCCTTCTGGATTCAAGTTTTCCAGCAGGGGGCAACCGAAACGCAGGTGGTCGAGGGCTTCTTCAGCTCTCCCGAGTACCAGCAGAACCACGTCGGCAATGATAGCTTCGCCCAGGACTTGTATTTCACCCTCGTGGGTCGGCTGGGTAGGAGCGACGAGCTAGCGTCCGTGCAGGCACAACTGGCAAGCGGGACCAGTCGCGGCCAGCTGGTCGATGCGGCCTTGCACTCGGACGAGGCGTACAAGCTGGCGGTGCGGGGCTTCTTCGCGGCCTACCTGCACCGCGACGCCAACCTGGACGCCGGCAGCACGGACTTGGTTAACCAGCTGCGCCACGGCAGTTCGTTTGGAAATGTGGAGGCGGGCATTTTGGGTGACGGCGGCTTCAACGAGTTCTTCCGCGACGGGTCGAACACCGTGAGTTAAACGCTTGGCGGCCCAGGCCTTGCCAAGAGAGCCACTTTTTGCTTACTGAGTCCCGCAAGGCCAATGTCACGGCGGGCGAGCGGGATCGCGTCAGCGCCCAGAGTGACATCTACTTCGGGGCGCTGACGCGATCCCGCTCGCCACGACACGCGGGGCGCTGACGCGCCCCCGCTCGCCGAACGCCACCAAAATCCCGAAAATGATTTCGTCTCAAAGGCCGCGGCCCGGCGAGCGAACAGGAAGTGGGTAGGCACCGCGGCCCCCGCGCTGATATGCTGATTTCAGGTAACGGGACTCCCGCACAGCTATTGAGGTTTGCTCCATGCCCTACATCGGCATCGACTTCGGCACCAGTAACTCGGTCGTGGCCAACTTCCAGTACGGCCAGGCCGAGGTCGTGCCCAACCACGAGGGCCTTAAATGGACGCCCTCGATCGTCACCCTGCGCCGCGACGGCACCCTGGCGTTCGGCCAGGAAGCCAAGGAAAACTTCGACGAACAACGCTCCATCCGCTCCATCAAGCGCATCCTCGGCACCCCCGAACGGGTGCCGCTCGTCGGCCAGAACCTCCGCACCGAACAAATTGCGGTCATGCTCTTTAGCCTCCTGAAAAAGGACGCCGAGAAGGTGCTCGGCGAGACCTTTACGAAGGCGGTCGTGACCGTTCCGGCCAACTCGAAGGGGCTGGCCCGCCACGCCACCAAGCTCTGCGCCGGCGCCGCCAGCATGCAGGTGTTGACGCTCATCAACGAGCCGACCGCCGCCGCCATTTGTTACGGCCTCAACGCCCAGGACGACCAGAACGTCCTCGTCTACGACTTCGGCGGCGGCACGCTCGACGTAACCATTTTGCGCATCCACCACGGCATCTTCGAGGAGGTCAGCAGCAAGGGCATCGGCAAGCTCGGCGGCGACGACGTGGACTCCGCGCTCGGCAAAATCCTCGGCGACCGCTTCCAGGAAAAAACCGGCTACGACATCCTCAATTCGCCGTACAAGCAGCAGTTCATGCTCGCCGTCGAAGGTGCCAAGATCGACCTGTCGAGCAACCAGACCGCGGTGGCGCGCAAAGCCGCCCTGGTGCCGGAGCGCCATTTGAACCTGGAAGAGGAAGTCGATCGAGCCACGTTCGAGCGGGCGATCATGCCGCTGGTCGTGAAGTCCGGTACGGCGATCGACGAGGCGATGAAGCTGCGCGGCATGCGGCCCAAGGACATCGACAAGGTGCTGTTGGTCGGCGGCACGAGCAAGATTCCGCTGATCCGCCGTTACGTCGCCGAGAAGATGGCCGGCAAGGAGCCGGAGTCGTTCGAGCGCATCGACCCGATGACGTGCGTGGCCCAGGGCGCGGCCATCGTCGCGGCGATCCTGCAAGGCGCGCCCGGCCTGGACAACTACGCCTACAGCGTCAAGTTGGAGCATTCGCTTTGTGCCAACCCGGTGGACCAGCGCACCAACCGCGTGTTCCTCGACCCGATCATCAAGCGCGGGCAAGACATCCCCTGCTCGTTCAACAAGACGTACTTCCCGGTCGCCGACCCGGCCGACCGCGTGCTCATCAGCGTCTATGAAGGCGACATTTACGACAACCCGGAAAGCCCGGAGAACGTGAAGCTGGCCGAAATCCCGTGGGAGTTCAAGCCGCCGCGGCCGCAGCGCGATGGCGGCCTGGAGGTCGCGTTCGAGTACGGCGACGACGGCATTTTGACCGTGCAAATCCAGGACGTGTACGCCGGCCAGAAGAAGCGGTTCGCAATCCAGCAGGCGGGCGAGGACCAACTGGACGCCTCGCAGCTCATCAAGATGAAGCGGATCAACGAGGACCTGGTCAACCGCACGATGGAGCTGGAAGGTTCGCAAGAGTTCAAAGACGCCGCGGAGGTCTTGAAGAAGACCGAGCAGGACGTGATCCCGCGCATCGAGAATCCCGAGGACAAGCGCGAGCTGGAGGAGTTGTGCCGCCAGGTGCGCCAGGCGATGGGTACGGGCGACAAGAAGAAGATGGAAGAAGCCGCCGCGACGCTGAACGACCGGCTGTTGAACTATGCTTATTTGCTGTGATATTGGGTATCGGGCCGCCGCTTGCGGCTTTGCGCAACGCCGCAAGCGGCGACGCCCGCTTGAGGACGACGACGATGCTCACCTGCCCGATGTGCAAGAAGCGGCTCAACGGTTTGGAAAAAGAGTGTACCAAGTGTCTGTCCGATGTCTCGCTGCTGGTGGATTATGTGGAAAATCTGCAAGACGGTCTGGTGCGGGCCGACGCGCTGACGAAGCAGGGCGAGCTGGGTGAGGCCGTTTGGGCGTACCTCGAAGTGTTGGAGGTGGACCCCGACAACGCGACGGCCCGACGGCAAGTGGGCCAGGTGGCGACGGCGGTCCGGCAGTTCGACAACAACGCGCCGGGCCGGCGCTGGCTGCAACTGTTGCAGCGCAAGACGCGCATGAAGCGCTGGATGGCGAAGCTGAAAAACGAAGGCGACGCCTCGACCTGGGTGAGCGGCGTCGTCTGGTTCGCGATCGTGCTGGGGGCGCTCATTTTGGGTTATTATCTGGGAGCACACCCGTTCAACGCGGCGGCGACGACACCGCCACCGCCAGCGACCACGACACCGGCGGTTCGCTGATTGCCGCTTGCGGCTTTGCCAATCGTGCAAAGCCGCAAGCGGCCATTCATCTCGCCGGATGCGCGCGCCGCACGGCGTTTATCATCTCATCGAGTTTCGACAAAAAGCGCGAGCGATCTTTCGGCGTCATCGGTGCCGGCCCGCCGGTCACGGTGCCGCCTTGCCGAAGTTCATCTAGCAAATCGCGCAGTGCCAGGACCGAGCCGATTTCATTTTCCGTGAAGGCGTTGCCCTTCGGCCCAAGGACGCGGGCGTCCTTCGCCAGGCAGCGGGCGGCGAGCGGAATGTCGGCCGTGATGACAACGTCGCCGGGACCGACCTGCTCGGCGATCCAGTCGTCGGCCGCGCCGAAGCCGGCACGCACCACCAGTTCCACGAGCGGGTTGACCGGCACCCGCAACGGCGCGTTGGCCACGACCTTGACGGCCATCTGGTAACGGGCGGCGACGCGATACACCTCGTCCTTGACCGGGCAGGCGTCGGCGTCGATGAAGACGGTCAACATTTCTCGCACCCCCGGTCGAACAGGTGCTGGGCGGTACGTCCGCTGATGACGCCGCGCTGCAACAGTTCCGCGGCGATGAATTCGACCGCTCGCCAATTACTTTCGTGGCCGAGGATATGCTCCGCCTTGGCTAGCAGCCGTTGGATGAGCCGGGCAGACTGTCGTGCGCCGGCCCGTTGGACGGCCAGGCCGGACACGTAGCGGTGGTCGTGGGCGGCGCCGTCCCAGGCGTAATCACCGGTCAGACGGGCCTCGGCGGCAATGCCACCCAGGGCGATGAGGATTTCGCGTTCGAGCCAGTCTTCGGAGGGCCGAAACTTGCCCTTCTTGAATTCGCAATGGCCGAGGCGGACGCGGTCGGGCAGGATGCTGACGCGCTGCACCGGCCGGCCCAACGCCAACGCCACGACCGCGTGGCCGGCTTCGTGGTAGGCAGTGGCTTCGTCGTAGACGGGTTCCATTCTTTCAGTTTACGCGACACGGTTGGCCGGGCCAACAGCGCAAACGCTTTGAGCGTCTGGACGTTCCTGACCGGGGTCAACGCGCGTGTAAGCCGTCGTAACAAAGCCACAAGCCGACCAGGGTGATTGCAATCGCGCTCAGCAGAGGCAACGCGCGGAAGAACCGCTTGAAGCGTTCATTTTGCGTGATGCGGCTGCCGGCAAAGTTGCGGGCGTGGACGACGCTGACGCCCAGGGCGGTTAGCACGCCCGCGAGGCCGGCGCTGAAGGCCAGCAAGAGCGGCAGTCCGAGCCAGAGCCGTCCCGACGAGATCGCAAAACCCAGCATGAATATGGCGTCCCAACACGGCACCATGCCGCCCTTGAAACCCAGGATCAAAAGCGCCCCCACGCTCGGCTTGCCGGCCGCAGTCGTCCATTCGGCGTGGTGCTGGTGGTCGTGGTCGCCTCCATGATGGTGATGGTGCCCGCCGCCGAGATGGACGTGATCCGCGCGGCCGGTCAACCGCGTATAAAGCAGCCAAAAGCCCAGGCTCAGCACCAGGATGCCGCCGCCGAATTCGAGGACAAATTTGATCGAAGCCGGGTTGGTGTGCGGGAAAAACAGCAGCCCCGTCGCGATAATTAGCACCGCGAAAGTGTGCGTCACTGTTGTCACGATGCCAAGCAAGAGCGCGTGCCAGGTGGTGCCGCGCTCGCCGACGAGATACGCCGCGACCAGGGTCTTGCCGTGACCGGGCGTCAGCGCATGAACGCCGCCGAACGCGGCGGCCAATAGCAGCAGCACGCCGAACCCTTGCTTAGAATCCAGGAGCAAATTCAAGAGCGACCACGTACCTTCGCCTTCATCGGCTGGCACGGCGTCGGCGACTTGTAGATCGGCGACCTGCAACTCCGGCACCCACGTACCTTCGCCTTCATCGGCTGGCATGGCTTCCCGATAAGGCTTGCTGTCGCCGGCCCCAATCCCCGTCGCTTCCGATTCCAAAAAAGGCTTGCTGTCGCCGGCCGCAAGGCCCGTCGATTCCGACTTGGCGACGGCCGCAGCATCTTCGGGTTCGCTTTTGAGTTCGGCGTAATCCGGCGGCAGGGCGGGTTTGTAGCGGCCGGCCGGTTCGGCGGCGACCAGGCGAAACGTGGCCGACAGTTTGCGCAGGAGTTCGCCGTCGCCGGGCCGATAGTCCTCCGGCCGGCGGGCCAGCAGCGCCTCGTCCGGTGCCATCAACGTTTGCAGCTTTATTCGTTCGTTGACAGCGAGCGCGAGGTGCAGACGGTTGAAGTCTTCCAACTCGTAGTTGTTTTCACGGAAGGTGAAGGCGTGGGCTGCGTGCGATCTGAGCTGGCACGCCGCTTCCATACGGTAGTCGCAGCGCAGGTGGTCGGTGACTTCGTGTTTGCGTGCGACGCAACGGAACTCCAGCGGTTGACCGTCAAGGGTGGCGTCGAGGTTCTTCGCCAGTACGTCGGCGAAGTAGTCGCGGAAAACCGGGAAGAGGTCCTTGCGGTTGTTGACCTTCACCAATTCGGCGTTCGGCAAGTCGATGGCGGCGTGGCCCTCGTCCACTTCAAGGCGATACTCGACGACGACGGCCGTAGGCGTCAAGCGAACGACGAGATAGCGGTCGTGATTCTGTTTCGGCACCGGGTGGGCCGCAGCCGGGCTGGCGAGAAGAACGCACAGACAGAGGGAGACGAGCGCCGCCAGCGATTTGCCGTTCATTACGGGAGACTCCGGCACGTCAATGCGGTTAACCACGGAATACACGGAAAACACGGAAAAAAAGACAGAAAGAATTGGCCTTTGTCTTCTGTCTTTTTTCCGTGTTTTCCGTGTATTCCGTGGTTAAATTCTTCTATTTCTTCGGCTTGCAGTGCCCCAACGTCATCAGCGCGTAGCCGGTCACGAGGTGCGGGTCGCCTTCCATCCACTTGTCCTTTTCGTTGACCCAGCTGCCGTCGTCGCGCTGCCGTTTCGCCAACTCCGCCGTGATCTCGGCCCGCCAATCGTGCTTCTTGCCGTCCGCGTCGATGACCTCGTCAACGCCCAGCACGTCCAAACATTTCGCCATGCTGTGATAGTAATAGTACAGCCCCCACTCCGCCCGCTCGCCCGGCATGCCGGGGTTTTTGTCCAGTGCGTAGTGCTTCTGCACCCATTCGTACGCCTTTTTGATGCGCGGGTCGTCCTTGGAAACACCACAGTAGATCAGGCTCTTGATGCCGGCATAAGTCATGCTGCCGTAGCCGGGCAGGCCGCCGTCGGCGTCGGGCTTGTCTTGCACCTTCGTCGCGCCGCCGTTCGCCGCGCTGTAGATGAAACTGCCGTCGTTCCGTTTGGCTGCCCACGGCTGGTCGTTCGTCTCGCCCTTGAGGTTTTGGCAACGGCTCACAAAGACGGCGGCTCGCTTGAACGCGGGATCGTCGCGCGGCACTCCCGCGGCAATCAGGGCTTCGAGAAAGAACTGCGTGTTGGAAAGGTCCGGCCGCGACTGGCTGTCGTAACCCGCGCCGCCGTAGTAGTCGTCGCCCGGCTTCTTGCCCTCGCCCTCGTCCCATTGCAGGTTTTTCAGGAACTTGGCCGCGTCGGCGACGACCGCCTTGTAACTGTCGCGGTCCGCCGTTGTTAGCGCCAGGACGTTGACGCTGGTGACGTAGTTTTGCAACTGCATCTTGGGATCCTGGCCCGCGATGTGGCCGGCTTTGGGGTTGATGAGCGATTCGACGTATTTCAGGCCCTTCTCGGCCAGCGGGTCTTTCGCGTTCACTTTACCGGTTTGCAACAGGCCGGTCAGTACGACGCCGGTCACGCCGGGATTCTTGTTACCGCTCCAACTGCCCTCGGCGGCCTGCGTGTTCTTGCAGTAGGCAACCGCCTTGTCCACGGTGCGGTTCCATTCCTTGTCGTGCGTCGCTGGTTTTTCCGGCGCCGCGGCAAGGGATGCGACCAGGGCGCACAGGGCGACCCCCAGCGCCGCGGCAAACGCCAGGTAGCGTGAGTGATTCATGACGACGATCTCCAAGGGAAAACGGGAGTGGACGGATCACGCCCCTTCCAGGATAGCAAACCGGATGCCGGGCTGCACGGCCTTTGTTTCCAGGCGTTTGCGGAGAATTGGCGGCCACGCGAATGGCCGCGGCGTCGTCAGCGGTGGGCATTTGGTGCGCAGCAAGGAATCCGTGTGCCGTGGCGGCCGAACCGAACGACCGCCTCAGTTCATCTTGAGGACCGGCACGTCCTCCGTCTGCCCGGTCGTTATGGTGACCTCCCAGGGAGATGACTCGGCATCGCGGTACTTGATGGGAATGGCCTTCTGATCGCCCGCCACCGGCAACTTGCCGACGTTGGCATCGCCGCCGCCGGCCGGGCTGCCGCCGCCCGCTTGCACGGGAATCGCGGCCAGGCTCACCGTATACTTGCCGGGAATGCACGTCACTTCATACTGGCCGGCGGCGTCAAGCATGGCAATGGGCCGGCTCGACTTGTTGCCTTCTTCGCGCGCGGTAAAGGTCACGATCATGTTCGCCACGGGTTTGCCGTCGGCCTGCGTGACGCGGCCCTTGACGACCACCGGAACCGGCGGCGTTTTGCTACAACCCGTAAGCGCTACCATCGCTACCAGTCCGACCGTCAGCCAACTGCGCATGAAGTGCTCCGCTTACCAATCGGTGCCGGGGATCGAGCCGTCGCGCGGCAGGAGCACGCTGGTCCAGGTGTATTGCGACACCGACGCGCTCACGTTCCGCACGCTGCCGTCGCCGAGGCAAACATTCATGCCGCCGCGGTGGCCCGATTGCGCCCGCCAGTTGTCGCAGTCCTTCACCTTGGGATGGTCCTGGAACATCAAGGTGTTGGCCTGCTGATACCAGTCCAGACCAAAATTGTGGTAGTACCAGGAGTACAACGCGATCCGGCCGATGGTGTCACACTCGGCATAGCCCTCGCCGAAGAGGACCGTGTTGGAGGTGCCGTCCTTGAAATTGGCAAAGCGGACCTGCGGCGCCCATAGGCCATAGACGGGGTCCGGCGTCCAGGCGTTGTAATTGGCCAGATAGTTCGTACTGCCCCAATAGCCGTAAACCAGACCGTTCGGGCTGCGGCTCGGGTCGGACGGACACTGCAACACCTTGTACGTTGCCTGGTGGGCGCCGTCGATCCAGATGCCATCGACGTGGTAGCCGGTGCCACCGTCGACGATCCATTCGGTGTAAATGTAGTCGTGCCCGTTGTAACGGATGATGATGGTCTTGCCGGGGTGGCCGCTGGCCGGGTAGTCGTAGTGCGGCTCGTTCCAGCCGGATTTTTGGCAGTCGGCCAGCACGAGGTTGTAGAGCGGCTCTTGTTCGACGAAAGGCAACAGGTGGGCGAACCAACCGCCGTAAACCCTTTTGCGGTTTTGCGGCGGGTAATTGGGATAAACGTAGCCGCTGTTGGGCGAAGACACGCCGAAATAGGGCGGGAAGGCGTCGTTGGTGTCTTGGAAGTTGTGGACGGCCAGGCCGAGTTGCTTGAGGTTATTTTGGCACTGCATGCGCGCGGCCGACTCCCGGACCGATTGGACCGCCGGCAGCAGGAGCGCGATGAGGATGCCAATGATCGCGATGACGACCAGCAGCTCGATGAGGGTAAACCCTTTCCGACGTGTTTTGGAACCGTGGACCATGCCCAAGCCCTCGCAAGACGCCGACGGAACGGAAAATGGATGGAAAGGAAAGGGAACCCGGAATCGACGAACCGAGTTCCGCACTGTTGTAATTACCACGGAGGGCAATTGGCGTCAAAGGAAATTCCGGGAATTCGTCGCTTTGTGCGCGTGGCGCGCGGGGAACTGGTAGCGAACCGTCGGGCGGCGTGCTATACCAAAACCTGTGCGGCCCGTCGCCGCGTCTGCACCTCAACAGGAGAACCTGCCGGTGGCCCAACCTCTGCAATACGTTTCCCCGGACAGCGTCATCACGGGCTGGGACTTCAGCACCGGGGCGGTAAAGTGTTTGGCGTTCGACCTGGACGGGCAAACGCTCGCCGAGGTGCGGCTGCCGACCGACCTGTGGACGGCGGGCGGCGTCGCCGAGTTGAACCTGATGCAGCTCGAAGGCCAGGCCCGCGCCAGCACTCGCGCCATCGCCGCCCGGCTGCGCGACCTGGGCCGACTGCAACACTGGGCGGCCGGCGGCATCTCGGCCACGCACCACACCAGCGGCCGCATCGACGCCGACTACGCCCAGGTTCGCCGGGCTATTTGCTGGAACGACTACAGCCTCGCCACCTACCACGCCATCGGCCTCGAACGCCTCGGCGGTCAGGAGGCGGTGCGCAAACTCACCGGCGGCCCCTGGGCGATCCGCTATTCCTTGAGCCACCTGGTCAAGGACGAGGAAACCCTGTCAACGGCGGACTGGCGGCGGACGTATCGCACCCTGTCGCACGGTTCGCTGGCGGCGGGCTACCTGACCGGCGACTTCGACGGCGCGAGCGTCTCGGCAGCGGCGTCCACCGGCATGATGGACCTGCGCACGGCCCAGTGGTGCCGGCCGATGCTCGACGCGCTGGGCAAGCCGGAACACCGCGATCTGGCCTGGCAACAGTTGCCGCGCATCCGCGAGCAGGGCGAGTTGATCGGCCCCCTGTCGCTGTCCCTGGCGTTAGAGGCGGGTGTCAATGAGGGACACCGCCCGCTGATTTTCCCCACGTCCGACGACCAGCAAGCGGGCCTGGTGGGCGGCGGCGCGGTGGACGCGGGCCAGATGGCGGTGATCCTCGGCAACTCCGCTGTCGTGAATTCGTCGTCGAGCCAGCTGCCGCAATCGGGCCAGCTCGACGCGATGCGGCTGAACTGGGGACCGTACCTGTGGATGCGCTGTTACAACAACGGCGCGCAGTTCTTGGACCGCGTCGTCGGCGAACGCCCCGACTGGGACAAGCTGGAACAGCAGGCGCGGGCGTGTACTCCGGGCGCGGAGGGTCACAGTGTCTTGCCGTTCGTCGCGCCGGAGCCGTCGCTGGGCGTCGGCATGGCACGCGTGCAGTGGCATCCAAGCGAACCCGCCGAGCCGGGCACGAAGTCCCGGGCGGCGTTGGAGGCGCTGGCCTATCTGATTGCCCGCGGCGTACGCGAACACGAGGAAGCGGGGCAAAAGATCACGCGCATCACGGTGTCCGGCGGCATCGCGCGCAGTGATTTGATGTGCGAAATCTTGGCGAGTGTCCTGGACCGCCCGCTGGAACGGCTGCAATCGTTTGAAGGTCCGGCCCTGGGTGCGGCGGTCACGGCCCTGGCGGCGCTGGAGAACTACCTGCGGCGGCAGAAGGGCATTGCGCCGACGTTTACGGTGGCCGACGCGGTGGCCCGGCTGGTGAAGTTCCGCACGCCGGTGCCGCCGAACCCGGCGTGGCGGCAGGCGTATCAGGAGGGGTTCCGCGCGTTCGAGGAGCGATTATAGTTGTCCGTTGTCCGTTGTCCGTGGTCCGTTGCAAAGAACTGATTTGTCTTTGCAACGGACCACGGACAACGGACAACGGACGATTCTGCTATTCCGGTTCCTCCTCCGCGTCGAGCAAATGGCCCAACTTCTCCTTCTTGGTCCGCAGATAGTCGCGGTTCTTCGCGTTCGACGGCACCTGGATCGGCACGCGCTCCACGATGCGCAGGCCGTAACCCTCCACGCCGACCACCTTTTTCGGGTTGTTCGTCAACAGCCGCAACTGGCGGATGCCCAAATCGAGCAGGATTTGCGCCCCGATGCCGTAGTGCCGTAGGTCTGGGCCGAAACCGAGCCGGTGGTTCGCCTCGACCGTGTCCAGCCCCTCCTCTTGCTGCAACTTATACGCCCGCAGCTTCGACAACAGGCCGATGCCGCGACCCTCCTGCCGCATGTACAACACCACGCCCCTGCCGGCCTGCGCGACCTGGCTTAGCGCCTGATGCAGCTGCGAGCCGCAATCGCACAGCAGGCTTTCGAGCAGGTCGCCCGTCAAACACTGGCTATGGATGCGCACCAATACGGGTTCTTCTTGCACCGGCACCCGGCCGTTGACTTCGACACCGATTCCGCCCAGGCACAGCGCCAGGTGCGGTTCCGGATCGACCACGGCGGTGTAAACGGCCAGGTCGAACTCGGCGAACCGCGTCGGCAGTTTCACCGTCAGTTCGCGCTTGATGAGGCGTTCGCGTTGGCGGCGGTACTGGATCAGGTCCTCAATCGTACACATCTTGATGCCGTGCGTCTTGCAGAAGTCGCGCAGTTGCGGCACGCGCGCCATGCGGCCATTGGTGTCGAGGATTTCGCAGATGACCGCAGCCTCCTGCAAACCGGCGAGGCGGGCGAGGTCGGTGCTGCCTTCGGTATGGCCGGCGCGGACCAGCACGCCGCCGGCAATCGCCCGCAAACCGTCCATGTGGCCGGGCCGCACCAGGTCGCCGGACTGCGTGCGCGGATCGACGGCGACGCGGATCGTGCGGCAACGGTCGAACGCCGAGGTGCCGGTCTCGATGCCGGTGCGGGCGTCGAACTTGACGGTGAAGGCGGTGCCCATGCGGCTGGTGTTGACCGACGTTTGCGGGTCGAGGTGCAGGCGGTCGCACATCTCGGTGGACATGGCCAGGCACAGGATGCCGCGGCCGTGCGTGAGCATGAAGTTGATCGTTTCGGGCGACGCCTTCTCCGCCGCGACGACGAGATCGCCCTCGTTCTCGCGGTGCTCATCGTCCACCAGGACGATCATGCGGCCCTGGCGCAATTCGTCGATAGCCTCTTCGATTGGGCAGAAACCGTCTTTGTCCGGGTGCATGTTCTTTACTCCCGACGAGGGATTACCTTCTGTCCGCGTTTCCGTTCTCTCCCTAGCATGTATTGTAGCGTCCGCCTGCGAAGGCGATTCACGATTGCTTAACCCGCGCCCGCCAACCTGGGAGAATGACTACCAAATAGCCTGTGCTGCTGCTTCCCTGACCGTCGGTTCCCCTTTTTCGGCCGAAAACCACCCACCCCCGGCCGTTGCCCGGCGTCCGCCCGCCCGATTCCAATGCGGCACATGACTTGCATTCGCCCCAACCGATGGCTCTCGACACCGAACCGCGAACGGGACTCATGAATAATCGTCGTGTCGGTTTATGGTTGATCGGCGCCTTCGGCGGCGTGGGCACCACCGCGACTCTCGGCCTGGCGGCGCTGGGTCGCGGCGTCACCGATAGCACCTCTCTTGTCACGGAACTACCGCTGTTTGCAGGCGTCGATCTGGACGAACCGACGCAGTTCGTCGTCGGCGGCCACGACATCCGCAAGGGCGGCTTTCGCCAGACCGTCCGCGAACTGCAACAGCGCTCCAACATCTTCGATCGCGACCTTACCGACCCTTGCCAGGCGGATTTAGAAATGTGGGAGGCCAACGTCCGCCCCGGCACCGTCCTGAACTCCGGATCGACGATCGCGCGCTTCGCCGACTTGCCGGAGGCGCAAAAGGTCGAAACGCCGCGCGCCGCCATCGACCGCATTCAGACCGACTTGCGCCACTTCCGCGAGGCGAACCGGCTCGACCAGGTCGTGGTCGTCAACGTCTCCTCGACCGAACCGCCGTTCGAGTTGGGTGAAGTTCACCAGTCGCTGGGACGGCTGGTGCCGGCCCTGGAAAAACGCGAGCCGACGTTGCCGGCCAGTTCGCTGTACGCCTTCGCGGCGCTGGACCTGGGTTTGCCGTATATCAACTTCACACCGTCGCTCGGCGCGTCGCTGCCGGCGCTGGACGAACTGGCCCGCAAGCGCGGCGCGGTCCACGGCGGCCGCGACGGCAAGACGGGCGAGACGTTGATGAAGACGGTGCTGGCCCCCATGTTCGCGCACCGCAACTGGCAGGTATTAAGCTGGGTCGGCCACAACATTTTCGGCAACCGCGACGGCCAGGTACTCGACGACCCGCGTAACAAGGCGTCGAAGATTCAGACCAAGGACCAGGTGGTGTCGTCGGTGGTCGGCTACAAGCCGCAGACGCTGGTGACGATCGAGTACATCGAATCGCTGGACGACTGGAAGACGGCGTGGAACCACATCCACTTCCGCGGCTTCCTCGGCACCAAGATGATTTTGCAGTTCATCTGGCAGGGCTGCGACTCGGTGCTGGCGGGTCCGCTGGTGATCGATCTGGCCCGGCTGGCGCTGTTGGCCCAGCGTCGCGGGGAGGTCGGCGTGTTGAAACAGCTGGCATGTTTCTTCAAGAACCCCGAGGGCGTGACGGAACACGACTTCTTCAAGCAGTTCGCTATGCTGGAGGAGTACGTCCAGGGCCTTTAGCCGCTTGCGGCTTTGCATTCCCTCCCGGAGATTCCCGTGCAGCAAAAACTGGCCTTCAGCACGAACGCCTACCTGCGCTACTCCTTCGCCGAGGCGGTGCGCCGGCTGGCGACGATCGGCTACACCGGCGTCGAGATCATGGCCGACGTGCCCCACGCCTGGCCGGCCTTCATGCTCGACGAGCAGAAGCAAGGTCTGCGCGACAGCCTCAAGCAAAGCGGCCTGGCCATCTCGAATATCAACGCCTTCATGATGCACGCGGTCAACGACGCCCGCCAGCGTTACTGGCACCCGTCCTGGATCGAGACCGATCGTCATTATCGCCAAATCCGCATCGACCACACGACCCGCGCCCTGACGCTGGCCAAGGAACTCGGCGCCCCGTGCATCACGACGGAGCCGGGCGGCCCCGTCGAGCCGGGCGGCTCGTGGTCGGCCGCGCTGAAGTTGTTCGTCGAAGGCCTGAAACCCGTCCTCGACCACGCGGAAAAAGAGGGCGTCCTGCTGCTGGTGGAGCCGGAGCCGGGCTTGCTGATCGAGACGTGCGACCAGTTCCTGGAAATGATGCAGCACCTCGATTCGCCGGCAGTCGGCATGAACTTCGACATCGGCCACGCCTACTGCGTCGGCGACGACCCGGCGACGAGCATCCCGCGCGTCGCCAAACACATCCGCCACTTCCACCTGGAGGACATCGCCGCGACGCGCGTCCACCACCACCTGATCCCCGGCGAAGGCGCGATCAACTTCGTGGCGGCGCTCAAGGCGATCCGCACGATGAACTACCAGGGTTGGATCACGATCGAGTTGTACCCCTACGCGGACGACCCGGACGGAGCGGCAACGCTGGCCCTGCAACGCATCACCACAATCCTGGCGACGCTATGAGCCGTCTGCGCTCCTACGCCCAGCTGGTTCGTTTGCCCGCGCTGCCGACGGCGCTTGCCGACATTTGCCTGGGGGCGCTGACGGCGGACGCGCTACCCACCCACTTGCTGCCGTTCCTGTTTCTGCTGCTCGCAACCGCCTGTCTCTACTGTGGCGGCATGGTCTGGAACGACTACTTCGACCAGGACCAGGACCGTCGCGAACGCCCCGCGCGCCCGCTGCCATCGGGTCAGGTTATGCCGCGCGAAGCGGTGCGCCTGGGCCTGGGCCTGCTGGCGGCGGGCGTGTGTTTCGCCTGTCTCGCCGGCCTGTCGCACCCCGCCGGGTCGGACGCCAACTCCTACCTCAGTCCCCTGCTGGCGGTCTTGCTCGTCGCCGCGATCTTGCTCTACGACCGCTGGCTCAAGCGAACGTGGCTCGGCCCCCTCGGCATGGGCGCGTGTCGTTTCTTGAACGTGTTGCTCGGCGTGTCGGTAGTCGGCGGTTTACTGGTGCCGCGCGGCCTGCACCTGGCGGCCATCGTTGGCCTGTACATCGTCGGCGTGACGTGGTTCGCCCGCACGGAGGCGCGGCGCAGCAGCCCCGTCGCGCTGGGCGGGGCGGCGCTCGTTATGCTCTTCAGTCTGTGCCTGGCATTGCCGTTACCGGAGTACGTCGAGCGCGGCAAGAGTTCGCCGCTGTTCCCCTACCTGCTGGTCGCTCTGGCTTTCATCGTGGGCATCCCGGTGTGTCAAGCCATCGTGAAGCCGACGCCGGAGCGCGTGCAAGCCGGCGTCAAGCGCGCCCTGTTCGGCCTCATACTCCTCGACGCAATCCTCGCCTCCGCCTTCGCCGGCAGCATGGGGCTGCTGATTTTGCTATTGTTGACGCCGACACTTTATCTGAACCGCAAGCGCTGGCTGTATGCGACGTGAGACTTGGCGACTTTCGACGCCAGTTCCCACCCTTGCCAACTTAATGCTGTATGGCAAGGGTGGCCCTCCAGCCTATGCCGCGCGTTGCATCAGCGTTTTCTCAAAGCTTTGTCAAGAAACAAGTTAGGTCATTCCTAACTTTCGGTTTCGACCCTTGCCAAGTTGCAACCTTGCCAAGAAAAAACCGACCCTTGCCAATGGGAAACCGCAGCGAGTTTGTCATTGGCATGGCTTCGCCGGAGGGCAAGGCCGCGGGGCTGATACGAGAGTCGGTGTTGGTCCGTCTATTCCAGGCACCGATTGACGGTGACCGGGTGGATCAGGTACTTGGTACGCTGTAGGCGATCGTGAAGCAGCAACTCGACGACTGCCTGCGGGCGTCGGTGGAACTGCTATGGCGGGGTTGATTGCTGCTTTCTTTTCCTCTTCCATTGCGACTCGGGCAATTAGGGCAAAGGTTCATCACGTTCGCTTTTCTCGACGCCTCGGATCAAATCGAGAAGCGGCTTCATCGCGCACCAGCTGTTGGCGATTAGCCGCAATGAATCCCGACCATCCAAACCCTGGGTGCCCCACGGAAGGTGCATCATGTACCCGAATTGAATGTTTGAACGCTTCCGACTGAACAACTCCGCGAACAATTTGACCCATTCCGGTTGCCGTTTCACAGGTCCTGTCCCACGGGATTCGGAGGTCTGCAAGTTGAATGTCAACTTCGCGTCGATAGTCGCCGACGACCGCTGGCTCAAGAAATGCCGCTGTGACGCATAGGCCTCAAGCCTCGCGTCTTTGTCTTTGGAAAGGATCGCTTTGGCTCGGCGCAGAATCTTGCCATTCAATGTCGTGAAGCCTTCAGACCCAAGTTTCATAAGCCTTTTTTGAACTGGGCGGACGACACCGTTGGGGATGGTGATCGCAACCTCCAAATGGTCCGCATAAACGGCCAGAGTCAGGTGCGGATAGCTCGTAAAGGCTCCGTCTTTCGGCCGGTCTGCGAGCGACAGGAAATCCCAAACAGCCTTTCCATCGCGACCTGTGATCGCAGGACGACCCGGGGCCTTTGAGTCCATCCCGAGAGCGATGAGCGATTGATCTTCCCTCAGTTCTTTCATCGCAAGTTTCAACAAGCGTTTGCCTTCGCCGTAGGTGTAGGTATTTTCCTCGGAGAACGGGAATCCATCGAACATGGTCAGCGTCCCTTCGGTCAGATAGTTTTCGAGGGCCAAACGGACCTCAGCGGCACGGAGGTACGAACGTAGCCTTTCCGACCACTCCCCACGCCCGCCGTTCATGCCTAGCCACTCATACAGCAATGACCATGTTTTCGTGCTAGTTTCCTTTGGCTGTCGAATGGCCTTGATGTCTTTCTCGATCACCAAACGTCGAACCTGCTCAAAACCGCGGCGACGAAGTGTCCGTTCGTGCCGAGCGAGTTGATCGTCGCTCAGCACTGCCATCACCTTGTTCTCGATCAGGAGACACCACTCCGCACCGTCATGGATGACAATGTCTGGCAGCCCCTTCCGTTGAGCAACCTCTTCAGACTCCGGCACATCGCCGGGAAGGGTCTGCTCCACGATCTTCAAAGCGTTCGCTCGCACCGTCGGCGTGACAGCGATCCATTCGAGAAAGCTACGAAGAAGGGTACGGTCCTCATCGAGACAGACTGCCAGCGCGTGAGTGAGCCGATTCTCTGGCTGATTGTACTGGTCAAAGAGGTTCCGCATTTATACCTCAGCAGTCAGCAACTTAAATGGTGTAACTTGCGGCGCGATGCTCCGCTATTTTTGGCAACTATCAGGATATCGGCGGGTGCCACTGACGGCTTATCCACCAGTGGTTGGCCCAGGATGCACCCGTTGGCTTGCGATCGTTTGTCGCGGCAACGTGGCGTTTTTGCGCACCCCGACTGCAAGGGTGACCAGAGTTCATCGCGTATATGGCTGGACAACGACCAAGCCTGGAACTGCCCGGTAATGCTTGATGTTGAATGTTAAAAGGGTCGCAGACCGGCCCACCGCACAAGCAGCAATCAGCGCGTCCAGCAGACCCAAGTTGTGCGACAGATGGTAAGCAGTGAAGTCGGCGAGGGCGCGGGCACAATCTACATCGGCGGGCCAGACCACTGCAAGCGGTGCAACCAACCGTAACGCTCGCCGAACCTCGGCGGCATTGCGCGCGTCCTGAATCAACTCCATGACCACGAAGCCAGGCACGGCGGGCAGTTGGGTCAAGCCGCCTAACCAGGCCAACGCAGGCGGGTGCCCGCGCTGGATGTCGATGAGCACGTCCGTGTCCATGAGTTCCATCGGCTACAAACGCTCCCTCTTCTCGGCCTGTTGGCGCAACGCGCGAGCGTGTCCCGGCGCGTCGGCGATGTCGGAGCGCGTCCCGATAAGTCCCTCACTTTGCCAGTAAGCGAGCAGTTCCGCACCCGTGTTCGGTTTGGGATTCGGAGGCCGCCCGACGGCCAGCAGGCGCAATACGTAGTCCGACAAAGGGAGTTGAAGGCGGGCAGCCTCCGCGGACAGTTCGGTTTCCAGTTCGGGCGGCAGGTCAAGCACGAGGCTCATGGGTATTGCTCCTTTCCATTCGCATTCTATACTCCGGGCGTATGAATCTGGCACAATTGCCGCAACCGGCCTGAGTCCGTAGAGTGCAGCTGGTAAGCAGCTGTAAGCGTTTTCTCAGGCAGGACCGGTATTATGCGCTCCTTTACCTTCACCCCCGCGGTCTGGGC
>JBBRLG010000065.1:0-19529 GCA_038231495.1 Gemmatales bacterium | reverse complement strand
TGTCAGTTTTCGGTCCCCGGCCTCCCTTGGGGATAGTGAACGGACGTTTGCTTCCACGGTGCGATGCCCGCTCTGAACCACCGACTGCCCGGAAAACGAGGGTGAAAACTCGTTAGCAAAAATCGAGCCGAACAGTATTGCGTTGTACCCCATTTATACCGCAGGCCGGAGCCGGTTGAACCCATGATCCCGATGATCTGCCCACGGTTGACCGCCTGCCCGCACTGGTTGATACCGACGATGCTGTCCAGATGGGCATACAGCGTGTAGTACGGACAGGTCGCGCCGTTGGACGAGATCACGACGTTGTGCCGAATGATCACACAGTTCCCGAGCCCATGGTCATTGTTTCCGTTCGTGATGACGGCAGACACGACGCCGACATTCGATGCGAGGATGTACGTGGACTGTTTGTTGGGCCCCCAGTAATCGATACCGGTGTGGTACCAGCCCTCGTGAGCCGCGTGGGTGTCGTTGAACGGATGGGCGATGCTCCCGCCCCAGACAGGGGTTTGGAAGGTCGTCTGAGCCTTGGCCGTGCCGCTCCAGCCGAAGAGGACGACCAGGGCGGCGATCAGCGGCAGGCCGCCCAACTTGAAGATGCGAGTCATGATGACTCCTCCGAATTGCTTTCAGGCCGTGTGCAGATGGGCGGCCGGGAACCCGATTCCAGACCGAATAGCCCAAGAAGCTCCACCGCCTGACACCTTGCTGAGCGTAAGCCGCAGCCCAACGTGTTCAGGAAGATGGAAAAATCGTTACCCTCGATTCCGACGGCGCGGTACAATACACCTGTTAATCTGTGCATTGGCGCGCACGCTCCCTTCCTCATTGCCGGTTTCGAGAGAGGCTGCATCGATGGCCGAGGACTCCCCTTCCGCAGTGTACTTGCAAGCTCTTTTCGAGCGGTGGCAAGCCGGCGACCTGAATGCTCGTAACCAGTTATTCGAGCGCGTCTGCGAGCCTATGCGGCGGCTAACTCGCAAGATGCTCCAGAGCTTTCCGCACCTGAGGCGCTGGGAAGGTACGGATGACGTCTTTCAGAATGCCCTTGTGTGCCTGCTAATTGCTTTGAAGGAAGTCAAACCCGGTTCGTTGCAGCACTTCCTCCGGTTAGCCAACCTGAAAATACGGCAAGAGTTGATCAATCTGACCCGGCACGACTACGGGCCGGAAGGTCAGGGAGCCAATCACGCGAGCGACCTGCCACCGGTCGGCTCCGATAGCGCTCACCACGCCGCCCACGAGAAAGCAGATAGTGACTACGAGCCCGAGCGCGTAGACATGGAACGCGAGATTCACGAGCGAGTACAGTCCTTGCCCCAAGACGAACAAGAGGTCATTGGCTTGCTCTGGTATCAGGGATTCACTCAGGAAGAGGCAGCCCAGATCTTGAACGTTTCCAAAATGACTGTTCGGCGGCGTTGGATGAGTGCTCGGCTGCGGCTCGGGGTAAGCCTGAAAGACTTGGGACCAGATCAGTAACACTTTGCTCGCGGGGAGGCCAACAGCGATGACTCTCGACCCACGGTTGATTGAATGCCTGCTGCGCGCCGAAGAACTTCGGGAACAAGGGCACTCTATCGTTCCGGAAGAGCTGTGCGTGGATTGCCCGGATTTGATCGAAGAGCTGAAACGCCAGCTCCGGGTGCTGGGCATTGATGCCATGCTCGAAACGCCGGCGCGCGACGACGTGCTCGGCTCGACGCCGCAATCGGGGGCGGCCACTCCCGGCGCTTCCCTTTTCCGGCTGGGCGACCCCGTTTCTACGGGCTCGACTTACCGTGTCCTTCGTTTCCATGCCGAGGGCAGTCTGGGCGAGGTCCTGGTGGCCCAGGACGAGAAACTGCACCGTGAGGTGGCTCTCAAACGAATCCAGAGGCGGCGGGACCATGATCCCCAAAGTCGGCGGCGATTCCTCTGGGAATCGGAGATCACCGGTCGATTGGAGCATCCCGGCATCGTTCCGGTTTATGGATGGGGCGAGTACGGGGACGAGTGCCCCTTTTACATCATGCGCTTCATCAGGGGCGAAACCCTGCACGAGGCGATCCGGCGTTTCCACAAGGCCGACCGACCGGACCGCGACCCAGGCGAACGCAGCCTTGCCCTGCGTCAATTGTTGACCCGGTTCATCGCGGTTTCCAACACAGTTGGTTACGCCCACAGCCGGGGCATCCTGCACAGGGATCTGAAACCGCGCAATATCATCATGGGCCGCTACGGCGAGACACTGGTCGTGGATTGGGGTTTGGCCAAAGCGTTTGATCGGTCCCCGTCAGATCAGCCACAGGACGAAGAAACGTTGAAACCGCTCTCCGGCGATGGCGGCCTGGGCACTCAGACAGGCTATGTGATCGGCACCTTGGCGTACATGAGCCCGGAGCAGGCGGCGGGCCGGTGGGACATCGTTGGCCCCCGGAGCGACATCTACAGCCTCGGGGCGACGCTTTACGAGGTTCTCACCGGTGTAGCACCCTTCAGCAGCCGGGCCGCGGGAGTGGTGGACAAGATCCAACGCGGAGAATTCGCTCCGCCGTGCCAGGTGAAAAAGACGGTTCCCCGCCCCCTGGCGGCGATCTGTCTGAAAGCGATGGCCCGGAAGCCGGAGGACCGTTATGCATCTGCCCTGGAACTGGCCGCCGACATCGAACACTGGCTGGCGGATGAACCGGTCACGGCCTACCGGGAGCCGATTTTCGTACGAGCCAGCAGATGGGTACGCAAGCACAAGCCAGTCGTGGCGACTGCGGCGGCGGTGTTGGTCACTGCGACTGTCGGCCTCGCCGTAGGGCTTTTCTTCGTCAATGCCGAAAAGAATCGCACCGAACTGGCACGCCAGGGAGAAGAGACACAGCGAATCGCAGCCGACCGCGCAAGAGATCAAGAGAGACATCGGTTCGAACAACTGAGGCAACTGAGCAAGGTGTTTATCTTTGACTTCCATGATCTGATTCAAGATCTACAGGGCGCAACCCCGGCTCGCCAGTTAATCGTGGAGAGCGCGCTAACCTACCTAGATGGGATCGCGCAGGATTCAAATACAGATCTCTCTTTATTGAGGGAACTGTCTGTCGCTTATGTAAAAGTAGGCGACGTTCAAGGCAATCAATATTCACCAAACCTTGGGAACTCGGCCGGCGCGTTACAGAGCTATGAGAAAGCACTGGGCATTCGCCGAAAACTCGTCGATCTCGACCCCACCAGCAAGGAGTTTCAGCGCGATCTCTCGAGCTGTTACTCGCGAATTGCTGACGTTCAAGAAATGATGGGCAAGCACGCAGAGGCATTGAGTAATTATCAGAATGCGATTCAAGGTGATATGCGATTGTCGGCGTCGGAACCAAATAATCCGATATTCCTGCGCGATCTCATGGTCGGCCACAACAGGATGGGTACGATTCTCACGTCCGGAGGCAGTTCAGCCAAAGCTGATCTCCACTACCAAGAAGCACTCCGCCTCGCTAAGATCCTGGCCTCACGTGACGGCGGCAGCATACTCTCTCAACGAGATCTAGCAACGGCAACCACGCACCTTGGTGAGATGCAAGAGGTTCGGGGAGAATTACAAGCTGCTCTGGAGACATACAAGGTGGCTCTCACAATCTCCCAGGCTCTCACGGCCCGCGAGCCCGCCAACATACAACACCAACGGGATGTGGCAATCACGCATGAGAGAATCGGCACCATATATTTCAAGTTGGACTTTCCGGAGAAGGCACTTTCCAATTATGAACGAAGCCTTTCGTTATATGAGAGCATGGCGCGCGCGGACGATCGCAATCTTCAGGCGAAGCGCGACGTGATGCTCGTGCACAGTGAGATAGGAAATCTGCACCTGACGGTGAACCGCTTGGCAGAGGCAGAGTTGCATTTCAAGAAACGCTTGGGCATTGCTGAGTTGTTGGCGAAGGCTGACTCAGGAAACGCTGACGCAAGAGTAAACCTGGCCCTTGTTCACGGGCAACTTGGAAGCGTGTATGAGAAACAAGGGCGACTGGATGAGGCTCTGCAAGCGTCTCAAGATGCTCAGAAGCTCCTTAGTGAGTCGAAGACGGCTTTTCCGAAGTTTACGATAATTAGGCAGCATCTCGGACAGTGTTACCACAATATTGGGGCAATTCAGGAGAAGCAAGGTCATCCCGCAGAGGCACTAGAGAATTTCATCAAGGCCTGTGACCTACTAAAAGAACTGGAAAGGGAGGGCTATGTCACAGGAGAGGCAAAGCTATTGACGATGGGAATACTGCTGCGCGTCTACAGAATCAAGGTGAAGCTGGAAGGCCCATCCAGGGTTGACGCTAGTTATGCAGAGTGCCTGGAATACGGAGAGACAACCCAAAAGGAGGCCACTGATAATCCAGAGATTCTACTGGGGCTCTTTGCGTTGTACCATGATACTGCCTCCTATCTTGAGAAACTGGCTGCTGACATCGGTAAAACCAAGGTCGTCCGTATTGAAATCCTTCGGAAAGCGGGGAGTCTATACTTATGTGCTGCCAAGCCACTTCATCGATTGGAGGCGACAGGTGGTTTGCCCGAGGGTCTGAAGGGTGCATTACTAACCATTGACCAGCAAGCGGCCCGTTGCAAGGCGACTAGGGAGAAACTTGAGAGAGCGCAATGATCGCCTTAGGACTACGGGACAAAACCCTCTTGGCGTGCAGATGCAAACTGCTATTGTCAGCTGTATACCAAGAGGAGAACTTCCATGCAGTTGAAAGATTTCGCATGTGGCGTTCCCAATGAGGTTTAGGCCATCTTCGAGCCGCTGTTGCCTCTCATCGCCTGGAAAGACACAGTGCGAAAACCGTTCAGCAACCGCCAATGCTTGCACGCTTTGAAGGCATCGGAGACATTCAAGGTTTCTGGGCCGAACCAGCCGTTGCAGCAGACGGGGCCGGCATTACGGCTTTCCGAGGCATGAAGGTACCCCAGCCGGCCCCGCTGCTGAACTGTGTCGTTCGGCGGCGGGAGTCACCATACTTCTTCAAAGGGGGATCAGCATGTGGAGAGTGTACCAACCTGGGTAGAGCGAGAACACTTCTCCGGCCCAAGGAGTGATCGTTGAGGAAGACGACGCTCATTTGAGGAGCGCGATTGCCAGGTGGAGGCGCGAAGAATCCGGTTGTGAAGACTTCGGACCTTTTTTCGACGAAGGAAGCGGCACTCGATAAAGCCCGGAGGCTCGAGCGAGGCCTGTTCAGAGGAGTAGGAAGGCCGGCCGACTTCGACTTCTAGCCCGCTCGGCAAGCGGAAGGATCTTTTGCGGATGTCATTTGCAGTCTGCTGCTGCCGTTGCTGGGATTCAGCCGGGCGGTGGGTGGTGGGCCGCGGTTACCCAGGCGCTGCACCTGAAGAGGCGGTCCCATGGTTACGGTCAAGGTGGGATGGCAGAGTTCCGGCAGCGCCGCCGACAACCAACGGGTCTTATTGAGCTTCGATGGGCTGCGGGGCGTGACCGGGAGCGCGATCACGGATCGGAACGGCGAGGCCCCTTTCGACGCGGCCCCCGGTAGCGACAAGGCGATCGTGAACGGGACTACCCGTCATCACGGGCGGATCGAGGGGCGTGTCATGGTTTACATCTGATTTCAGTGGAGCGATAGCCGACACGCCGAACCGCAGCGCTCGACTGACGGACGGAATGGCTGTCGAATGACGACAGCCCAAGCGCTGCACCCGAGGTGACCGATGAAAAGCTTGGCTGACGCACTGCCACCGGAAATCGCTCGACAAATCCACCCCGACTGGCGCAAGAACGAGGCGGCGTACTGGGCTGTCCGCGACCAACTTCTCGGTCAATACCAAGACCGGTGGATCGGCTTTGCCGATGGCGTCGTGATCGCGTCCGGCACCAGCCCGGTTGCTGTGTTCCACGCAGCCGAGGACTCGGGACGGAACCCCTTTGTCACCTGCGCCGGGCGTGAAGACGAGCCGTGTCGGATGCGCCGTGTCCGGCGTGTCACGCACGTCGGGCTTACGCACCGACGCTCGCCGCTTGTTCGTTCATCACGCGCTCGCCGCGGGTCGCCCGACCCCGCCGGAGAGTCCTGCCGAGGGTGCCACACGGATCGCTAACGCGACCCCGCCCGCCGGGGTCTTTGTCCCTGCGGCACGCGGAAACCCCATTTTGCTGCTATCCTCTTGCCCGCGCGTCCATTACCATGACTCGCGTAATGAAACCGTCTCCGCCAGGGGGACGGGCGGTCCCGATGCGCAAGGAGTCCACGCCATGAAGCCGAATCGAAGGCGTTTTTTGCAAGCCGGTCTGCTGGGAACCGTGGCCGCCGCCGCGGTCCCGGCCTCGTTGTCCGCGTACGACGGCCCCGACGCCGGCGGCAAGGTCAAGCCGTTCGAGCTGGACGAAATCACCATCGCCGAATTGCAAGACGGCCTGCGCTCGGGCAAATTCACCGCGCGGGCGCTCGCCGAAAGGTACCTGGCCCGCATCGAAGCCGTCGATAAGCACGGGCCGACCCTCAACAGCGTCATCGCGGTCAACCCCGACGCGCTGACGATCGCCGACGCCCTCGACAAGGAACGCAAGGACAAGGGCGCCCGCGGTCCGATGCACGGCATCCCGGTACTCATCAAGGACAACATCGGCACGGCAGACAAAATGGCCACGACCGCCGGCTCGCTGGCGCTGGTCGGCGCGAAGCCGGGACAGGACGCCTTCCTGGTCAAGCGGTTGCGCGAGGCCGGGGTCGTCCTCCTGGGCAAGGCGAATTGCAGCGAGTGGGCCAACTTCCGCGGCAGCCGTTCCAGTAGCGGTTGGAGCGGCCGCGGCGGGCAAACGAAAAACCCCTACGCCCTGGACCGCAACCCGTCCGGCTCCAGTTCCGGCTCGGCCGCGGGCGTGTCGGCAAACTTGTGTGCCGCGGCGGTCGGCACCGAAACCAACGGCTCGATCGTCAGCCCGTCGTCGGCCTGCGGCGTCGTGGGCGTCAAGCCGACCGTCGGCCTCATCAGCCGCACCGGCGTCATTCCCATCGCCCACTCGTTCGACACCGCCGGCCCCATGGCCCGCACGGTGCGCGACGCCGCGTTCTTGCTCGGCGCGCTGGCCGGCATCGACGCGGCCGACAAGGCCACCGCCGACGCGGAGGGCAAGGCGGTCGCCGACTACGCCAAAGATCTCGACCCGAAGGCGCTCAAGGGCGCGACAATCGGCGTATTGCGCAGCTCCTTCGGCATCCTCGATTCGGTGGACGCGGTGATGAACGCCGCGCTGGACGCCCTGAAACAGCAGGGGGCGACGCTCGTCGATCCGGTGGAGATCGCGGGCCTGAGCCGGCTCGGCAACGCGTCGTTCCAGGTGATGCTCTACGAGTTCAAGGCGGACCTCAACGACTACCTCGCCGGCCTGGGGCCGGACGCGCCGGTCAAGTCGCTGAAGGACGTCATCGCCTTCAACCAGAAGAACAAGAAGAAGGAGCTGCCGTATTTCGGCCAGGAACTGATGGTACAGGCGGAGGCCAAGGGGCCGCTGACGGACAAGGAGTACCTGGACGCGCTGGAGCGGTGCCGCAGGGTGACGCGGGCGGAGGGGATCGACGCGGTGATGGACAAGCACAAGCTCGACGCCCTGATTGCGCCTACCGCGGGGCCGGCCGGTCTGACGGACCTGCTGCTCGGCGATCACATGCGTGGCGGCAGTTCGACGGTCGCGGCAGTGGCGGGCTACCCGAGCGTGACGGTGCCGGCGGGTTACGTTTTCGGGCTGCCGGTGGGGTTATCGTTCTTCGGTCGCGCGTGGAGCGAGGCGAAGCTGCTGGGGTTGGCGTACGCCTTCGAGCAGGCGACCAAGGCGCGCAAGGCACCGCAGTTCCTGGCGACGACCGACCTCCGGGTGGAATAGCCGCGATTTGGTTTGTCGTGCGTTGTTGCAAATCGAGACGGCAAGGGCATCGGTCCTCCTGCCCCAACGGTGCCGGTCCTGCGCGTCGTGCCAGTTGTATTTCCTGTCCCGCCCGCGCTCCCGGCGTTCCGGCCCAAAATTCGGGCCACTCCTTTGCCCGCCCGGTATTTGCGGGATACTCTTGTGCTGAATTCTTCCCGCAGCAGAGAAGGACCGGGCCGAGATGGAGCGGACCCGGATGGGCGGAACAACCGGCGCAACCGGCACCGCTCGCCGGGCCGAGGTGTCTGCACGCCCGTTTCAACGCTTCTTCGCCGTTTGACTCCCCCAGGATTACCAGGCATCGAGAGGATCTCGCATGGGTCGCACATCGCACCGAGCCGCGCGCAGGTTACAACTGGAAACGCTGGAGGCCCGCACGCTCCTCGACGGCGGACTTGCCGCGGCGCCCCTCGATTTCAGCGGCTTGCGACTGGACCAATCAACCCCCCACCCGACCCACATCCTCGTCCACTTCCAGCCCGGCGCTCCGGTCGCCCCGGCGTTGCACGGCACCGCGATCGGCGACAAGCTGCCACTTGTCAACAGTCTGTACGAAGTCAACCTGGCGCCCGGCGTCTCCGTGGCGATGGCCCTGGCGGCTTACAAGGCCGACCCCGTCGTCCTGTCCGCCGAGGCCGACGCCACTGTCCAGGTCAAGCAGTTCCCCAACGACCCCAAGTTTGCGCTGGAAAACAACCTGTACAACACGGGCCAGAACGGCGGCACGGTCGGGGCCGACATCAAGGCACCCGCCGCGTGGGACGTGACGCACGGCAACACCAGCATCATCGTTTCCGAGATGGACACCGGCATCGACTACAACCACCCGGACTTGTACCAGAACATCTGGATCAACCAGCCCGAAATCCCCAAGAGCCGACTTGCGAACCTGAAGGACGTGGACGGCGACGGTGTCATCACGTTTGTGGACCTGAACAACCCCGTCAACCGCGGGGCGGGCAAGATCACGGACCTCAACGGCGACGGCCTTATCACTGCGGCAGACATCCTCGCGCCGATGCAGGTGGACGCCAACGGCAACGACACGGGCGGTGGCGGTTGGGCGCACAACAGCACGCAGGACGGCGACAAGGCCCACCCCGACGACCTGATCGGCTGGAACTTCGTCGCGAACAACAACAAGCCGTTCGACGACAACGGCCACGGCACCGAGATCGCGGGCGTCCTCGGCGCCACGGGCAACAACGGCACCGGCGTCGTCGGCGTCGCCTGGCAGACGCAGCTGATGGCGGTCAAATTCCTCGACTCCAGCGGCAGTGGCGACATCCCCACCTTTATCAAGGCGTTGAGCTACGCCGTCGCCCACGGGGCCAAGGTTTCCAACAACAGCTGGGGCGGCGGTTCCGGCTACAGTTCGAGCCTGTTTTCGGCGATCAAGGCCGCCCAGGCGAAGGGGCATATCTTCGTCGTGGCGGCCGGCAACGACACGGCCAACCTGGACAATGCACCGCAGTACCCGGCGAGCTTCGGCCTGGACAACATCGTCTCAGTGGCCTCGGTCGATCGCGTGGACGCGCTGGCCGGCTACTCCAATTATGGCCCCGCCACCGTCGCCATCGCCGCCCCCGGCGAAAACCTGTGGACGACGCAGGTGGGCGGCAAGTACGGCACCGACAGCGGCACCTCGTTGGCGACGCCGGAGGTGTCCGGTGCTGTAGTTCTCGTGTGGGGCTTGCACCCGGACTGGACCTATTCGCAAGTCATCAACCAGGTGCTCGGCACGGCCACGCGGGGAACTTACGTCCAGGGCAAGGTGGTTTCCGGCATCTTGAACGTGGGCGCGGCGGTGGGCGCGCCGGTCATCCCCGTCCAGCCGCCCCAGGTGATCCCGCCGACGCCGACGCCGCCGCCGGTCGTGCCGCCGCCGGTCACGCCCCCGAGTGCGGGCGTTACCTTCAGTTCGGCGGCCGCCAAGAACCTGGAGTATTACGGTTCTGCGATATCGTCGATCTCCGTTAACGCCAATCTGACGGTCAGCAACCTCCAGGTGCAAATCAACGTCGCGCACAACCGCGACAGCGACCTGTTCATCCACCTGCAAGCGCCGGACGGGACGCAGGTCGTGCTGGTAAACCGGCGCGGCGGCTCCGGCGCGAACTTCCAGGCCACGACATTCGACGACCACGCGGGCACGGCCATCGCCCAGGGCACCGCGCCCTTCGCCGGCTCGTACCGCCCCGAATCGCCGTTGACCGCCTTCAACGGCAAGAACACGAGCGGCCTGTGGCGGCTGTGGGTGGACGACCAGGTCGGCAACGGCAACGGCGCGATCGCGTCCTGGTCGCTGACGTTCAACGCGGGGACGTAGGCAGTCGCCGCCTGGCGATTCCCGGCTACAACAGTCGGAGACAATTACGTCTCCGTGCCGCTTGCCGCTTGCCGCTTGCCGCTTGCGGCTTTGCGAGGCGTGCAAAGCCTCAAGCGGCAACTCCCGGGATCGCACCGCCGTGAAAGAGTACGCACTGTCGCTGAAACAACCCTGGGCCGCGCTGCTGGCGAACGGCCTCAAGACGATTGAGGTGCGCCGCTGGCCGACAGCGCGGCGCGGCCGCGTTCTGATCCACGCGGCGCGCAAGTCCGACCCGCGCCCCGAAGCCTGGGCGCACGTCCCGCCGCACCTTGCGGACATGGCCCGGCTCACCGGCGGCATCCTCGGCGCGGGTGAGATCACCGACTGTCGGGCGTATGCCAGTCGGGCAGCCTTCGTCGCGGAGTGCGCGGCCCACCTCCACCACCCTTCCTGGTTTCAACCCGGCCTTTACGGTTTCACGTTCGCAAACTTGACCGTGCTGCCCTTTCGCGCTTTCATCGGGCGGTTGCGCTTCTTTCCCGTGGACGAAAAACCCCCGGTGCGGACATGACCAGCTTGCTAGTCAGCGTGCGGTCGGCGGACGAGGCGGAAGCCGCGGTGCGGGGCGGCGCGGCCGTCATCGACGTGAAGGAACCGGCCAACGGTTCGCTGGGCCGGTCGGCAGACGCCACGATTGCTGAAATTGTTCGCCGGGTCGCGGGCCGCCGCCCGGTGAGCGCGGCCCTCGGCGATTGGTCCGAACGCGAAAGCGTTTGGCCGGCCATTGAAGGTTTAAGCTATCTTAAATGGGGCTTTCATAACCAGGGCAGCGCGAGCCAGGACGCGCTGGCGGCGGCCACAGCGGCCTGGCAACACAACCGTGCGCGGCAGCCGACGTGTGCATTGGTGACCGTCGCCTACGCGGACTGGAAGGCTGCGGCCGCGCCGTCGCCGGACGTGGTGTGTCGTTTCGCCTGCGCGGGCCGTTGGGGGCCGTTCGCGCTCGACACCTGGAACAAGGACGGTTCGACGCTCCTCGACCACTTGCCGCTTGCCGAAATCGCCGCACTGGTCGAGCGCTGCCGGGCGGCGAAAATCCCGGTGGCGCTGGCCGGCGCGCTCGGGCGCGCGGACATGGAAAAGCTATCGCCGTTAGCGCCGGACTGGTTCGCCGTGCGTACCGTCGTCTGCCGGGGTGGGATGCGCCGGGCGGATGTTGATGGCGACGAGGTGCGGCGGCTGGTGGAATGGTTGGCAGCCCTTCCCGGAGCAAAGGCGGTCTAAATGGGGGATGCCCCGCCGAGAGTGGTCGTGCTGGCCGGGCCGAACGGAGCTGGCAAATCGACGGCGTCGCGCACCGTCCTGGCCGAAACGCTGGGCGTGATGACATTCGTCAACGCGGACGTAATCGCCCAGGGATTGGCGGGCTTCGACCCCGACAGTGCCGCGTTGGAAGCCAGCCGGATCATGCTGGAACGGCTGCACGCCCTCGCCGCCAAGCGCGCGGATTTCGCGTTTGAAACGACCCTGGCCGGCCGCACCTACGTCGGTTGGCTGAGGAGCTTGCGCGCGGCCGGGTACAACGTCCAACTCGCTTATTTTTGGCTTAACAGTCCTGACCTCGCCGTGGCGCGGGTGGCGCAACGCGTTCTGCAAGGCGGCCATGACATTCCGGAGCCGACCGTTCGTCAACGCTACGCGAGGAGTCTACAGAATTTTTTCAATCTTTACCGTCCCGTGGTGGAGCGCTGGCAAATGTACGATAATAGCGAAGGACTGATTCCGAACCTGATTGCCATTGGTCGGGAAGGCGAGCAGGCAACGATTTTGAACGCTCCCGTTTGGGAGCAAATCCAGATGGGTATTCGCAATGAGTGAAGCCAAGCGGCCATTCGTCTCGTTCGAGGACACGGCAGCCATGACCGCGGCCGTTCGGCGGGGCGTCCGGATCGCGCTCCTGGCACACGCACGGGCCGGCAACCCGGTCGCATTCTCGCGAAATGGGAAAGTAGTTTGGGTGCAGCCCGACGAAGTATTCGCCCTGCTGGCCGCGGCAGACGCCGACGCACTCACGCCCGAAAGTTGACCGCCTCCACGACCAACGCCGGTGCCGCGCGGACCACCCCGGCGAACACGACATCGACGAAGCCCAACCGCCCCGCCTCGGTCCAAGCCATGTCGCGCGGAAGCGTCACCGACTTGAGCAAGACTAACCGCGCCGCGCCGCCGACGACCGCGGCGCGCGCCGCGATGGTGTCACTCGTCACCGCCCAGGTGTGCGGCAATCGGCATTCCGGATGGTCTTGTTCGTCACGACTGAAAAACGCAAAGGCATCGAGCACCGACATGCGGCCTACCGCGTCCCGCGGGTGGTCCACGATTCGGGCCTCGGGCACCAATCCAGCCAGGAAATGGGCGTTCCAAGTCAGCGCGCGCAACGCCAGCCAGTGCGCTGTTTCTTCACCCAGACCGTGGCACGCGTCGAAACCGCGAACGAGCTGCGCGGTCGGTCCGCCGCCGGGCACAAGGAGTAGGCGTCCCCCCGTTTGTTCGTCCAGGTAGCGTTGCAGACGGGCGCGCAGGTCGGGCAGGTCGAATAGACTGCCGCCGACTTTCAGGACCGTCAGTGGCGCGGACATTTCAGACGCCCTCCGTCGCGAGGACCATGACGGCGTGGGCACAAGCAGCTTGCGAGATCGTCGGCCCCAACTGGCGATTGAGGGAAACGACCGTCGCGGCGGATAGGATTTGCAGCGAAGAAAGAACGTCCGCCGCAAGGAATTCGCCTTCGCCGGCCAACACAATCGTTCGCGGAGGGGCGGGGAGGCGCGCCACGACCGTGGTTGCCGCACGCCGTAGCAACTCTCGTTGGCGGTCGCTGGCCCGCCCCACCAGTTGGCGGCGCTCGTCCGCGGTGCTGGTTTCCAGGTCGGCACCGAGCATGCGCGCGATCCTCGCCGCGGCGGCGGCGCGCGTCGCGGGTCTGCCGTCCGTCGTGTTCCGGTCCGCCGCATTTTCCGCGACACCGCCGAGCAATAAATAAGCGTCCAGGGTGGTGGCAAATAATTCCGCCGCGCCTGCGCCGTCCAACAAAGCACACAACGGGGTGCGGCGCACGCCCGTGTAAACCAACTCCCCGCACCGCAACCGTTGGGGGTCGTCGCGCCCGCTGGGCGTTGGCGTGCCTTCGAGCAGCGGCACCAGGTCGGTCGTCGTCGAGCCGACGTCGATCAGCAAGCCAGGCCCGCGCGGGGCGTAGCGCCCGGCAAACGTCGCCAGTGCCAGCCAGTTGGCCGCCGCCACTTGCAAGGGCAGCGCCCGTGCGGCGGCGAGGTCGAGAAAGTGCCCTTGGTTGCACCACACGCGCACTGCCGCGCTGCCGGCCACGGTTGCAACCGCGTCGAGAATCGCAGCGACGCCCTGCCGCTTGCTCTCGAAACAGTCGCACAACTCGCCGGTCATGGTGACGGCCAGCACGTCAGCCGGGGGCAATGATTCGCACAACTGGCGCAGCGCGGCCGGCAGTCCCGCCGGGTCGCGCCAGAGGGCGAACGGTTGGCTGACCGCCGACCCGTCGGAGTACACGGCCTTCAGGTTGGCCCCGCCGACGTCCAGGCCGAGAGTTTGTGAATGAATCGGCTAACGCCTTTTTGGAGTGCGGCGCTTTTCCGCCGCCTACTTGGGTTTGATACCGCCGGCCCACAAAAGAAACCAGAAAGCGGCGGAAAAGCGCCGCACTCCAAAAAGGGGCCTTCCACTCGTTCGCTAGCGGAACCTGGGAACAATGCTTCACAACCTCCGAGCGTGGCAGGGGACAACCTACCCACCCTTGCCAAAGCGCACATTCTTGGCAAGGGTGGGATTTTGGCACGCAGCGACCGTCAGGGGCCGCCAGCGGCGCGGATCGACGCTTGCCAATGACTTGGCAAGGGTGGGTGGCAAGGGTCCGTTTGGCAAGCCCGTTGGCGGCCTGCGGGTGTCCGAAACTTTCGTGCCGAGGTCATAAGTTCTTCTTGACACCGGCGTCGAACCTAGCCGACGGTGAAGAACTCGGGAGTACCCTCGATGCCGCTGCGTATGTCGTCCAGGTCAAGGGCGGAGGACGCCCCGAAGCTCAGGCCCGCCGCGTCCGGCACCCGGTGCAACAGGGTTTTGTAGTATCCCGTGACCACGTCCGTGCGGTATTCCGCACTCGTCCAATCGGTAGGCAACACGGAGGAGCAGAACTTGTCCTGGTTAAATGAATAGTTTCGTCAGCGTCAGAATCCCGGCCAGCGGCGCGACCGGCCAGAGGGCGAGGGCCAGGCCGAGTTGGTGTGTCCACGGCCGCGCCGGCCGGAAGAAGCCGACGACAAGGAGCAAACCCGCCACGCCGGCGATCGCCAACTCGAAGCCGACGTACCAGACGAACCGAACGAGCAGGAGTTTGGTCTGGACGAATTCCGGCAGCAGGTTGAAATGGTCGCAAGCCGCGAGGAGGGTGAGTAAAACCGTGCCGAACCACGAGAGGAGCCACAGCCATTCGACCGCGGTCAGTCCTTCACGCCGGCCGCGCGGCAGCTGGAACAGGAGGAACAACGGCAGCAACAGAATGACGCCTTCGGGCAATCGGAGCAAGCGCGGCAAAAAGGAGACGGCGGTGCGGAGGACGGGAGCGTTAACGGTGTCGATGGCCTCGACCGTGAACGGGCTGAGTTCGATCAGGTAAAGCGATAGGCCTGCGCCCGCCAGGAACAGCAGGTAATCGACGACAGTCGGCCGCAATAGGATCGGGTGTCGGGGGTCGGGTGTCGGGGGTCGGCTCATGGCGTCATAGTAGCAAAATCAGCGGGTGTCGGGCGCCGGGTGTCGGGTGTCGGGTGTCGGAATTGGCTGATAGCTAAGAGCTGACAGCTAACAGCTATTTTGTTTTCCCCTCTTCCGACACCCGACCCCCGACCCCCGACACCCGATCTTCATTTCGACCCCGCCAGCGGCGGCGGCGGCGTCTCGTACGGCAGCGGTTGCAAGCGTTGCGACGGCGGCGGCGGCGGCACCTGGCCGTCTTGCCGAACCTGCACCGGCGCGACGAGGTGCAGACTGACCTGGTCCAGGATGCGGGAACTGACGGTTTGGTCGCCGAACGCCCCGACGCGGACGGCGATGCGGACAACCGTGCCTTCCGCGGGGATGCGGCCGGGGATCGTCTCCACGAAAATCTGAATGCGGTCGCCGTCGCCGGTTTTGCTCTCGATGTACGTTTTGTCGGCGGCCGGCTCTTCGTGGTTGACCGGCAACTGAAGTTCCTTGAGCGCGGTGCGGGTGGCCTCCTGGGCTTCGGGCAGCTTGGTGCTGTAGTCGCGGTAAAAGCGGCCGTTGGCGTAGGCATAGGCCGCGGCCGCCGTACCGCCCGCCGCCACGGTACCCAGCGCTACCGCCAGGCAGCCGGTGTTACACAGCAGCAAGCCCGCAACCAGCAGGAAGGACACGCGAGTCAGGAAACGGTCGTCGCACATGCTTCTTCTCCCGCCCCCGAAACGCCCCCAGTCGCCGCACAGGATAACGACTCGCCGCCGCCGCACAAGACGAATCGGCGCGCCCCGAAGCCATCAACCCCCACGGCGTGTAGAATGATTGCACATCACCCAATTGCCCCCGGATGAACTTGCCATGCGTTACCCCGCCGTCGTCCGCGTTCGCCAGCACTTCGAGCGCCCCGTCGTCGCCGACGTCAGTGCCGCCATTGTCGCGGCTCTGGAGCCACTCGACCTTGCCCGCACCGTCCGGCCCGGACAGACCGTCGCGCTCACCGCCGGCAGCCGCGGCATCGCGAACATTCCGACCATCCTCCGCGCCACCGCCGACTTCCTCAAACGGCTCGGTGCCAAACCGTTCCTGGTGCCGGCGATGGGCAGCCACGCGGGCGGCACCGCGGAGGGACAACGGCACCTCCTCGAAAGCTACGGCATCACCGAGGCGTTCGTCGGCGTGCCCATCCGCGCGTCGATGGAAGTCGTCCCGGTCGGCACCACGCCGGAAGGCTTCCCCGTCTACCTCGACCGTTACGCTGCGGAGGCCGACCACATCGGCGTCGTGGCCCGCGTCAAGCCGCACACCGGCTACCACGGCCCCGTCGAGAGCGGCTTGCTCAAAATGATGATGATCGGCCTGGGCAAGCACACCGGGGCGCTTGCCTATCACCGCATCCTGTTGGAGTATCCGTTCGACCAGGTGGTGCGCTCCGTCGGCCGCGTGCTGCGGTCCAAGGCACCCATCGCGTTCGGCCTCGGCGTCGTCGAGAACGCCTACGACGAGACGGCCCGGCTCGAAGGCGTCCGCCCCGAAGGGTTCGAGCCGGCCGAGGAAAAACTGCTCGTCGAGGCCAAACGCCTGTTGGCAAAGCTGCCGCTGCAAAAGGCCGACCTGCTCATCGTGGACGAGATCGGCAAAGACGTGAGCGGCGCCGGCATGGACACCAACATCGTGGGCCGCAAGCGTGCCTTCCGCCAGATGCCGATGCCGGACAATCTGCCGGTGATGCGCGTGATTTTCGTGCGCGGCCTGACGAAAAAGACGCACGGCAACGCTTCCGGCATCGGCCTGGCCGACTTCACTACCAAGCGACTCATTGAGGCGATGGACTACCGCGCGACCGTCATCAACTGCCTGACCGCCGGCTACCCGGAAGGCGCGGCGTTGCCGGTGCATTTTGAAACCGACCGCGAATGTCTCGACGCCGCGCTGGCCATCATCGGCACCCGCCAGGCGTCCGAGGCACGCATCCTGCGCATTCGCAACACACTGGTCCTGGACGAGGTCGAGGTGTCGGAACCGTGCCTAGCGGAGCCGTCGCCGCAGACCGCGTTCGAGGTGGTCGGCCGGGCGGGACCGCTGGCGTTCGACGAAGCCGGCAATTTGGCCCCTTTGGGATAAGGCGGTCAATCCGGTCGCACGGGAGGAATACGCGCCCGCCGGACAACCGTTCCGGACGGTCGTATCTTGTGACGACGGCACGGTTTCCCCCGCCTTCGCAGTCTTGCATTCAAGCCAATACGGTTTACAATCGATGATGATATATCAACTGCCGGCAGGCAAGACGGAAGCGGATGGAAACGGGAGGTGATCCCCTATGGTCCAGTACTACACGTTACGCGAAGCTGCGGAAAAACTGCGGATGGATCCGGAAAAGCTCAAGGAGATGGCCAAGAACAACCAACTCCGAGCCTTCCAGGACCGTGGCACCCTCCGCTTCCGCGCGCCCGAGATCGACGAGATGGCCCGGTCGCTCGGCCTGGGCAGCGATCCCGATTTGCAGCTGGGCGAACTGCCGGCGCCGAAGTCCGGCTCCAAGCCGCCGTCGTCCGGCAAATCGCCTGCCCCCGGCGCGGGCAAATCGCCGCCGCCCAGTTCGCGCCGCACCATGCACGTGCCGGCCGACGCCGACCTGTCGCTCGTGGGCGACGAACACGATGTGGTGCCGATCGGCGACGACCCTGCCAGCCACCGCGGCAAGCCGCTGTCGGGCAGTAAGCCCAAGTCCGGCCCGCCCAAGTCCGGCCCGCCCAAGTCCGGCCCGAAAGGCCCGCAGTCGCCGGCCCCCTCGCACGACAGCGATGTCCGCCTCGTCTCCGATGGCGGCGGACTCGATTTCCAGCTGGAGGTGGACGACAACGGCAGCATCGCCAAGCCCAAGGAGCCGCCCGGAGGGCCCAAGTCGCCCAAGGCCCAGAAAAAGCGACCGTCGAAGTTCGGGCCGGAGGAGAAGCCCGACAGCGGCGTGCGCATCGTGCCGCTGGACCAGGCCAGCGACAGCGACGTGAAAATCGTGCAGGGCGACCGCCCGGACGATCCCAACGTCGTCCTGGGTTCCATGAAGACGAAGACGCCCTCCGACAGCGACGTGCGCATGGAGTTGGCCGACCCGCCGGCCCGCCAGCGTGGCAGTCAGGATCCCTTCGTCACCGAGGAGATCGAGCTGGACCTCGAAGCGATGAAGGAAGAGCAAGCCAAGGCGAAGCGCCGCCGACCGACCAAGAGTTCGCCGGAGTTGCCGACGACCTCGCCGTTCGAGTTGTCCGAGGAGGACGCCGGTGAAGGGTCGCGCGGCGGCAAGCGGACGGCGAAAAAAGACAAGGACAGCAGCAGCGATTTCGAGCTAAGCCCCGCGGAGCAGTCGCCGATTGAGCTGGGTAGCGACGAGATACCGATTCCGCTGGCCAAGGACGACGACGAGGTCGGCCTGGGCGAGATCAGCGGCGGCGGCGGCCACCCCAGCGGCATCAACCTGCGCGACCCGCGCGACAGCGGCATCTCGCTGGAAGAGGGCGGCAGCGAAGAGATCGAATTCACGGCGGCCGGCGGCCTCGGCTCGACGCCCAAGCCCGGCCCGCGCACGCCCAAGCCCGGCCCGCGCACGCCCAAACCCGGCCCGCGCACGCCCAAGCCGACACCGGGCGGCCAGGACTCCAGCGGCGAGTTCGAATTGTCGATGGACGACAGCCCGACCGGGGAGGAGGGCAACACCAGCAGCGAGTTCGAGTTGAGCCTGGACCCCGGCACCGGCGAGCAGGATTCCAGCAGCGAATTTGAACTGAGCCTGGACGCCAATGGTCCCGACAGTGCGGCGTCCGGTTCGGACCTGGAGGACAGTTCGGCCGTGGACAGCGACAGTGAATTCGAGTTGTCCATCGACCCCAGCGGCGAGTTGGAGGGCGCGGGCGAAGCCGGCCTGACCGACGACGAGAAGGACATATTCGAGACCGATTTCGAGGTGCCGGCGCTGGAGGACGAGTCGGCGTCGGAAGCGGTGGCGCTGGACGAGAGCGACACCGACCTGGAGGATTCCGACTTCGAGCTGGACCTCAGCGACGAAGACCTGGCCGCGGAAGAAGAGAGTGGCAGTCAGGTGGTGGCCCTGGAGGAGGGCGAGGACGCCGCCGACGACGAAGTGGAACTGGACGAGGAGGAGCCGCCGTCGCGCAAGCCGCGCAAGAAGGTGTCCGCGGAGACCGAGGATTTCGACGAGCCGTTGATCGACCTCGACGACATGGACACCGACGCGGCAGCCGAGGAAGAAGCCGCGGTGGGCGCGGCCGCCTTGGCGCCGGCGGCCCCGTGGGGCGTGGTGCCGGCCCTGTTCTTGTTCCCGGCGTTTATCGTGATGTTCTTCGTCGTCATCATGAGCTTTGAATTGTTGCAGACCAGTTGGGGCTACCACACGGGCGGCTACGGTGCCCGGCTGTTCGTCGATCCGATCGCGCGGGGTTTGGGCATGATGGATAAGGACGTACCCTGATTTTCCGCCGGTTGCGGCCGAGCGCTCCGGAGCGCTCG
>JBBRLG010000064.1:0-19581 GCA_038231495.1 Gemmatales bacterium | reverse complement strand
CTTACGAAGGGGGGGTAGGGGGGGTGGAAATAGCGCGATGACCGCGTACTGCAATCGTTCTTAACCCCCCCTACCCCCCCTTCGTAAGGGGGGGAGAAGTTGCCGGTGAACGGTTACGGAAAACGAAAGTCGCGCCGGGACGAGAAACACGCTTGATTCTTTCTGCTTCTGGGTTTTCTGAATAGACCGCCAGTCGGTCGGCGCGGTCGGCGCCGTGTGGCCTGTTCGGAAAACAAAACGGGTGCTGGCCTTCGCGACCACGAGGAAGCAGCTCAACCCCGGTGTTGACAAGGTTGGCGAGGGTCGAGATTGGCGAGGGTCGATTGGGGCTAGTCGTGGTTGCGGAAGTCCTAATTGGCAAATGGTTTACGGCAGCGCCGGAAAAAGGCTTTACGAAAAGAGGGGGGCACCCTCGCCAAATGTGATTGGCGTGGCTTACATCGATAAGCAGCCATCGACAGAGCCGTACTCGGCACCATTTGAGCGGCGGTGGCATAAAGTGCCTTGTCATCCGCCGTCAGGCAGGTGGAACCCTGAAGGACCTGCGTGAGCACCAAGCGGACTTGCTACGGCTGCTGGACCGGCCGGAGGTGCCGCTGCACAATAATGCCGCCGAGCGCTCGCCCGCCGTATTTCGACTTGACCCGGGCGCGAAAAATAACCAATAATTCCCCGGGATCGTCTGACGCAGGAACTTAAACTTCCCTTGCGGGGAATCTTCTCATGCTGAGTTTGATGAACGGCGACGCGACAACCGAGTTGGCGGAGTCGCTGGGCACCCTGTCCGACGCGGAGCGCGTGCTGCTCTTGCGGAAACTTCTGGGCGAAGGCCCGTGCCGACAACTCGGCATCTACCCGATCCCCGACGGCTTCAAGCTGTCGGTCGTTATCCCCGTTTACAACGAGGAACGCTGGATCACCGAAGTCGTGCGCCGCGTCCAGGCCGTGCCGATCCCCAAGGAAATCGTCATCGTCGAGGATTGCAGCACCGACAAGACGCGCGACGTACTCAAGACGTTGACCGACGACAACGTCCGCATCGTGTACCAGCCGCACAATCAGGGCAAGGGCGCCGCCCTGCGCGAGGGCTTTCGCCAGGCGAGCGGCGACGTGGTCATCGTGCAGGACGCCGACCTGGAATACGACCCGGCCGAATACCCGCGTCTGATCCAGCCGATCCTCGACGGCCGGGCCGACGTGGTTTTCGGGTCGCGCTTCATCGGCGACAGCCACCGCGTCCTGTATTACTGGCACTCGATCGCCAACACGGTGCTGACGACGCTCTCGAACATGTTTACCAACCTCAACCTGACCGACATGGAAACCTGTTACAAGGTGTTCCGCCGGGAGGTGCTGCAAGACATCAAGCTCAAGTCGAACCGTTTCGGCTTCGAGCCGGAGATCACGGCGAAGATCGCCCGGCGGCGCGCGCAGCCGTGGCGCGTCTATGAAATCCCGATCAGCTATTCGGGCCGCACCTACGAGGAAGGCAAGAAGATCGGCCTCAAGGACGCCTTCAACGCGCTGTTCTGTATCCTGCGGTTCCGGTATTTCGATTGAACGATATTCGCCGCTTGCGCCTGAGCGACCGGCGCTGAGCCGCAAGCGGTTATTCGCGCGGCGAGTCGTCCATGTACTTGTCGTTGCTCGGGTGGCCGATGAAGTACCACGCGATGCGCTTGGCGACGTAGCCGAGGAACTGTTCGCGGAAATCGGTCGGCGTGGTGTCGATGTCCACCGGGATGCCGGTGCGGACGCTCGGGTAGACGCCGTGGTACTGCTTCCGTTGCACTTCGTCGTCGTCCTCGCTGCCGCCGATTCGGTGGAGCGACACGGCAATTTTGGCGTCGCCCCGGTACAGGTCGCGACTGCCTTTTTCGTACAAGGTCAGCGACGCGATCTCCAGGTAGATGACGTAATCGGCCTTGAGGTCGCGGCCAATCTCGGCCACGTCCTCGCGCCAGTTCGGGTGCGTGTTGGTGTAATCCATCACTTTGCGCAGGCTGATGAATTCGAGTTTTTCGCCGCCGGCCTCGGCCATCTCCTTCATCTGCTTGCGCAGGAGGTCGCCGAGCTGGCCGTCGGCCCGCGTAAACTCCTCGCGGAAGTCGTTGCCCTTGTCGACCAGAATGACGACCTTAACTGGTCCCTTTTTGTCGGCCACCTTGAGGGCGTGGAGTTCGGGCGGCACCATCGGTTCGGGGCCGAGGAAGGCCGGCAACATGAGGGGGTTGCAGCCGATGCCGCAGACCACGCCGGCCAGGATGCTCGCGAGCAGGCTGGGTCGCAAAAACTTCGTCATCGCCTCTCCTCCCTGAAAGGTGTACTACCCGCCGCTTGCGGCTTTGCCAATGCTCAAGGCGTGGGCACCGTCCCGGTATAATACTGCACGGCCAACACGATCGCCCAGCGCAGCAGCAACAGGCTAAGCAGGACGATGATGGTGACGCTGATCGGCAACTCGATCGAGCGCACGAACAGCGGCCGCCCGCGGTAGACGCTGGCGAGACTCCACGGGATCACGCCCAGGCAAAACGTCGCCAGGACGGTGCCGACCCAGTTGGCCTTCAGCGAGTGCCACACGTCGCCGCGGACGAACAGCGAAAAACTGCTCGTCATGCCGCACGACGGACACGGCATGCCGGTCTTTTCCTTGAAGGTGCATTCCGGCAAGCCGAGTTGCCGGTGCGTCTCCATGGTCCGCGCGGTGCCGTCGTCCTTGTACGGGTTCAAATAGAGCGCGAGGGAAAAGCCCGCGATCAAGAACCCGGCCACGAACACCAACACGGCCCGGACCCAGCGGTTGAGCCGGGCCGGCGGGTCGTCTTCGACCGGCACGACGTTCGCGACCAATTCGTAGGCGTTGTCATTCACGGAAGGCGGGTTCATAGCGACCACCCGGTTGGGATGCAAGAGCAGAAAACGGAATGATGAATGATGAATGATGAATGATGAATGATGAATGGAAGACGGCCCGGGAGCGGCTTCCTTGATTCATCATTCATCATTCATCATTCCGCATTGAATTAAGCGGCCATCCGTTCCGCGATGTCGGTGGCGTGTTGCAGCGCCTGTTCCACCTGGATACGGTAGGCTTCCAGTCCGGCCTTGTCCACCGTCGCGGGCACGCGGATCGGCTCGGCAGAGACCATCGACGCCCGGCTCCAGGGATAAGGCAGCGCGAACCGGTCCCAGCTGTGCAGACGCCACGCCCGCCCCACGGCGATGCCCATTGGCACGATCGGCAACCCCGTCCGCGCCGCCAGGTACACCACCCCAAGTTGCACCTGCCGCCGTGGCCCGCGGGGGCCGTCCGGCGTGACGGCCAGGTGGTACTTCCCGGCCAGCCGGATAATTTCCCGGACCGCCCTCATGCCCCCCCGCGTCGTGGAGCCGCGCACCAGCCGAAAGCGCAAATGCCGGCACATCTCGGCGATGAGTTGGCCGTCGGCGTGCTCGCTGATGAGGACATAAATGTCGGGCCGCCCGTAGTGGTAGGCCGCTAACAGGATGTTCTCGTGCCAAAAGGCAAAGAGGTAGTGCTGGTCGAAGTTCAGCCGGTGCGGGCCAACGTTGACGCCGAGCGGCCGATAGCGTAAGCGCACCGTCCCGACCCACAGGCGGACCGCCAGAGCCGCCAGGAAACCGAGCGCCTGGATCAGCCAGGGGTTGCGGATCTTCATGTCGTTGGCCTCCCTGCCACCCGTTGGGCCGCTTGCGGCTGAGCGATTCAGCGCTCAGCCGCAAGCGGCAAAATACCTATTTGCGGCCGTCCACCCATTCACCCGAAAACACCTCCACCGCCGGCCCGGTCATGTGGACGTGGCCGTCCTGCTCGGACCAGTGCAGCAGGAGGTCGCCGCCGGGCAGGTGGGCCGTGATGCGCCGCCCGCTGCGCCCGGTCAGCACGCCGGCCACCGCGACCGCACACGCCCCGGTGCCACAGGCCAGCGTGACGCCGCTGCCGCGCTCCCAGGTGCGCATCGTCACCTCGTTATCCGACTGGACCTGGACGTAATGCACGTTGATGCGCCGCGGGAACAGGGCGTTGTGTTCGACCTTCGGCCCGACGACTTCGAGCGGCACCTTGGCCACGTCACGGCAGTAAAAGACGGCGTGCGGGTTGCCCATCGACACGCACGTCATGCGCGGGTCCAGGCCGCACTCCGCGAACCACGGCTCGACCGGCACGGCGTAATCGATGACGCGCTGCCCCGCGAGCGTCGTCGGTATGCGCTCGGCGTCGAGGATCGGCTCGCCCATATCGACCGTGACTTGTTCGACCTTGCCGCCGCGCAGGTCGAGCAGTAGCGTCAGGACGCCGCGGCCGGTTTCAATGCGCATCGGATTTTTCTGCGTCAGGCCGTGGTCGAACGCGAACTTGGCGACGCAGCGGATGCCGTTGCCGCACATCTCGGATTCGCTGCCGTCGGCGTTGAACATGCGCATGCGCACGTCGGCCTTCTCGGAGGGGCAAAGGAGAATAAGGCCGTCGGCGCCGACGCCGAAATGGCGGTCGCTAATGACCTGGCTTAGTTTAACCGGGTCGGCCGGCGGCGGCTGGCGGACGCAATCGACGTAGACGTAATCGTTGCCGGCACCCTGCATTTTAACGAATCGCATCGGGGACTCCTGAAGCCTTTCCATCCAGTCTACCGACGGCAGGGACGCCGGGCAATCGGGCTTCGCCGCTTGCGGCTTTGCACTCAACCCTCATGCCCGTGTTGGCGCCCAAGGCACCGGCCGTTTGGCGAAAAACGCCTCCAACCCCTGCTGGCACTCCGCGGTCAAGCGCGGCGCCGCGCTGGCCTTGGCGGCTTCCTCCAGTGCCAGTGCCTGGTGCGAGAAGCGGTGCAACAAATCCTTGGTCAGCGTCAGTGCGTTCGGCCCGCCCTCCGCGATGGCCCGGCCCCAGGCGAGGGCACGGTCCAGCAGTTCACCGGCCGGCACGACGGCGTTGACCAGACCAACGCGACACGCCTCCGTCGCGTCGATCACGTCGCCGGTCAGAAGAAGGTAGCGGGCCGTACGCTCGCCGACGTGGCGCAGCAGGTGCGGCAGCACCAGCGCGGCGACCAGGCCGCGGCGTACCTCCGGGTAGCCGAACTTCGCTTCGGGCACCGACACGGCCAGGTCGCACACCGTCACCAAACCCGCGCCGCCCGCCACTGCCGCGCCGTTGACCGCCGCGATGGTGGGCTTGGGCGACGTGTAAATCAGGTCGTAGAGCGCCGCCAGTTTCAGGGCGTCGTCCCACACCGGACTTTGCTCGCCGGGCCGCGCCATGGATTCTTGCAGTTCGGCGAGGTCCATGCCGGCGCAGAAGACGCTGCCCGCGCCGGTTAGCACGACACAGCGCACCGCCGGGTCGGCGCGCAGCCGCGCGAACGTCTCGGTCAGGGCCGCGATTAACGCCCGGCTCAGGGCATTGCGGCGGTCGGCGCGGTTGAGCGTCACCACCGTCGTGCAGCCGCGGGTTTCCCACAACACCAGGTCGTCAGTCATGTTTCGGCCTCCGCATCGCGTCCAGGTTGGGCGGGGCATCGACGGGCATTTGCAACAGCGTCAGTGCGTAGGTCTTGCCCTGCGTGTCGCTGCGCAACGACCGACTGGCCCCGCCGGTCAGGACGTTGGCCAGTACGAAATTGAGTGCAAGCAGGTTTGCCGCCTCATAACGATCCACGCGCGTCGGCCCTAGCGGCGCGAAGTACCGTTCGACAACTTCCGCCGTCAAGTGTTCGCGCAACCAGGCGTAACCCGCCGACGTGTAGGCGATGACGGCGATGTTGGCGTGGTTGCCCTTGTCGCCGCTGCGCCCGTGGGCGATGGCGGACAACCGCGTTAGTGCGTCGGCGTTCGGCATGGCTCAACCCCCTCCGCCTTGGCTAACAACTAACAGCTAATAGCTAATAGCTGATTGAAAAATGAGGCATAACCGTCGGAAGGTGTCTTCTTTGATACCAATAGCTGTTAGCTTTTAGCTATTAGCCCCCTCACACGATCTCGACGGTAGCCGTCACCTGCGACTTCGCCAGCAGTGCCGGCCAGTAGGCGAACACCTCACGCACCGCGGGCCGTCCCGTCGTGTAGCCCGTGACGCCCGGCGGCCCGGACGTGACCAGCGGCGCGAACTCTTTCGTGAAGCGCTCGACGTTCGCCTTACGCGGGTCGCGCACCGCGACCCGCAATACGACCTCCGGCGGGTCCGCAGCGGGAAGCACGCCCGGCACGCAATCGCCCGCGCCCAGGCATTCGATATTGCTGTGGTCGAATACGACGCCGGCGCGGCGCAATCGTTCCAGGATCATTTGCCCGCACGCCCGTGCCTTGAACGCCGCGTCCGGCCCGGCGATGAGCAGCGTCCCCGACGACGTATAGCCGTCCCGATACGCAATTGACACCTTGTACGAATCCGTCGCCGGGGTGCCGGTCGCGCCCTCGACGCGCACCCGGTCGTGGCCCGTTTCGGTCAGTTTCACTGTCGTAAAATTCGCCGTCACGTCCGGCGTCAGGTAGCGGGCCGGGTCGCCGACCTCGTACAGCAGTTGTTCCGCCACGGTTTCGTGGTTCACCGCGCCGCCGCTGCCGTCCGGTTTACCGATTGTAAACGTCCCGTCGGAAGCGATCTCCGCGATCGGGTAGCCGACATCGGCCAGGCTGGCGAGGTCGCGCCAGTTACACCACAGGCCGCCGGTCGCCTGCGCCCCGCACTCGACGAGGTGCCCGGCAACCGTACCCGCTGCGAGCCGGTCCCAATCGTCCCAGGCCCAGTTGAATTCATGGACGGCCGGTGCCACCGTCAGCGCCGCGTCGGCTACGCGCCCGGTGACGACAAGCGACGCCCCCCGGCGCAACGCCTCGACGAGGGGCGCGCTGCCGAGGTAGGCGTTGGCACTCACGATGCGCCCGCGCACCGTAGAAAGCGGTTCGCCGGTATCGAGATTCGCCAGCGGATGGCCCGCGGTAAGGAGGTCGTCGAGCCGCGGCATCAGGTCGTCGCCGCCGACCACGCCGATTTTGCGATCTTGTAGGCCGTTTTTATCCAAAATTGCACGCACGCGCCGCGCACAACCGAGCGGGTTCATGCCGCCCGCGTTGGTGACGATTTTCAGGCCGGGTTGCGCTTGCAAACAGGGAACGAGGCGGCCGAGAACGTCGAGGAAGTCGGTGGCGTAGCCGGCTTGCGGGTCGCGCTGCTTGAGCAACGCGAGGATCGACATGGTGAGTTCGGCGAGGTATTCGAGGGTGAGGTAGTGCAACCGGCCCTGCTCGGCCAGCGCAACGGGGGCGTCGAGGTTGTCGCCCCAGAAGCCGCAGCCGTTGCCGACGCGCAGAGGTTGCATGGTTGGTCGTCCGGTCGGGTTCGCCGCTTGCGGCTTTGCGCCTCCGAGCGCAAAGCCGCAAGCGGCAATTCGGTTATTCTATCTCCCGACCGCCGCGACGACCGCGTCGGCTACCTCGGTCGTCTTTGCCGTGCCGCCAAGGTCCGGCGTACACACCTTGCCGGCCTTCAGCACCGCCGCCACCGCGTCGCGCACGCGCGCCGCACACTTCGGCAGGTTCAGGTGGTCCAGCAACATGCCCACCGACAGAATCGCCGCCAGCGGGTTGGCGATCCCCTTGCCCGCGATGTCCGGGGCCGAACCGTGGACCGGCTCTCACATACTCGGAAACACGCGCTCCGGGTTGATGTTCGCGCTCGCCGCCAGGCCCACGCTGCCGGTCACGATCGCGCTCAGGTCCGTCAAGATGTCGCCGAACAGGTTGCTCGCCACCACCACGTCAAACGCCTCCGGCTTGCGCACGAAATCCATTGCCGCCGCGTCCACCAGCAGCGAACCGGATTGAATGTCCGGATAATCCTTGCTCACCGCCTTGAACACTTCGTCCCACAGCACCATGCCGAACGTCTGGGCGTTCGACTTGGTAATCGACGTGACCTTCTTGCGCCGCTTCCGCGCCCCCTCGAACGCCGCCCGCATAATGCGCTCGCACCCGCGGCGCGTGAAGATGTTCGTTTGAATGGCAATGTCGTTGGCCGTGCCCTCGTACTGACGGCCACCGACCGGCGTGTATTCGCCCTCGGTGTTTTCGCGGTAAACCATCATGTCGATGGAGCCGGGTGCCTTGTCGCGCAACGGCGACTGCACGCCGTCGTACAGGTACGCCGGCCGCAGGTTGACGTACTGGTCGAACTTGCGGCGCATGGGCAACAGCAAGCCGTGCAGCGTGATGAAGTCCGGCACGTCGGGGTGGCCGATGGCCCCGAGAAAGATGGCGTCGTGCCGCTTGAGAACCTCCCAGCCGTCGGCCGGCATCATCTGGCCGGTCTGCTTGTAATAGGCGGAACTCCAGGGCAAGCGGTTCCATTCGACGGCGGCGTTTTCGCGCTTCAGGGCGGCATCGGCGACGCGCACGGCCTGGTCGATGACTTCGGGTCCGATGCCGTCGCCGCCGATGACGGCGATGCGCGAAACTGCCATTGCACGGTTCCTTGGGTTCTACTATGGGGCATGGCTCCGCGGGCTATACCACCCGCGAGAGGCCGCGCGAGAAGGGCGGCTAACTGTCACAATTTAGTGGGCAGGGCAAGCGAGTCAAGGTGCGGGGACCAGTCCATGCGTCACGCGAAACCGTCGGCGACAACCTGTCTCGGAACGCCGGCGCGGTGCGCGCTCTTCGCGGCCGGTTTACTGCTCCTGGCCGGCTGCAACCTGACCGGCCAGAACACGACGCAGGGCAACGGCACGGGCGGTGCCGCGCCGGCGGCACCGACGGGCGACAGGGCCAACGACCCGCTCCTCGGCGGCGGCACGCCGTTGCCGGCCGCGGGCACCCCACAGCCGCCGAACCGCGCGATGGCGACGAACCCGAATCCGGCGCAGCCCGCAACGGGCAGTGCCGGCGGCGTCCCGCCGCTGCCGCCGCCGAGCGGCACGACCAGCCCGGCGGTCCTGGCGGGCGGCGGCGTGCGCGGCAACCTGAACGCGGACGGCCGCGACCTGCGCATCAGCAGCGGTTCCCCCGCGCCGGCCGGCGTCGGCGACCCCTGGCAGAAAGCGCCGGTCACGACCTTACCGGGCAACGGTTCCGGCGTGGCGTTGACGAGCGGTGTCGGCAACGCGGAGGCGTTCAAACAGCTACAATTCGAGTTGATAACGCGGCGCAACGTCGTCTGGCAGAAGTTCGAGATGCAGGACACGACCGGCCAGTGGAAATACAGTTGTTCGATCCCCAACCGCAAGGATCCCAGCTACCGCACGCTGGTCGAAGTGCGTGCGACGGACGCGCTGGAGGCGATGCAACTGGCGATCAACAAGATTGACGCCGACCAGAAGTAAGCCGCTCGGAGCTTGCACCCCATGAGTGACCCGCACCCGCCGCGCTACCTCCCCGACCGGCCGTTGCCGCTCTATACCTACGTCCCCGGCCGCTCGCCGCACCCGGTCAGCGACCCCGCCGGCCACCAATTCGGTCAAACCCCCGAACCGCCCGACGCCCTCGACGTGGCCCACTGGCAAGCAAACCGCGCCTACCGCTACGGCATCGACCTGTTCAACCACGGCTATTACTGGGAAGCGCACGAGGCCTGGGAAAGCCTCTGGCACCAATGCGGCCGCACGGGGACGACGGCCGATTTCCTGAAGGCGCTCATCAAACTCGCCGCCGCGGGCGTGAAGCATCTGGAAGGAACGCCGCGCGGCGTGCAGTCCCACAGCGAGCGGGCGGCGGAGTTGCTGCGCGGAGTGGCAACGTCGTTGGAGGCGCATTGCTTCCTTGGGTTGCGGCTTCCGGAGTTGATTGCACTCGCCGGAGAAATTGCCAGGGACGGATGGCCCGATCGGACGGTCCTTCTGCGGCCCATGTAACGAAAAGGCGAGCGGCGGACTTTCGTCCGCCGCTCGCCGCAAAAAAACCGCTATCCCGGTTCGGCTTCCTTCAGCAATTGTCGGGCGATCACCATGCGATGGACTTCCGAAGGGCCGTCGTAGATGCGGAAGGCGCGGACGTCGCGGTACAGCCGTTCCAGCGGCAGGTCGCGCGAGATGCCCGCCGCCCCGCACATCTGCAGCGCGCGGTCGATGACCCGCCCGGCCGTTTCGGCGACGAACACCTTGCACATCGACGTTTCCCGCCGCGCCTCGTCGCCCCGGTCGAGCTGCCACGCGGCGTGCAGGACCATCAGCCGGGAGGCGTGCAGCTCGATCGCCGAATCCGCCAGCATCCACTGCACCGCCTGTTGTTCGGCAAGGTGTTTGCCGAACGCCCGGCGCTCCCGGACGTAGGCCGTGGCAAGCGCGACGGCCCGGCCGGCGGCACCCAACCAGCGCATGCAGTGGGTCAGCCGGGCGGGGCCTAACCGCACCTGCATCAGCTTGAAGCCTTCGCCGACCCGCCCGAGGATTTGCCCCTCGCCAAGGGCGCAATTCACCAGGCTCACCTCGCAATGACCGCCGGGGCCGCCGCTCGTCAGCGTGGGAATCGAGCGCACGATCTCGTAACCGGGGGTGCCGGCTTCCACGACAAACAGCGTCATTCCCTGGCGCGGCGGTGCGTCGGGGTCGGTGACGGCCGCGACGACCGCGAAGGCGGCGCCGCGTGCGCCGGACGTGAACCACTTGCGGCCGTTGAGCACCCAGCGGTCGCCGTGCCACACCGCGCGCGTGAGGAGCATGGTCGGATCGGACCCGGCACCCGGCGCGGGTTCGGTCATCGCGAAGCACGAGCGCGTCCGCCCCTCGGCCAGCGGCTGAAGGTAGCGGGCCCGCTGTTCGGGCGCGGCCGCTTTGAGCAACAGGTGCATGGTGCCTTCGTCGGGGGCGGCACAATTCAGGGCGAGCGGTCCCAGGGGGCTGCGGCCGGCCTCCTCGAACACGACACACAGGCCGAGCGTGTTCAGGCCCAGACCGCCGTACTCCCGCGGCAGCTGCGGTGCCCACACGCCGGCGTCCCGCGCTTGCTGACGTACCCTTGTCAGCAGTTCGGCGGGCAGACCGTCCTCCTCGTTTTCGTGCGGTTCGAGCGGGATGACCGCGCGGTCGATGAAGGCGCGCACCTGGTTGCGTAGGGCCTGGAGTTCCGGCGACAACTCGAAATCCATTGGAATTCCCCGCGTCCGTGGCGGCCCGGTTGTACCGCTGCATTACAGCCAGGCGACCGGGTCGCACTCGTCCCGACTCGCCCCGACATTCAACTGCGGCCATTTACGCTGAAGCATCTGAGCCAGCACTTCGACGCCGATCCGCTCCGATAAATAGACCCCGCTCGCCAGCCGTAACGCTATCCGGGCGGGACTCCGTAGTGTAATCGGCGGGGGGAGCGATCGCAACGGAGGTGCGCGTGGACGAGTCAAACCGGCTGCTGCTGTTCGGCGCCAGCACCCGCGCGGCGGCGTTCTCCGCTCTACGCGCCGGCCTGAAACCGTGGTGCGTGGACCTCTTCGCCGACCGCGATTTGCGGGCGCGCTGCCTGGTGCAGTTGTTGCGAGGGAAATACCCCGACGCATTTCTCGACGCGCTCCGCACCGCGCCACCGGCACCGTGGCTGTATACCGGCGGGCTGGAAAACCATCCGCGCCTCGTCCGGCAAATGAGTCAAGGGCGGGAATTATGGGGAAACGGCGCGACCACTTTGGCGTGGGCACGCAACCCCATGTTCGTCGCCGACATGGTTCGCGCTGCCGGCCTGGCCGCACCGGCTGCGTGCGCACCCGCACTTGGGTTTGGCGAACTTCCTGCGGCCGGCGAACGGCGGTGGCTTGTCAAGCCGATCGAGGGTACGGGCGGGCGGGACATCGATTATTGGAGTGGAGACGAGGTGGATCAGCCGGCCGCTGGCAGTTATTTGCAAGAGTTCGTTACAGGGGAACCCGCTGCCGCGATTTACGTCGGCGACGGTCATGCTGCCCGGCTGCTTGGCGTGACGTGCCAGCTGGTCGGCGAGCCGTTTTGCCAGGCGGCGGGGTTTCAATATTGCGGCAGCATCGGTCCGCTGGCCGTCGGCGCGGGCTTGCGCGCCGCCCTGATCCGCCTCGGTGACGTACTGACAACGGCCTGTCACTTGCGCGGCCTCTTCGGCGTCGATGGCGTCCTACGCGACAAGGTGTTTTGGCCGGTCGAAGTGAACCCGCGGTACACGGCCTCGGTCGAGGTGTTGGAATACGCCACCGGATTGCGCGCACTGGCCTGGCACCGGGCCGTTTTCGACCTTGGGTCGGTAGAACTAGCGCTACCCACACTTGCCGACGGCGTGGTCGGGAAGGCGATCCTCATGGCCCAACGGGATTTGGTGTTTCCGGCCACCGGCCCGTGGGACGCGGTTTTGCAAGCGCCGCCGGCGCTCGACGACCTGCCCGCGTTTGCCGACATTCCAGCGGCGGGCGAGCGCCTCAAGGCCGGCGGTCCCATTTTGACGCTGTTCGCCCGCGGCGACACGGTGGCAACGTGCCGCGAGGCGTTACGCCGGATTGCCGTTGACCTCGACCGTCGCCTGTTCGGCTGATACAACCACTGGCAAGGTGCAATCGGTTTGACAATTAGGTCAAAATCTCTCCGGTTTGGAGGAAGAACGTTGTGGCCGCGCTTCCGACGCTGAACGAACGTGCCCAACGGCTGGCCGACCACATGGCCGCCAACGCCGCCGCGCTCCGCATCGACGTGGCACAGACGGCCGGGGCGCGCGTCCTCGACTGCGGCGTCAAGGTGGACGGCGGCTTGCAGGCGGGCCTCGGACTGGCGCGCGTCTGTTTGGCGGGGCAGGCGGACGTTTCCCTGGTGCCGGGTTCGATCCCCGATTTGCCGTGCCCGCAGGTGCAGGTTTACAGCGACAGCCCCGTCCTCGGTTGCATGGCGGCCCAGTACGCCGGCTGGCAGGTCGCCGTCGGCAAATTTTTCGCGATGGGTTCCGGCCCGATGCGCGCCGCCCTCGGCACCGAAGCCCTGTTCGACCGCATCCCCGGCCGGGAAACGGCGCCCGTCGCCGTCGGCGTCCTGGAGACGCGCAAACTGCCGACCGACGAAGTGGTCGGCTATTTGACGGAGCGCCTGAAACTGCCCGCCGCGAAACTGACGCTCCTCGCAGCCCCCGCAGCCAGCGTGGCCGGCAACCTGCAAGTCGTGGCGCGGTCGCTGGAAACCGCCCTGCACAAGCTGTACGAGCTGAAATTCGACCTCGCGCAGGTCGTGTCCGGCTACGGCGCGGCGCCGCTGCCGCCCGTCGCCGCCGACGAACTGACCGCGATCGGCCGCACGAACGACGCAATCCTGTACGGGGCGCAGGTCGTCCTCTGGGTCAAGGCCGACGACGAGCAGTTGCGCGAACTCGGACCGAAAGTGCCGGCGTCGTCTTCGCCCGATCACGGCGCGCCGTTCGCCGAGATTTTCAAGCGTTACGAGATGGATTTCTACAAGATCGATCCGTTACTCTTCAGCCCGGCGACCGTTTGTTTTCACAACGTGAAGAGCGGCCGAAGCCACACGTTCGGCCGGATCGAAGCCGACGTTTTACGGCGATCGTTTTTCGGCGGAGAGTAGGGGCGGAGCAGCCGCGGTACAATAGGCTTTCGTTGCGGCGGTTTGATTCGCCCGCGCTCATCGCGGAGGTTCTTATGGCACTTACGATTGAAGTCGATCAGGAAGAGGACGGGCGTTGGATTGCCGAAGTGGTCGAACTGCCCGGCGTGCTGTCCTACGGCGGCACGCGGCAAGAAGCGATTGAACAGGCCAAGGCACTTTCGTTGCGGGTGTTGGCGGACCGCCTCGATCATGGCGAGGCAGTTCCGCAGCTGGGCAACAATTCTGTCTGAAGAAAGCACTCCGCGCCATGCGCATCGCGATCCTATCCGCCGGCGACGGTTGGCACGTTCGGGACCTGGAACGGGCGGCGGCCCTGCTCGGCCACGAAGCCCAGGCCGTCGATTTCCGCCGACTCGCCGCCCACGTCGCGGTCGCACCGGAACGGCCCGCCGTCGCGGAGGCCGTCCTGGTGCGCACCATGCCGCCAGGCTCGCTCGAACAGGTCGTCTTTCGCATGGACCTCCTGCACCGCTTGCAGGCCGACGGCGTCCGCGTCCTGAACCCGCCGCGCGCCCTCGAAACCTGCGTCGATAAGTACCTCGCCACCGCCTACCTCAAGGCCGCCGGGCTGCCCGTGCCACCCACCATCGTCTGCCAGCACGCCGAGGCCGCACAGGAGGCGTTCGCGACGCTCGGCGGCGACGTGGTCGTCAAGCCGGTGTTCGGTTCCGAGGGTCGCGGCATGGTGCGCGTCTCCGACCCGGAGTTGGCCTGGCGGACCTTTCGCACCCTGGAACGGACGCAGTGCGTGCTGTACTTGCAGCAGTTCATCCGCCACCCCGGCTGGGACCTGCGCGTCTTTGTGCTCGGCGGCCGAGTCCTGACCTCGATGCGGCGCGTGGCCGACGGCGATTGGCGGACGAACGTGGCCCAGGGCGGCACCGCGGAAAAGTTTCAGGCCGACGCGGACCTGGAGGAGTTGGCGCTGCGGGCGGCCCGGTCGCTGGGGGCGGCGGTCGCCGGCGTGGACCTGCTGCCGGGGCCGGGTGGCGCGTGGTACGTCATTGAAGTGAACGCCGTGCCGGGCTGGCGGGCACTGGCACCCGTGACCGGCATCGACGTGGCGCTCGAACTCGTCCGCTACCTGGCGGACGAATACCGCGGCGGGTGATTGGGCCATGTCTTCGAGCAACACTATTGCCCTGCACGTCCAACTCGCCTGCATCTGGGAGGCGACCGCGCGCAAGGCCGGCAACGTCCACCGCTACCGCGATTTCGCCGACACATCCTACGTCGATTTTCTCCAATGCGCGGCGGTTATCGCGCCGGTCCTGGCGGCTGCGCCGGAAAACTCGGTCGGGGCGACGGTACTCGAAGCCGTGCGCCGCTGCGGCCAGGTCGCTGCCACGAATACCAACCTCGGCATCGTGCTGCTGCTTACGCCGCTGGCCAAGGCGGCGGCAAAAGGAAATTTGCGGTCCGAATTAGCGCAAATACTCGACGGCCTCGACGCGACCGACGCGGCACGGGTATACGACGCCATTCGGTTGGCCAACCCCGGCGGCCTCGGTCGGGCGGCCGAACAGGATGTGGCCGACGCACCGACGCAAACCTTGCGGGAAGTGATGGCCTTGGCCGCGGAGCGCGACCTGGTCGCGCGGCAGTACGCCAACGGTTTTCGCGAAGTGTTCGACGACGGCGTGCCCGCCATTGAGGCCGGTTTGCGACAAACGGGGTCGCTAGAGGGCGGCATTGGGTACGGTCAGTTACAACTACTGGCCAAGCACGGCGATACGCTGATCGGCCGCAAGCGCGGTGCAGCCGAGTCCGCGGCAGCCGCCAAGCAAGCGCGCCAGATTTTGGCCGCGCACTGGCCCCACACGTCGGCAAGCTGGGACCGATTCCACGCCTATGACGGCTGGTTACGGGCCGTCGGCCACGCGCGCAATCCCGGCACCACGGCGGACCTGATCGCGGCGTCCCTTTTCGTGCTGTTGGCGGAGGGACGCCTGCAACTCCCCCTCCGTTTCCCTTGGCCGGACGGCTTTGAACGCTAGTCTCCGCGTGATTGTCCCCTCTGCCGCGTAGTGGTACAATCAAGCGCGTTGCCTGCGTCCACCACGCCTCTCCGCGGATGTGCCGATGCCGACCGAACGCTACAAAGTGCGTGTCACGAAAGACCACCTCGTCTTTTGCTCGGGGCATTTCATCAGTTACGAGGGCGACAAGTGCGAACGGCTGCACGGCCACAACTACCGCACCACCGTCGAGATCGAGGGCGCGTTGGACGCCAACCGCTACGTTTTTGATTTCATCGCGCTCAAGCAGCGCACCAAGGCGATCACCGACGAACTCGACCACCGCATGATGCTGGCGACGCAGAACCCGTTCATTGCCGTCGAGGAGGGGCCGCGCAGCGTCCGCGTCCGCTACCGCGAGCGCGAATGGGTGTTCCCGCGCGAGGACTGCGTGCTGTTGCCGATCGAGAATACCACGGCGGAATTGCTCGCCCATTTCATCGGCACACGCTTACTCGAAGACTTACAGCGGCACCACCAGTTTCGCCCCGACGTGCTGCGCGTCGAGGTCGAGGAGAACATCGGCCAGTCGGCGACTTGTGAGTGGCGGGGTTCTTGAGTTCGATTTGCCGCTTGCGGCGTTGCGGGAGGACCGCAACGCCGCAAGCGGCAGACTACGACGCTCCAAGATCCTCCGGGGTAAATGACCCGTCGTGCAGCGCCGTCGCCATCAGGGCCGTTCCGACACCACATTCTTCCAGCCGCCGCAAATCTTTGCCACTCCGAATCCCGCCGCCGGCAATGATTTCAACGTGGGGATACGTCGCCGACAGGCGTGCAACCAGTTCCTCGGTCCCGGTTCCGGATCGCATCCCGACGCGCGCCAGGTCGAGCAGCAACACCGAACGCGCACCACACTGGATCGCCTGCTTTACAATTTCCCATGGCGTTTCACCCCACCCACGGCCCGTGCCGAGAGGTTGTCCCAAGCGAAGGTCCAGGGAAAACGTCACCTGGGTTCCAAGTTCTTCGTAAATGTCAGCCAGGACGCGCGGTCCCGCCAGGGTTTCCAGGCCGGCTATAATGCGCGCTACGCCGCGGTGCGCCAGCGCGCAGGCCCGCACCGTATCGACGACGCCGGCGTCTACCCACAGGCGGAAGTGGGCTGCTTGTAACGTCAAATAAGTCCAGGAAGCTGGTTCCGCGCCGGCGATGGCGTCGAGGTCGGCGACGTAGAAATCGGTGAAGCCGAAATGGCGGTGCAGGGCCTGGGCCACGTCCAACGGCCGGGCCGAATCCGTCCACCGGCTCTCGACAGGCCGATATTCCTCCCGCCGGCCGCCGACGCCGTGGACCACCAGGCCGTATTGCAGATCGAGTACGGGTAGAATCTTCATGCGCCGCTTCCGAAACGCCAGGGGCCGCCGACCGCTGCGCCGGCAATATTCTATCGTTCGGCAGCTCGCCACGAAGAAGTGCGATAAAGTCGTTGCAAAACGACGCCGTACCGTTCAGGATAAACCGCGTCCGGCACGGTACGCCGGACGCGGTTCTATTTTTCACGGGAGAGGACAACGATGCGTAAGACCCTTTTCGTTCTGAGCCTGTTCGCGGCCCTGGCGGCCTACGCCCCCAACGCGACGACGTTTGCCGACGACGCCAATAAGGGCGCCGCCGCCAAGGCCGCCGACGACGCCAAAGAATTCTTCAACGGCAAAGACACCACCGGCTGGGAGGGGATCGAGAAGTACTGGACGGTCAAGGACGGCACCATCATCGGCTCGACGCTCGATGGCAAAATCGCTCACAACACGTTCCTGTGCAGCAAGAAGCGCTACAAGGATTTCGAGTTGAGTTTCAAGGTTCGTCTCAAGGACGGTGACGGCAACAGCGGCGTGCAGATTCGTAGCGAGATCGACGACAAGGAGAAATTCACCTGCAAGGGTCCGCAGTGCGACATCGCCCTGGGCTACTGGGGCAGTCTGTACGGCGAAAACTTCGGCGGCATGATGAAAGAAGCGGACAAGGCCGCGGTCGAAAAGGTGCTGAAAAAAGCCGACTTCAACGACTATTATATCAAAGTCGTCGGCAAGCACTGCACGATCAAGTTGAACGGCACGACGACGGTGGATCAAGATTTCGACAAGATGCCGGACGACGGCATCATCGCCTGGCAGCTCCACGCGGGCCCCCTGATGGAGGTGACTTTCAAGGATATCAAGTTCAAGGATTTGAGCGAGAAGAAGTAGGGTAACCGTTCACCGGCAACTTCTCCCCCCTTACGAAGGGGGGGTAGGGGGGGTTAAGAACGATTGCAGTACGCGGTCATCGCGCTATTTCCACCCCCCCTACCCCCCCTTCGTAAGGGGGGGAGTGAACGGTTACGAAGTAGGAAAGGCAAAAGGCAAAAGGCAAAAGTAAATGCCAAATGCAATGCTGCTTCCCGGCGATCTTGGTTTCTTTTTGCCTTTTGCCTTTGAGACAACACCAATGACCGACACTCCCTCCCCGCGCATCGGCATCGTGACCGTGTCCGACCGCGCCAGCCGGGGCGAATACCAGGACCTCGGCGGCCCCGCGATTCGCCAGTGTTTGACGGAAATCCTCTCCGGTGCGTGGGAGGCCGTGCCGCGCGTCATCCCGGACGAACAACCCCTGATCGAAGCAACGCTAAAGGAGTTGTGCGACCGCGAAGGGTGCTGTTTGGTGGTGACGACCGGCGGCACCGGCCCGGCCCGGCGCGACGTGACGCCGGAAGCGACGGCCGCCGTCTGCGACAAGTTGCTCGACGGTTTCGGCGAACAGATGCGGGCCGTGTCGCTGCAATTCGTGCCGACGGCGATCCTGTCGCGGCAGATCGCGGGCATTCGCGGCAAGTCGCTGATCGTGAATTTGCCCGGAAAACCGAGTGCGATTCGCGATTGCCTGCTCGCGGTCTTTCCGGCCATTCCTTACTGCATCGACCTGATCGGGGGGCCGTACCTGACGACGAATGAGGCGCTGGTAAAGGCGTTTCGGCCGAAAAGTAGTTAGCGCGTCGGCAGCGCCCTACACTAATCCGCAACGCCGCAAGCGGCAATTCATACATCGGAGCTCGGTTATGCGTCAGAAATTCGTCGCCGGGAACTGGAAGATGTACACCAACACCGCCACGGCGAAACAACTTGCCGCCGCGGTGGTCAAGGGTCTCGGCGACGAGACGCGCGTCCGGGTAGCGGTCTGCCCGCCGACGCCGTACCTGGCCGTGGTCGGTGAAGTGCTGCGCGGCAGTGCCGTCGCGCTCGGCGCCCAGAACGCCTACGCCGAAAAGGAAGGCGCGTTCACCGGCGAAGTCAGCCCCGTCATGCTGGCGGACGTGGGCTGCAAGTACGTGATCCTCGGCCACAGCGAACGCCGGCACAAGCTGGGCGAGACGGACGCGTTCATCAACCGCAAAGTCCATGCGGCGCTGGCGGCGGGGTTGCAGGCCATCCTCTGCCTCGGTGAAACGCTCGACGAGCGCCAGGGCAACCGCACCGAAGCGGTGCTGGACACGCAGCTCAACGGCAGTCTCGCGGGCCTGGACGCGGCGGCGCTGGCGCGTGTCGTGCTGGCCTACGAACCCGTCTGGGCCATCGGCACCGGCCAAAACGCGACGCCCGAACAGGCCCAAGAGGCGCACGCCTTCATCCGGGGGCGTGTCGGCAACACGTTCGGCCCGGCGGCGGCTCAGGCGCTGGTGATCCAGTACGGCGGCAGCATGAAGCCGGACAACGCGGCGTCGCTGTTACACCAGCCGGACGTGGACGGCGGCCTGATCGGCGGGGCGAGCTTGAATGCCGATCAATTCCTGGCCATCGTCCGCGCGGCACTGCCGAGGGGTTAAACCGCCTTGGCCGCTCGCGGCGTTGCGGGCCGTAGCACACACCGGGTGTAGCCAACTTCTCTGGTGGTGATCGCGTTAATTGGGTAAAGGAGGGGGAGGTTGCTTCTTCACCCCTGAACAAGGATGTTCTCTGAACGGCAAGGTCACGATCGAAGTGGACGCGCAGCACGAGTCGATTGTCCGG
>JBBRLG010000063.1:0-19608 GCA_038231495.1 Gemmatales bacterium | reverse complement strand
CGGCCGTGCGCAACACCATCATCCACGTGGCGAAAGAGATTGGGCCGAACCTCGCCGCCGCCCTGCGTCGGCTCAACCATTGCTTATCCCAAGCCCTCAGCCTTCTCGGCCTGCCTTAGATTGAATAATCGAACGGCCCTGTGCCGGCGCATCCCCGACGACGGTCATGCTACGCTCTTCGCTGACGGCCAGCCCGTCACCCGGCTCCATCACAGTCCCGTTGACGAGGATCCGGCCGCGCAATACTTGCAGCCAGGCGTGACGCCCGGCCCCCAATTCGTGGCTCACCGACTCGCCGGCGTTCAGCAGCGAGAGAAAGACCTTTGCATCCTGGTGGATGGTCAGCGACCCTACGGCGCCGTCCGGCGAGGCGACCAGGCGCAGGCGACCCCGCTTCTCTTCCTCGGCGAAAAACTTCTGCTCGTAGCTCGGTTGAATGCCCGCACTCTGCGGCAGCAGCCAGATTTGGTACAGGTGAACCGGCTCGGTCGCGGACGGGTTGAACTCGCTGTGCCGCACCCCGGTCCCGGCGGACATGCGTTGGAATTCGCCGGGCCGCAGCACCTCGCCGTTGCCCATGCTGTCCTTGTGGGCCAGTTCGCCTTCAAGGACGTAGGTGACGATCTCCATGTCGCGGTGGCCGTGGGTGCCGAAACCCATGCCCGCCTGCACCCGGTCCTCGTTGATGACGCGCAGGGACCGGAAGCCCATCTGCGCCGGGTCGTTGTAGTCGGCGAAGGAGAAGGTGTGATAGGTGTTCAGCCAGCCGTGGTCCGCGTGGCCCCGGTCCAAAGCTTTGCGTAAGTGCATCATGATTGCCTCCAGTGGTTGAGCGGTCCCTCCTTGATACCTCAATCGACCGGCAAAATAAATGGCTCTGAAAGGTTGCGGGACGGGAATTGCCTCAAATCTTCACCGCACTTCCACTGTCCGGGCTGCCCCATTCGTCGTAGGCTCACTCACGACGCCCGGTTATAATGGACCGTCTGCCAAGACGGAGGTAATTTATGCAAGCGGTCGCGCAACCGCCGCCGATACTCCTGGACGACCCCTCCTTATACATCAACCGCGAACTCAGCTGGCTGGAGTTCAACCGCCGCGTCCTCGAAGAGGCGCAGGACCCCAACGTCCCGCTCCTCGAACGGTTGAAGTTCCTCGCGATCTTTGAATCGAACCTCGACGAATTCTTCATGGTGCGCGTCGGCGGCCTGCAACAAAAGGTGCAGGCCAACATCGACTACGGCTCCGGCGCGGACCGCATGTCCGTCAACGAACAACTTACGCGCATCGGCGAGTTGGTGCGCGCGATGACCGTCGAGACGTACCGCTGTTTGCAAGAACACGTGCTGCCGGCCCTTGAAAAAGAAGGCATTTTCCTGCGTACGCTCAAGGATTTGACCGACGACGACCGCCGCTACCTGCAAGAGGTCTTCCGCCGCGAAGTGTTTCCGGTGCTGACGCCCTTGGCCATCGACCCCGGCCACCCGTTCCCGCACCTGCTCAACAAGTCGCTCAACCTTGCCGTGCTCCTGCAACGGCCCGGCAACGCGGAAAAGCTGTTCGCGGTCGTGCAGGTGCCGTCCGTATTGCCGCGCTTCGTGCAACTGCCCGCCGAGCCGGGGCCGACGCCGCGACACGTCTTCGTCCCGCTGGAATCGGTAATCCGCCTGCACTTGCCGGAGCTATTTCCCGGCATGACGATCGACCACCACGCCGCCTTCCGGGTGACGCGCAACAGCGACTTCGAGATCGACGACGACGAGGTGGAAGACCTGCTCAAGACGATCGAGGAGGAAATCCGCAAACGCCGCCGCGGCGCCGCGGTCCGGCTGCAAATCGAGTCCACGGCGTCGCCGGAGTTCGAGACGTTTTTGATGAGCGCGCTGGACCTGGACCCCACGGACGTGATCCGCAACCCCGGCATCCTCGACCTGACGGGGCTGTTCCAGATTCACGGACTGCCGGGCTACCCGCAGTTGCGCGACCCGCAGTTTGTGCCGCAACCGATCCCGGATTTTGCCCAGGCGACGAGCTTTTGGGCCGCCATCCGCGCCCGCGACATCCTCATTCACCACCCATACGAGTCATTCAGCCACGTCGTCGATTTCATCGAAGCAGCCGCCGCGGACGAGCGCGTGCTGGCCATCAAGCAGACGCTGTACCGCACCAGTAGCGATTCGCCCGTCGTGCGCGCCTTGCAGCGCGCCGCCGACAACGGCAAGCAGGTGACGGCGGTCATCGAGCTAAAAGCGCGCCTGGACGAGGAGCGCAACATTGTCTGGGCGCGCGAGCTGGAAAAGTCGGGCGTTCACGTCGTCTTCGGCTTCGTCGGCCTCAAGACGCACTGCAAGGTCGCCCTCGTGGTGCGCCGCGAGGACGACGGCATTCGCCGTTACGTCCACCTGGGCACCGGCAATTACAACCCGCAGACGGCGCGCATCTACACGGACCTGGGTTACTTCACCTGCAAGCCGGAGTTCTGCGAGGACGCCTCCGCGCTGTTCAACTACCTCACGGGTTACTGTGAATTGCCGCAGTGGCGCAAGCTGATCGTCGCGCCGAGCCGGATGCAGGCGTTCATGATCGAGAAGATCGACCAGGAGACGGCGAACCAGCGCGCGGGTAAAGAAGGGCGTATCATCGCCAAGATCAACGGCGTGTCGGAGCCGGCGATTGTGCAGGCGCTCTACCGGGCCAGCCAGGCGGGGGTCAAGATCGACATCGTGTGTCGGGGGATTTGTGTCCTACGGCCGGGCGTCAAGGGGTTGAGCGAGACGATTCGCGTGGTGTCGATCGTGGACCGCTTCCTGGAGCACAGCCGCATTTTCTTCTTCGCCAACGGCGGCGACCCGCAGGTCTACATCGGCTCGGCCGACTGGATGGACCGCAATTTAAGCCGCCGGGTGGAGGTGGTCTTTCCCATGGACCCCCCGGAATTGAAGCAGCGGCTCATCAGTGAAGTGTTGGCGATCACGCTGGCGGACAACACGAAGGCGCGCGAACTGTTGCCCGACGGCAGTTACCGCCGCGTTAAGCCCGAACCCAACCAGCCGCCGACGCGCAGCCAGGAACGCTTCCTGGAACTGGCCGCGCAAAGCGCTCGTCGCCGTTTGATGGAACTGCCGCCAGGACCGGTGCCCTTCATCGCGCAACCCGCCGGTGCCTCCCCGGCGGACCGGCGGCCGCGGAAGCGGCAGACGAAATGAGGGTGGCGGGTGGATACAAATGCCTTTGCCTTTTTCACCAACCACCCGTCACCCGTCACCCATCACCCGCCACCTTTTCTCTACTTGTCCGGTGTTACCCGTGGCATCTCCTTGATGGTTTCGGTGTGGTGCGGCATCATCGCCGGGGCGGCGGGGAGGGTCTGGCCACTGCACGAAGCGCAGCCGTGACCGAACGGCGAGCCGTCGCAGTCACACTTGCCCTGGACCAGATGGCAGCCCAGGACGTTAATTAGAACAAAACCCGCCAGCGGAATGAGCATCCTGCGCATTGTATTTCCACCTTTCCTGATCGGAATCCATTCACGACTCAGCCGCGAACGTGGGAGCAGTGGTCGTGCGACCCACCGCGATCACACCGACGAGATCGTCGTGGCATACAATCGTTCTTGACGGATTTGGCCGAGTCGCCCGCGCCGACAAGGCGCTGCGACGGGGATAAGCCACACGACCGACAGGACCGCAACGCGAGGACCCACCGCGATGGACGCCGTTATTCTGGCCGCCGGACTCGGCACCCGCCTGCGCCCGCACACCCTGACCACGCCAAAGCCGCTGTTGCCGGTGCGGGGGCGACCCATCCTCGACTGGGCACTGGGTGCGCTGCCGCCGGAAGTCGATCGCGTCCTGGTCGTCATCAACTACCTCGGCGAGCAGGTCGAAGCGTATCTGAAGACGCAAAAGCATGTTGGCAAGTGGGAGGTGGTGCGCCAGGAGGTGCCGCGCGGCACCGGCGACGCGCTGCGATCCTGCCGCGAGCGCTTGCAGTCGGACAGCTTCCTCGTCCTCAACGGCGACGACCTGTACGGCGCGGCGGACCTTGCGAAACTGGCAAAATGTCCGGCAGGGCTATTGGTGCAGGAAGTGGACGAGCCGCGACGCTTCGGCATCGCGTTCTTGAAGCCGGACGGGTCACTGGAACGGTTGATCGAGAAGCCCGACCTCGACGGCCGGCAACTCGCCAATACCGGGGCGTACGTGTTTCCGCGGAACGTCTTCGACATAAAGCTCAAATTGTCGAAGCGCGGCGAGTACGAGATCACGGACTACCTGTCGGTGCTGGCGACGCGGCAAACGGTACACGTGGTGCCGGCGAAGTTCTGGCTGCCGATCGGCACGATCGAAGTATGGCAGGCGGCGCAGGAGCAGGACTTGGCGAGCGTGCTGACCGCCCGCCGCAGTTGAACAAACGGGGTTTGCCGCTTGCGGCTTTGCGCGTAGCCGCAGCGGCTCACGTCAAATACGGATTCGTCTTCATCTCGTGTCCCACCGTCGTGACCGGCCCGTGGCCCGGATAAACCACCGTATCGGCCGGCATTGTAAACAGCTTCTTGCGGATGCCGTCCAGCAGTTGCGCCTCGCTGCCGCCCGGAAAATCGAACCGGCCGATGCCGCCGCGAAACAGCACGTCGCCGCCAAACACCCGGCACGGCGTACCCCGCACCACGAAAACGACGTGCCCCGGCGAATGGCCCGGCACGTCGTACACCTCGAAGGTCAGGCCCGCCGCTTCGACCGTTTCGCCCTCATTTACGGTGCGGTCGGCCGGCGGACTTGTGATCGGCATACCGAACGGCGCGCTGAGGTTCGCTTCCGCGTCGGTCAACATTGCCGCCTCGCGTGTGCCAATTATCAGCGGCGCGTCCGGAAAAACTGATTTCATGATCGCGTTTCCACCGATATGATCGGCGTGACCGTGCGTATTGAGGATCGCTTTCGTCGTTAAACCCTGCTCCCGCAGAAAATCCAGGATCAAGTCCGGCTCCAGACCGGGGTCGATGACCACAGCCTCACTGCCGCCGGATTGCCAGACAATATAGGTGTTTTGGTCGAACGGCATCGACACGATGGTTTGAATTTCCAGGCTCGAACTCATGGCGGAACCTCGCGGTCGGGGAAACTCTTAGTCGTGGGCAAGGGCCGACGGAAGCACGGGCGGCGCGGCGCGGGCGTCCGGGCGTTTTATGTAAATAAGGCAAACCCTCTTTCGATTTCAGGGCGTTCAGCTGTAAATTATACAAAGCCGTTTCGACCGGCGGTCGCGGAACGCGCCGGCCAATCTTCTTTCAACCTATTGGCGCGCAAGCGGTTGGGCCGTTTTGACGGTACTGGTGCCCCGTCCCTTTTGCCGAACGGCACGCGGATTGCTTTTCACTGGAAGCATTTGCAGCTACTTCCCAACTCGGCTTGCGGCCGGTACGAACACGATTCCCGAAGGCAACGGGCCGCGCGCCCGTTCCCGATTTGAACGCGAGGAGCGGCAATGACCATGCTCTGCAACCTTGTTAAGCAAACCCCCCGCCGGCGCTGGCGGCGCGTCTTTTCCTTCGGTGCCCTCGGCCTGTTCGCCTGTGCCTGCGTCAGTGCCGCCAACCCCCTGCCGCCGTCCGTGCGCAACGCCGCCGCAGGCGAGACGCCGATCGTGCTCGCCCAGGCGACGACCACCGCCCCGATGAAGGCCGGTACCGCCGCGACCTCGCCGATGGACGAGCCCATTCGCCTACTCGCCGAGGCGAAGAAGGCGATGGAGGGGGTCAAGGATTACAGCTGCGTCCTCGTCAAGAAGGAAAAGATGGGCGACAAGCCCGCGGTCGAAAACGTCATGAGCCTGAAGGTCCGGGCCGAACCGTTCGGCGTCAACCTGCGTTGGGTCGAGCCGAAGGCAATGGTCGGGCAGGAAGCGGTCTACGTCGCCGGCAAGAACGACGGCAAGATGCGCGTGAAGTCGGCCGGGTTCCTCGGCAACCTGGGTTTCGTGTCGCTCGACCCTGCCGACGCGCGGGCCAAGGCGACCAGCAAACACGGGATTACCGAATCGGGCCTGGCCAACATGATCGAGCGCTTCGTCATCGGCTGGGACAAGGAGCGCAAGGTCAACGTGACGAAGGTGCGGCTGGCGGACTACGAATTCAATAAGCGGAAGTGTACCCGCGTCGAGACGATTCACCTGGAAAACCCGGAGAATCAGTTCCTCTTCTACCGCAGCGTGGTGTTCTTCGACAAGGAGACGCACCTGCCGATCCGCGTCGAGTGCTACGATTGGCCGACGAAAGACGGCGACGCGGGTGAGTTGGTCGAGGTCTTCAGCTACGTCAACCTGCGCCTGAACGTCGGCGTCGGCGACGAAGTGTTCGACCATTGAAAACGTCCGCCGCTTGCGGCGGAGCGCTCAGCCGCAAGCGGCGAACCCCGTTACGATTTGCGCCTTTCACATTGCTCTCAACGGCTCCCACGTCGTAGGATAACACTCTCGCCGACGACGCCTATTTGTCCGCCCCGCCTTGGAGTAGCGCGTTCATGCACCGTGGCACCCTCCCGTTTCTCGCGGCGTTCCTGGCCGTCTGGTTCGCACATGCCAACCTCGCGGCCGAGCCGCCGAAACCCAGCGCCGACGAGTTCTTCGAGAAGGAAGTGCGCCCCTTGCTGGTCGCGCGCTGCCAGGAATGTCACGGCGACGTGAAGCCCAAGGGGGGATTGCGTCTCACGTCGCGGGCGAACGTCCTCAAAGGGACCGACAACGGCCCAGCCGCCGTCGCGGGCAAACCCGACGAGAGCGCACTCATTCAGGCGATCCGCTACAAAGACGTCCTCAAAATGCCCGAGGACAAGAAGCTGCCCGACCGCGAAATCGAGATTCTGACGAAGTGGGTCGCCCTCGGTCTACCGTGGCCGAAGTCCGACGATACCACGGTCGCCGCCGGGACGAAGTTTCAGATCACCGACGAGCAGCGCAAGTTCTGGTGCTTTCAGCCGGTCAAGGTTGTGCCGCCTCCGGGCCTGAAAAACAAGGGTTGGGCGCGGTCCGATCTCGACCGTTACGTCCTTGCCGGCCTCGAAGCGAAGGGGTTGAAGCCGGCGAAACCCGCCGACAAGCACACGCTGCTACGCCGTGCGACGTTCGACCTCACGGGTTTGCCACCGACGCCGGAGGCGATGGACGCCTTCGCGAAAGACGACGCCCCGGACGCCTTCGCCAGGGTAGTGGATCGGCTGCTGGCGTCGAAGGCGTACGGCGAGCGCTGGGGCCGACACTGGCTCGACCTGGTGCGCTACACCGACTCGTTTGACGCGCGGGGCGTCGGCAGTGAGGGCGACGTGGCGGACGCCTGGCGCTACCGCGACTGGGTGGTCGCTGCCTTCAACCGCGACCGGCCTTACAACCAGTTTCTCACCGACCAGATTGCCGGCGACCTTGTGCCTGCCAAGGACGGCTTCAATCGAGAAGGCGTCATCGCAACGGGCTTTCTCGCCATCGGCAACTGGGGCGGCGGCGACGCGGACAAGGAGAAGCTGCTCACCGACATCGCCGACGACCAGGTGGACGTGGTGAGCCGCACGTTCATGGGCCTCACGGTCGCCTGCGCCCGCTGCCACGATCACAAGTTTGACCCGATCTCGACCGCGGACTACTACGCGCTGGGCGGCGTGTTTTTCAGCACGCACATCCTACCCGACGTGGGGGCCAAGACGAGCGGCCCGCTGATGCTGCGCATCCCGCTCGCGTCGCCGGCCGAGGTGGAGGAGCGCAAGCAGTACACCGTCCGCCTGGCCGAGGCCGAGAAGCAGTTGAAACAGCAGGCCGAGAAGCACTACCGCGACTTCGCGCAGGCCCGGTTGCCGGAGACGGCGAAGTACCTCGTCGCCGCGTGGGAGTACCAGAACCCTTCGCCTGGTCAGTCGCCCGGCACCCTTGCGGAGTTCGCGCGTCGCCAGGGATTGCACGAGTTCGCAGTGCGGCAGTGGCTCGACCTGCTCGGCGCGGGCGATTACCAACTCATGACCAGGGCGATCACCAACGTGGGTGGCATGGCCGGCGTGTCGGGCTGGCGCGGCGAGCCGGACTGCCCGAACGCGCTCGTAAACACCACGGACAAGGAAGTCGTCATCACCACCCTCAAGCTGCCGCCGAAGTCGGTGGCGGTGCATCCGGGGCCGAAAAACGGTGTCGTCGTCGCCTGGCGCAGTCCGTTCACCGGCACGGTCAAGATCACCGGGAGCGTGACCGACGCGGACCCGAATTGCGGCGACGGCATCGCCTGGATCATCGACCACCGCAAGGCTGCAGGGCCGAGCGAGTTGGCGTCCGGTGACTTCGCCAACGGCGGCACGCAGGGCTTCGACCAGGGCAAGAACGCCGAGCGTCTGAAAAGCATCGAGGTTACGGCCGGCGACCGCATCGACTTGCTCGTCCTGCCCAGGGAGAATTACGCCTGCGATACGACCGTGGTGGACCTCGTCATCGCGTCGGCGGACGGGACGAAGGTATGGAACCTGGCGCGCGACGTGGTTGAAAACCCGTTGCAAGACGGCAAAGGCAATCCCCACGCCGACCGTCAGGGCAACGTCGGCGTTTGGCACTTCCTCGACATGGCCCGCAGCCGCCGGGCGATTCAGGGGCCGAACACCAACCCTGCGCTGGCCGCCTGGGAAAAGGCCGTCGCCGAAGTGGCGAGTGGCAAGCGCGACCGCAAGACGCTTGACGAGGCCGCGCAGGATTTCCAAAAAGGCCTACACCACCGCCGACCCGACCAGCCCGTTCTGGATCGGTCGCCGCGAGGACGAAACCGCCCTCCCTGCCGAGGCCCGTGCCGATTTGGAGAAGCGCGCGGCAGCGTTGGAGCAGTTACAGAAGAACCCGCTGCCACCGCTGACCTACGCCAACGGCGCGCAGGACGGCGGCGTCCCCGGCAGCCCGCACGCGGGTGTTCACGACGTGCGCATCCACAACCGCGGCCGCTACGACCGCTTAGGCGACCGGGTGCCGCGGCGCTTCCCGGAGATCCTGGCGGGCAAGGACCAGAAGCCGGTCCCGTCGGGCAGCGGCCGCCTGCAACTGGCCGAATGGCTGACGCGGCCGGAGCACCCGCTGACGGCCCGCGTGATGGCCAACCGCATCTGGCAGTACCATTTCGGCGAGGGCATCGTGCGCACGCCGAGCAACTTCGGCAAACTCGGCGAACGACCCACGCACCCCGAACTACTCGACTACCTGGCTGGCGAATTCGTGCGCGCCGGCTGGTCGGTCAAGCAAATGCACCGGCTGATGATGCTGTCGGCGACCTATCAACAGAGCAGCGAAGCGGAGCCGGAAACGCACAAGGCCGACCCGGATAATCGCCTTTTCGGCCGGATGCACCGTCGCCGGCTGGAAGCCGAGGCGGTGCGCGACAACCTGCTGGCCGCGGCGGGCAAGCTCGACCCGAAGATGGGCGGTCCCGCGGTGCGCGACTTCAACGCCCCCCGGCGGACGCTGTACCAGATGACGATTCGTTCGGACCGCTCGGGTTTCGGCCCGCTGTTCGACAGTGCCGACCCGACGGCTCCGGTGGACCGGCGCACCATTTCGACCGTGGCCCCGCAGGCGTTGTTTCTGCTCAACAACCCGTTCGTACTCGACCAGACGCGCGCCCTGGCGCAGCGAATTATTGGTGCCGCGAAGGACGACAGGGGCCGCATCCGAATCGCATACCGGTTGCTCTATGGGCGCGATCCCGTTGCAGGTGAAGAACGTGTCGGGCTGGAATTCTTGCAGCGCGGCGCAGCAGGCGAAAAGGCGTGGGGCGAGTATTGCCAGGTGCTGCTGTGCGCAAATGAGTTTATTTACGTGGACTGATCCTTGTGCGAGAATGGTGGTGGTAGGATTAAACACCAGCACGTTCATCGGCAGGTGCGACCATGAATGCAGCAACAGTAACCGTCGCGGCCACACTGCGGGCCGACGGCAAGACCCTGGAACTGGACGAAAAACTGTCCCTGTCGCCAGGCCGCGTGACCGTGAGCGTTCAGGCAGTCCCAACTGCCGAGACAACCGCTCCGACCATCCTCGACGTTCTCGACCGTATCCACCGGGAACAACGCGAACGAGGCTTTCAAGGAATGACGGAGGAAGAAATTTCCGCGCTAATCGCGGACATTCGCGGCGATAAAGAGTACGAGGAACGGTGGCGCCATATCTGGTCGCAAACGACAAACCCTCCACCGAAAGAATCATCCTGATGCTGGTTTACCTCGATACGGTCATTTGCATTTATGTCGTGGAAGGGGCGGCCGTGCTCCAGGCCAGGGCCAGGGCAAAGCTCGCTACTTTATTGGCTGCGGGCGACCGATTTGCCGTCAGCGACTTGACGTGGTTGGAGTGCCGCGTGAAGCCGATTGAATTGAATGATGTAGTCGCACTGGCAAATATGGAAGCCTTTTTGACAGGCCCGGCCGTCGTCAGAGTTCAACTCCCGTCGGCGGTCTACGAGCGGGCTTGTCAGATTCGTGCGCGTCAAAAATACGAACTGGCCGACGCCCTTCATCTTGCTGCCGCCGTCGAAAGCGGTTGTGGAAGCTTCCTCACGAACGATTTGCGCCTGAGCAACTTCTCGGACATCTCGGTTGAACTGCTGCCATGAACGAAGTGATTTGACTACCAGCAACGGTCACGCACTCACTTCGACTGCACCACTCGCGTATCCGTCGCCGTCAGCGAACGCACGTCGCGCTCGCGGCGCTCCGGTTCCGGGGCGGCCGGTTCGAGCAGGCGTTGCAACTTCACGTCGGCGGACGCCTCCTCCGGCCGTTCGTCGCCGGGTGCCCGGCCCCACACGACACGTCCTTGACGTGCCTGCACGACCAAGTCTTCGCCATTAAACTCGTAGCGCTCGATGCCGAGTTGCTCGTGGTAGGGTCGCAAGAACACTGCCGTGCGCACCGCCGTCTGGACGCGGGCGTCGTCCCAGTGCTTGCCGGCGCGGTTCGGCGGGCTGGGCACTTCGCTCAGGAGGGCCGGTTTCAGCGAACCGTCCGCAGGCGACTGCGGCAGCAACACGCCGTTCGCATCCACGCTGCGGTTCACGACGCTTTCCGAACCGTTGCCCTTGTAGCGCGTCGGCACTCCCAGGAACGGCGTGCGAAACGTCAGGACAACGCGGACGCGGCGGTCGGGCGTGACCTCGACGCGGCGGACCGTTTCGACCCAGGGGTGAGCCGCGAACGCCAATTGCAGCCGTGTCGCCAGATGGTCTTCCAACAGGCCCACGTCGTCGGGCCACGACGCCACGTATTGCACTTCGCCCAAAAACTCGTCGCGCGTCAGACCCTCCGGCATCGCACAGTCGATGTCGCGGAAGGCGACGCGGTAGTGGTCCTGGCGGTGCAGGTAGTTGCGGGATTGCTGGCCGACCGCGACCACGCCGGACAGGGCGACGAAGACGCCAAAGAGCGGGGCGACGAACTGCACGAATTCTTTCGACATGGTCCCGACTCCCCGGTTCACCACACGGTGATCTCGCGTTCCAGTTCGACGCTGAAGCGCTCCTTGACCCGGCTGCGCACCAGGTCCATCAGCCGCAGCACGTCGGCGCTCTTGGCACCGGGATGCACGACGATGTAATTGGCGTCGCGGTCGCTAACCTCGGCGCCGCCGACGCGCGTCCGCGCCAGGCCGGCCTGCTCGATCAGCGCCGCGGCGCTCAGGCCGCGCGGGTTCTTGAAGATCCGCCCCGCCGACTGGAAGCTGAACGGCTGCGCCGCCTTGCGCGTGATCCACGCCTTGCGCATCCGCTTGACGATCGCGTCCGGCGTGTCCGTTTCCAGGGCGAATTCCACCGTCAGCAGCACGGGGTCGTCGAGGTTGCTGGCGTGGTCGGCGAACTGCAACTCGTCGCGCTCGCGCACCTGGACCGCACCGCGGCTGTCCATCACTTCCACGAGGCGCACGAACTGGCCGATCTCGCCGGTACGGTTGCCGGCGTTGGTGCGGACCGCGCCGCCCACCGTGCCGGGGATGCCCACCAGTGTTTCCAGCCCCGCCAGGCCGTGACCGGCGGTTTGCGAAATCAGGGCCGACACCGCGGCCCCCGTGCCGGCCCGCGCGCGCTTCCCGTCGATCTTGATCTCGGTGAACGCCAGCTCGCTCAGGCGGACGACCACGCCCGTGACGCCCTCGTCGCGCACCAGCATATTGCAGCCGCTGCCCAGGACGCGCAACGGGATGCGTTCCTGGTAACAGCGCTTCACGACCGCCGACAACTCGTCGCGCGACCGCGGCTGCACCAGCATCTCGGCACTGCCGCCGAGCTTCAAGTGCGTGAAGGGGGCCAGCGACTCGTCGCGCTGCATGATCTCGCCAAATTCGTCCAAAACTGACATGGCATTCCCTACCGTCCACGATCTCAGGCCCGTCCATCATATGCCACCCCCGCTGTCGCCGTCAACGGACCCCTGCCGCCAGGCTACCGGGGGAATTCGTCGGACGGTGTTAATTTGTAAGGATCGTAGCGATTATATCGGGCAAGAAATGTAAACCACCGGCGACCGCGTGGAACTCCCGTCCTAGAATAGCGTCATGACACCCGTTCCTACCGTCGCCCCCGGAATGCGTGCCGTCCTCGTCAGCGGCGGCCTCGATAGCAGTATTCTGCTCGGCGAAACGCTCCGCGCGGGCCGCGCCGTGCAACCCCTTTACGTCCGCTGCGGCTTCTACTGGGAAACGGCCGAACTGCAACATCTACAGCGCCTCCTTGCCGCGTTGCCAGCGCCGGGCCGCCAACCGCTGCACGTCCTGGAGATGCCGGTGCGCGACCTTTACCCACCGCATTGGAGCCTGACCGGCAAGGGCGTGCCGGGTGCAAACACGCCGGACGAGGCGGTGTTCCTGCCCGGCCGCAACGTGCTGCTCTTGGCCAAGGCGGTCCTCTGGTGTCACCTGCACGGCGTTGCAGAGGTCGCGCTGGCGCCGCTGGAAAGCAACCCGTTCCCCGACGCGACGCCCGCCTTTTTCGCCGACTTTGAAGCGGCTGTCAATCAGGCGGTCGGCGGCCGAGTGCGGGTGCGGCTGCCGTACGTCGGCCTGCACAAGACCGACGTGATGCGCCGCGGTACGGGGCTGCCGTTGGCGTTGACGTTCTCGTGCATCTGCCCCGTCGATGGCCGACACTGCGGCGTTTGCAACAAGTGCGCCGAACGGCAACGGGCGTTCGCCGACGCGGGCATGCCCGACCGGACTTCGTACCAGCGGGAGAAGCCATGTACAGCGTGACGAGGGAAATCAGCTTCTGTTACGGGCACCGGCTACTGGACTACGACGGCAAATGTCGGCACCTGCACGGCCACAACGGCAAGGCGGTCATCACGCTGACTGCGGATGGCCTCGACGCGCTCGGCATGGTGATGGACTTCTCGCGCCTGAAGCGCGTGGTCGGTGGCTGGATCGACGACGCGCTGGACCACAAGATGCTGCTGCACAAGGACGACCCGGTGCTGGCATATCTGCGCGGCAAGGGCGAGCCGGTGTTCGTGCTGGACGTGAACCCGACGGCGGAGAACATCGCCCGGCTGATCTTCGATTACGCGACCGCGCAGGGCTTCCCGGTGGTCGAAGTGCGGCTGTGGGAGACGGAGAACTGTTACGCCACCTACAGCCGCCCGACCGGGTGAGTCGGTGCTGTGTCGGCCTGGCACTCACCGGCACATGAAATCACCGTTTGCTAACGGGGAATGCCTGTCATTGGGCAGCAATGCTGGTCCATCGCTGCCGTGCAAGTTACGGACAGAAAGCGCCGCTGAGGGACGGCGGGAAAACGCCTGCACACTTCACAAGCCGGCTGCGGACTTCGGTAGCAAGTAACCCAAATGATGTCCACAATGGATCAGATGCAAATCTTGCCACTGCCGCGGCGTCAGGTGGCCGAAGAACGGGGAGTCGTGCAATTGCCCCTGGTGTGCCTGGAACCGTTCGAGCACTTGCTTGAAGCGTGCCACAGCAGCAGTCTCGTCACCGCCCGCGGCCGGCAGGGGTTTCTGAGGAGTGTAAACGCCGGCCTTCATTCGCCCTTGCTTTAGGATACGCCAGAGCACGAGCCGGCCCAGCAACACTTTGAGGAGCCACGGCACGCGAAAGGTAAAGCCGTCGAGCGAGCCTTGCACGAAGTACGTCAGGTGATCGCAAACCTGGGCGAGATCCCACTGGCCAAGCTTTTCGTAACCGTCGGCATGAAGGCGATCGACTTCCGCCCGCACGTCTGCGAAGTCCGGGAAGGTAAGTTGTCGCGGTTGCACAGCGACCTCCGTGTGAAATGCGAAAAAGTGAAAGTCGGCCTTGTTGGTGGTTATTATACCCAACAAAGCAACGGCTGTTTTTTCGGTTGATGCTTCTGAACGCCAAGCCGAGAGGTTGGGCCGGCCGGCGGCGTTGCCTTGGCGGCCGCGCCCCATAGCATGATGCTAGCGCAGCACCACCTGCCCCGCCGAAAATTGGCCGAGGAACGCACCCGTGCAACTGGGGCAGCTCGTCATCCTGTCACTCAAGATTGCCGTCGTCGCCGTCAGCGTCCTGCTCGCCGCCGCGCTCGTCGCGCTGGCGCGCGGCAACGTCCGCCTGCACGGCCGCATCAACTTTGTTTTCTTCGTCCTGACGGCGCTCGCCCTTGTCATCTTTGAAGGGCTGATTCGCCTTTACGACCCGAACCTGTTCGATTACCTCAGCGCGCAGACGCGGCAGGCGTTGGCGATCCACCTTTGGTTCGCGGTGCCGTCGGCTTTCTTGATGCCGGTCATGCTTTTCACCGGCCTGCGCCGCTGGCGGAGCGTCCACCTTGTGCTTGCCGTTGTTTTCGGCTTCCTGTGGATCGGCACTTTCGTCACCGGCATCTTTTTCCTCAAATAGCCCCGGGATTTTCTTGTGGCAGCGGGCGAATCAGTTGCGTAAGCTGCCGGTGGCGTTGCCGGTTCGCCACGAGCGCCGGCACGCACAAAGCCCGGAGGAACGATGCCAATTTCGGTCACCTGCGCGGCGTGTAGCCGCCCCATCAAGGCCGCGGACGAGTTGGCCGGGCGGAAGGTCCGCTGCCCCCAGTGCGGCAACGCCGTCCCCATTCCCGTCGTCGTCGGCGCCAACCCCGGTCCTCGGGCAGCAGTGGATTTGTCCCGTGCGGTCACGCCAGCGCCGGCCACCGGCGTCCCGGTCCTGCCCGACGCTGCGGACCGGACCGGCGCGCTCCCGCCGGACATCATTCCGCTGGCGCCGGTGGAACTTGAGGAGGCCGAACCCGAACCGGCACCTGGACGGCCCGGCAGTAAAAAGCGCCGCAAGAAAAAGAAACGGGTCAAGGCACCCCTGCCCGCGGGGCTGCAACCCTGGGTGGCCGCGTATTGGCCGTTTCTGCTCGGATTTTTCGTTGCGGGGTTCGTATGGCTCCTCATGCTCGGAATAACGTTCTTCGAGCCGGACACGGTCCTTCTGGTGTTATTTTATGGTGTTGTCGTCTTCCTGACGGGTATGCTGTGGCTCTACTTCCAGGCCCTCCTGGACGGGTTCGAGTTGTTAAGTTTCGAGACGCGCGGTTTGGGCATGGCGGCCGGGGCCGTGATGCTCTTCAAGCTCCTGCTCATCCCGGTGACGGGTGCGTTCTATCTCGTCTTCAACATTGCGGAGGCGTGGCGGGCCGGCCTCCTCGTCATCCTGGGCGTGCTGATCGTGGCGTCCGGCGTCTTGCTCCTGATGGTCGTTTAACGGCATGGACCCCGCCTTTGCCGCTTGCGGCTGAGCGCTCAGTCGCAAGCGGCCGGACGACGCGGAGGCCGCCGAAGAGTGACCTTATTTCGCCACGAATTCCCGAATACCCCACGCGCCCCAACCGTCCGTTTTCCATCGACCGCAAACGTTTTTTGTAACCGTTCACCGGCATTAACTTCTCCCCCCTTACGAAGGGGGGGCGGGGGGGGGTTAAGAACAGTGAACTACTCGATCACAGCCTAAATTCACCCCCCCCAACCCCCCCTTCGCAAGGGGGGGAGTGAACGGTTACCGTTTTTTTATTCGCGCCGGCCCCGGTTCAAGGTACAATACGGCGTCCGGTCGCCGTGCCTTGTTGGGATCGCGTTGCCATCGCGGAGAGTGCCTCATGCTGACGTTCGCAACAGGCCAGTTGGCCGTTTACGCCGGTTTGGTCCTGGCCGCCCTTCCGGTCGCGCCGGCGGCGCAGGTGGCCGCCAAACTCGACGCCGTGATCGAAGCCCGGTGGAAGGAAGAGAAGGTTACGCCGGTTCCCGTGGCGGACGACGCCACCTTTCTGCGCCGCGCCTACCTCGATCTGACCGGCCAGGTGCCGCCGGTCGAAACGGTGCAAGCGTTCCTCGCCGACAAGAAGCCGGACAAGCACGGTCGGCTTGTGGACGAGCTGCTGGCGAGCGACGCCTTCGCCGAACACTGGGCACGAACCTGGGTCGTCCGGCTGACCGACCGCCGGCCGGTGCCGCTCGACACACACAACGGCAAGGTGCTTCAGGAATACCTGCGCGACGCCATCAAGGCGAATAAGCCTTACCCGAAGGTGGTGCGCGAAATCATCACCGGTGACGGCCTGGCCGACGCCAGCGGCCCGGCGAACTTCTACCTCCGCTATAACGCCGACCCGATCCAGATTGCCGGGGCCGTCGGCAAACAGTTCATGGGCGCGACCTTGCAGTGTGCCCAGTGCCACGACCACATCTTCGCCAAATGGAAGAAGAGTGATTTCTGGGGCATGGCCGCGGCCTTCGGTCGGCTCAAGAAGGTCACAACCGAGGACGGCACGGTCAACGGCGTCCTGGAGGCGCGGCGCGGCGACCTGGAGCAGCCGGACCCCAAGGGCAAGCCCAACGAGGATGGCACCGTGCCCATGCTCGTCATGAAGCCGAAGTTGCCGGGCGGTTCCGAGCCGATCAAGGGCAAGCGCCGCACGGTCCTGGCCGACTGGCTCACCGCCGACGACAACCCCTATTTGGCTCGCCATTTTGTGAACCAGACCTGGAAGGAGGTGTTCGGCGGCAAGTTGATCGCCGGCCTCGACGACCTCGACGCCATCCCCAACGCGCTGCACGGCGACGTGCTCGAACTGCTGACGGCGGACTTCAAGGCGGGCGGCTACGACGTGAAACGCCTGGTGCGCGTCGTGGTCCTGACGCGGGCGTACCAACTCGGCTCCAAGGGCGGCCAGGGCAGTGCCGATGACGTGAAACTCGCGGCCCACCAGGTCGAAAACTTCGCCCGTTTCCGCACCCGACCGCTGTCCGTCGATGAGCTTTACGCCAGCGTCGTCGCTTCCACGGGCTGGACGCCGCCGGCCCCGGCCGACGGCCAACCACCGCCCCCGCCGCCGGTCGCCGCTGCCAAGCCGCCGGAGATGCCGGAAGACCCGGAAGACGACCCCGCCGACAAGCCGGTGGACGCGCTGGGACCGAACGCCCAGACCGTGCAGCGTGCCCTCGTGCTGCTCAACGGCGATTTCATCAACCAGGCCGTGACCGCCGGCGCGGCGCTGGCGTCGAAGAAAAAGGGCGCGGCAGTCGGCGCGGCCCACGTCGAATACCTGTTCCTGGCAACGCTCTCACGCAAGCCTGACGCCGCTGAGTCCGCGGCCATGCTGAAGCTGCTCGACGTTGAGGACAAGAACGGCGGCCTGCAAGACGTGGTCTGGGCGCTCATCAACACCGCGGAGTTTAACTCGAACCATTAAGTGGCTGTCCGGAGATGGGATCGGTCAGTATTACTTAGAGCCTATCCGGTTAACCCATGCTGGATGCCAATTTGGCAGGAGTACTGGACGCTTTTTCAGCGGTTCAGGGTTATCCGGATAGGCTCTAACTCCGTTCGTAGCATTGCCTCCAGCGACCTGAATTTCTGCCGCGTTTCTTGGCACGCCTTGGCCACTTGCCGAACGTCCTCCGCGGACCACTCATTCTTCTCCCCGACTTCCACCGCGTGGGTGACGGTCTCGGCAAACTCCATCACCATCTCGGGAAAGACTGTGCCAAAGCCCATTTTTCAGCCCTCCCTTCGTTCGTTCCGTGTGCCAATGGCTCCGCAATCGCTTCGCACCCAGCAAGTTCGTTTGCTGAGCGCCAGTCGGCCGTAGCCGCAAGCGGCTCGCTTGCTGGCTTCTGCGTGGGTTCAGCCGGCAAGCGAGCCGCTTGCGGCTACGACAGCAAACCCATTATGCGCGTTGCAAATGAGTTGTTCAATAGGACGGCGGCGACAGCGCTTAGCCGAATGCGGCGTCGCACGCGGCCTAAATCCAACTCCTGAAACGACTGGCCCGCGGTCACGGCGTCGGGTAAGGTAAGTCGTAACGCCCTTGTCGTCGCCGCATCGCCAGTCGGAGTGCCTCTCTCATGACCCGTACCCTGACCGCCCTCCTTACCGCCGCGTTGCTCGTCGCTGCCAGCGGGGCCGCGGACGAGCCGAAGCCTAAACCGTCCGAAGTGGCGGAAAAGTTCGAGGCGCTCAAGAAGAATTACGCCACGGCAACCGACGCCTATGAAAAGCTCGTTCGCGCCGGCAAGGCCGCGGAGGCCAAGGCCGCGCTGGAGCGCAACAACCCCAACGACCGACTGACGAAGATGGTCGAGCTGGCCTTCTTCCACCCCAGCGACTCGGCTTCCTTCGACGTGTTGCACTTCCTCGTCATTCACGGGGAATCCGATCTGTACCTCTGGGATCAGGTAATGGGCCTCTTGCGCCGCGATCACGTCGCTAGCCCCAAGATGAAGCATGTCGTCCGGCTTTTGGTCAAGCGCGACGACGACACGGCCAGTCTGTTGCGCGACCTGATCTCGAAAAACCCCGACCGCAAGGTGGCAGCCCAGGCGTGCCGGCTGCTGCTGGATTACACCGGCACCGAGGTGCAGACCGCGGCGGAGATCACTGCCAAGCCGTACCTGAAACCTCTGCTGGAACGGCGGGCCGGCGAAGAGTATCTCAAGCGCGTCCTCACCGACCTGGAAAAGAACAAGAAGGAGGCCGCGGAGTTGACCGACCTGCTCGCCGACAAGTACAAGGGCGTTCTGCCCGACCTGGCCGCGGGCATGTTGCTGCCGGAAGTCGCCGTCGAAGATCTGGCCGGCAAGAAGGTCAAGCTGGCCGACCTGCGCGGCAAGGTCGTCGTGTTGCACCTCCTGGCGACGACGGACGCCGGCGCGGTGGGCCTCGCGGAACACCAGCGCGACCTGGCCAAGAAGTACACGGACCGGCAGCTGGTCGTCGTCAACGTGTTTGTGGACGAGCAGAAGGAGGCGGTACACGAGTTCCTGAAGAAGAACCCGGCGCCGGGGACGAACGGCTGGTGTGGCGCGAAGGACAACTTGCTGGAAGAGTGGGGCCTGTCGGCGACGCCGGCGACGTTCGTCCTCGACGCCCGGGGCGTGATCCGTTCCCGCAACCGCACGCGCGCGGCACTCGACGAGATGCTGCCCGATCTGGTGAAAGAGGCGGAGAAGAAATAGCTTTCCAAATCGCAAATCCGAAATCCGAAATCCGAAAGCTCTACTCAACGCGGGGGACTCTGACACAAGCCTGAAGCGCAAGCGAAGGACTATCCTTCGCTTGCGCTTCAGGCTTGTGTCAAACCGGGCCGCGTTGAGT
>JBBRLG010000062.1:0-19720 GCA_038231495.1 Gemmatales bacterium | reverse complement strand
ACTTTTTGAATGGGGGGCGGGGGCGCTTACGCGACCGGAGTATATCGCGGGGGCTCGACCCCGGTCGCTTAGGCTCCCGGCTCGCCGATCAGTTTGAGTCCCTAATGAATGGCGTGAACCTGTAAATTATCCCCGACAGGACAAGATTCCGCAAGTCGGCTGAAGTCCTAAAGTCCTGAAATCAGAAGGACTTCTGGAAATCGCTATTCTCGGCCTGAAGACCGAAAACTGCCGAAAATCGGATACATTTCACTCGTCCATCGGATACAACGGGGCCTGATCGACACCACCGGCTACGATCAGCGGCATCCAGGCCGGTATTTTGTCCTGCATCTGCGCTGTGCCACGTTCATCTTATACATGCCGCCTGATGACGGCATACCACGCCTTCGGGCCACCTTCGCTGAAGCTGATGTCCTTCAGGTCGGGACGCACTTCGTACCTCGACGGATCGATGCTCTCGACCTTCCATCCCTCGGCGAAGGCAGCGTGCAGTTCCTTCTTCGTTACCCGCCTTGGCCCTTGCTCTCCCGGCTCGTCGTTGCTGAAGCAGAGGAGGAATAGCCGACCGCCCGGCTTCAGGACCGTGGCAAGCCCCTCGAGGTAGCGCCGCCGATCATCGTCGTTGAAGACGTGAAACAGCCCGGAGTCGATCACGGCGTCGAAGACTTCAGGCAGTTCCTTCAAGGCCAAGGCATCCATGACTAGGAACGTGGCCATCAGCCCTCGCTCCACCGTCTTCCGTTTCGCTCGGTTGATCGGCTCGGTGAGGAAGTCGATACCCGCCACTTTCTGCCCTCGCCCGGCAAAGAAGAGGGCGTTCTCGCCAGTGCCGCACCCGGCGTCCAAGATCGACCCGGTGATGCCGATCATTCTGAACGTCAGGTTGATGCGCTTGCCGACGTTCTCGGTGGTCTTCGGGACTTCGTGCTTCCAGAACCGCTGCATCGTCCCGGCCATGATGACGAGCGTGCCGTTGCCCACCGGGAACGTCCTCGTCTCCTTCGTCTTGTTGTGCCGAATCCGAAAGGTCCGTGTCGCACCCAAGGAGAGCGAGCCGATCACGTTGCCCATCCCTGGTTCATCGTCAGCGTGCATTCCCACGCTATCCGCTCCCGACCGATAGCAGTTCAGCAGACAGTAATTGTATCGGCCCTGCACGGCCTCGATCTTCCGCTTGATCTCCAACAAGGTCGGCGTCCACGGGAGCGCCTGGTTCTCAGTGCCGGAATAGCGGTACGTCATGCCCTCATCGCCATAGGAAGCCGTCAGGCGGGGTTGCATGTGGCCGAACACGCCCGGCTTCTGCTCCCAAGCACACTGGTCCCGCAACTCGGAGAAGTAGCGATCCGCCAAGTCGGGCGGCAGGAAGGCGTCGTCAAAAAGGAGAATGCCGCCATCCGCTAACTCAACGGTTTCCATCGGTTGTCCTCCCCGAAGCCGATCCGCTCATTTCTGGTAGACCTTCGGGCTGATCGCATCCGTTGCGATGAACTCGTGCTGCTGCTCTCGACTCATTGCGTCTGCCTCGCCCACGGACAGCATCATTGAGTTCACGATCCGTCGTTCGGTTTCGTCCGGCGTCACGATGAGGGCCTTGTGCATGACGCCGAGCGAGTTCGTCCGGGCCTCGGTGAACGCCAGCGACGAATTGTTGATGAGGAGAATCCGGGAGTGGCCTTCTTCGGGCTGCGGCAACTCCGTGACGTACCGGCCCAGGAGTTTTTCGCCTTTCTTGTACAGCGGGTTGAAGTCCGTGAGAAACTGCGTCGGCTCGATGCCAAGGTCGAAGGCCGCACGAGAATAGTCAGCCAGGAACAGGCGGCTGCGGACATTCGACGGCTCGTATCCCAGGATCAACAGCGAATGCTCCGGTGCGCCGTCCAGGTGGAACTTTGTGGTTTCTTGTTGATCGAACCGGGCCATCGACCGATAGGCGAATGGCCTCCCACCACGACGGATGCCGATCGCGCTGAACTGCTGTTTCAAATCCACCATCCAGGACCGCAAGGTGTGCGAGTCCATGCCTGGGCCGGTGTCGAGTATGGCGAATCCGGGTGCCGTGAAATCGACCCGCCACACCAGATCGAACAACTTCTCGGCCTGGGCCACGAGATGCTGGTGGTCGGAAGCAGTTCGGCTGTAATCGGCGTTCACGCTCATTGGTTCTCCCGCTTCTTCGCCTTCTCGAAGTCGGCACTGGCCTCATCCATTTTACCCACCGCCTGCCAGCACATACCCCGGTGCGTGTAGTGACTGGCCTTCATCGGCTCTCGTTCGCTGGCCCCGGTGAAGTCGGCAGCGGCTTTCTCGAACTGCTTCAGGTTGAAGTAGCAGCTTCCTCGCTGACTGTGCGATCCCGAAGTCCGCAAGCAGCGCCCGACCGTGGTGGTCGATCAGGATGTTGGCTGGCTTGATGTCCCGGTGAACGACGCCGTTCGTATGGGCGTATTCCAGAGCCTCGGCGATCTCCGCAGCCCACCGGGTCGCCTGCTGGGGCGAGAGCGCCTTGCGCGCAAGGTAATCGCTCAGGCTGCCCCCTTCCACGAACTCTGAAACGATGCAGCACGTTCCATCTTCCCGCCCTACGTCATGCACCGGCACGATCCCAGGGTGCTTGAGCCGAGCGACACGGCGGGCTTCGGCCATGAACGCTTCCGCTGAATTCAGGCGGCTCGGCTTCGGCAGTTTGACGGCGACCGCACGATGAAGTTCCAGATCGTAACCTCGCCAGACCTGGGCGAAGCGACCGGCGAGTGTGCGGGGTCCGGGGTTGCTGGCTTCGGGAGCGTCGGCATCTTCGGTAGCGGGGACTTCAATCGGCTTGTCGAGCCAGGACGTGACTTTCAAGGCGTTGATGCGACGGGCGAGTTCGTCGGCGAGTTGCGGACAATCCTGACAGAGTTCCAGGGCCGAGACATCCTGACCTTGCTCACGCAATTCCTCCCACCGCACCAGGAGGTCAGCCAGAATCTCTTCGTCCTGGTTCATCACGTCTCAATGCCTCGTACAGTTTCAAGCGGGCTGAGTGCCAGCGGCGCTTCAGAGTGCGGAATGAAATACCCAGCACCTTGGCCGCTTCTTCCTGCGTCAGCCCTTTGTTTCTCCACAAAAGCGGTTGAACAGAACTCACTTCGCATTCCGCCTTTTCCTGACCTTCGCCTTCTTCTTTGCAGCCTGCTTGTCCAGGTTTTCGTAGTACGCTTTCTTTGCCTTGCCGAACCCGATCGAGAACCCGAACGCAGTGCGAGGTCGCCGATCATTCGGGTCGGGTTGTGGCGGCAGGAGGAAGTATTGATTGCCCAGCATGGTGCGCCTTCGTGGGGTCAGGACGGCTTCGATTCCTCAAGCGCTTCACGCAGTTGGCTCAACGGCCAAAGTGTTTCGTCGTCCAGCAGTTCTTCGGCTTCCGTCCCGGATTCCAACAATTCGTACATGCGACGGAAGGCTTGTAAAGCAGCTTCCGCCGCCTCTCGCAGCGCCGCTTCATTCTCCGTCTTCATCAAGATTCTCCGTAACCGTTCACCGCGTTGTTGAAAACCAGCCAACCGTAGACAGGGCGCGCTATCCTTTCCGCGACGACCCCTTCGTTTCGCGTGGCTTGAGAGCCAAGGAAACGAACTTTACTTCCGCAAGTGCTTATCGGGTATTCTCTTGGGGAAGTTCGTTTCCCGACCCCCTGACACACCCCCCCCTGGATCCTCTCCTGCCGTTGATGTCCAATCATGTCCACTGCCCGCACCCGGTGAACGGTTACGTTCTTTTATCCGCTCGATCGTGCCGGGCGTCACGGACGGGTTATGTTTGGTGTCACTTGTCGGAAACGGATCGGCGGCTCGTGCGAACATCTTTTCCAACACCTTCCGCCAGTGGCGGCACGCCTTGAACACGGGCCGGAAGTTTCGGTCGGCGTAGCGTTCAAGAAGGTCGTCCGTGACAACCCTCCCGTGGGCCAGGAACATCCCTGCCACTTCGCCGCCGTACTTCCGGCGCACGAACGAGGCAGCCGTCTTGCGGAGTTTGTTGAAGGACAGCTTGCGGAAGTCCGGGAAGTCCTTGCGGACACGCTTGCGAAGCGTGTGCCAGGTGTTCGGGATGCGCATATTACGGGAACCGCCTACCGTCTGCTGGTTGAGCGGGCGACCATTCGTTGTCACGAGCAAGGCCGTTTCCAGGGTCGCCCCTCGCCGCCGCTTCATCCAACCGATAGCCCGCACCGTTTCGGGCCACAGCATCCACTCGCCGTAAACTCCGGTCTTGAAGCGGATACGCTCGATGAAATCGCCGTGGATGGCGTAAGGCCCGTGCGGGCTGTCGATGGTGATTTCGTCCTGTTGCAGTGTTGCAATCTCGGCAGCACCGAAACCGCAGTTGAGGCCCACGATAATCAGCAGGCGTTCCCACGGTGAGGCGTATTCCCACAACGTACAGAGTTCGTCCACCTTGTAGGTCCGCCGACCGTGCGGTTGCGCCCTTGCGGACAACTCGGCTGCCGTGTACTTGAGCGAAATGCGGGCCGGGGTGTAGTCATCGGGCAGCCGCCAGTTAAATGAACTCCGATGGAGCCAAGGCAGAAATTGCCGGATACGCTTGATGACATCCCGTACCGTCTCGACACTGCGGGGCGTTCCTTTTCGTTTGGAGATCGGGCGGCGCTGCCATGTCGCCAGTAGGTCTTCGCTCTCGGCCAGCCCGAAGTTGGCGAGCGGCATGTCGGGGGTATATTCCTGGATTTGCTTCGTCTCACGCTGGTATCGCTGTCAGATCGGATACAAAAATCGGATACATTCCCAGGTTTTCGAGATGCCGTGGTAGTTGCCAGTTGATGCAAGTTATCAAATGGAAAAGGCTTCCGACATAATCGGAAGCCTTTCGAGAGTATCCCCGACAGGGTTCGAACCTGTAGCCTTCGGCTTCGGAGGCCGACGCTCTATCCAGTTGAGCTACGGGGACGCTGGCACCGAAAAGTGGATTGTAACGCAACCTCCCCAAAAGGCAAGTTCCCGCCCTGTCCTTGGGCCGCGGCCCGTCTATACTACCCCCGTCCGCGTTCATCATTCCGGCTCCTCCCGTGCCGGCCCAGAACCTTCCTTTCCGAAGGAGACGCCGATGCGCTCGCTAAACACTGCCGCCGTTCGTTGGACCCTGTTGACCGTTCTTTTCGTGGGTAGCCTTGCCATGTTCGACCGACCGACCGCCGCCGCGCCGGACAAGACCGCCGTGCCCGAGCCGACGCCCGCCAATGCCAAGACGGGCCTGATCCCCCGCAAGGTCCTGTTCGACAACCCCGACAAGGCCAGCCCGCGCATCAGCCCCGACGGCAAGCACCTGAGCTACCTCGCCCCGGTGGACGGCGTCATGAACGTGTGGGTCGCGCCCGTTGACAATCTGGAATCGGCGCGGGCCATCACCAAGGACAAGAAGCGCGGCATCCGCGCCTTTTCGTGGGCCTACACCAACGACCGCATCCTCTACACCCAGGACGCCAACGGCGACGAGAACTGGCACGTCTACTCCACGCCCATCGCCTCGGGCGACACCAAGGACCTGACGCCCGAAAAGAAAGTCAGCGCCCGCATCGAAAACGTTAGCGTCCGCTTTCCCGAAGAAATCTTGATCGGCCTGAACGACCGCGACGAACAGTTTCACGACGTTTACCGCGTCAACGTGGCCACGGGCACCAAGAAGCTCGTCCTCAAAAACACCGAGTTCCTCGGCGTCATGACGGACGAGGACTACCGCGTCCGCTTCGGCGTCAAGATGACTCCCAAGGGACAGGAATACTTCCAGCCGGACGGCAACGACGGCTGGAAAGAGTTCATGACCGTGCCGTCCACCGACACGCTGACCACCACCCCGGTCGGCTTCGACAAGACCGGCGACGTGCTCTACCTGATTGACAGCCGCGAGCGCGACACGGGCGCGTTCACCACGGTGGACCTCAAGACGCACAAGCAGACCGTCGTCGCCGAGGACAAGAAGGCCGACGCGGGCAGCGTCATGCTCCACCCGACCGACTTCACAGTCCAGGCCGTCTCGTTCACCTACGAGCGCACCCACTGGGTGTTCAAGGACCCCGGCGTGGAAGCGACGTTCAAGGAGTTGGCCAAAGTGGCCGATGGCGAAATCACGGTCGCCAGCCGCACCAAGGACGACAAGCACTGGGTCGTCGCCTTCGTCACTGACAACGGGCCGGTGCGCTACTACGCCTACGACCGCGACGCCAAAAAGGCGAAGTTCTTGTTTTCCAACCGCAAATCGCTCGAAGGGCAGCCACTGCAAAAGATGCGGACGCCCGTCATCAAGGCGCGCGACGGCATGGAACTGGTCAGCTATCTTACGCTGCCACCCGGCACCGACGGCGGCGACAACGCCAAACCAAAAGCGCCGCTGCCGATGGTCCTGTTGGTCCACGGCGGACCGTGGGCGCGCGACAGCTGGGGCTTCAACCCGATCCACCAGCTGCTCGCCAACCGCGGCTACGCGGTGTTCAGCGTCAACTTCCGCGGCTCGACCGGCTTCGGCAAAAAGTTCGTCAACGCCGGCAACAAGGAGTGGGCCGCCAAGATGCACGACGACCTGCTCGACGCGGTGGACTGGGCCGTCAAGGAGAAGATTGCCGACCCGAACAAGGTCGCCATCATGGGCGGCAGTTACGGCGGCTACGCCACGCTGGTCGGCCTGACGTTCACGCCGGAGAAGTTCGCGTGCGGCGTGGACATCGTCGGGCCGTCGAATCTGCAAACGCTGCTGAGCACGATCCCGGCGTACTGGGCACCGGCGATGCAACAGTTCAAAGACCGCGTCGGCGACCCGACCACCGACGAAGGCAAGAAGCTTCTGGCCGAGCGGTCGCCGCTGACCCACGTCGATAAGATCAAGCGGCCGCTGCTGATCGGGCAGGGCGCCCACGACCCGCGGGTCAAGCAGGCGGAGTCGGACCAGATCGTCAAGGCCATGCAGGAACACAAAATCCCCGTAACCTATGTGCTGTTCCCCGACGAGGGCCACGGCTTCGCGCGGCCGCCGAACAACCTGGCGTTCTTCGCGATCACGGAGGGGTTCCTGGCCCGCTATCTGGGCGGCCGCTACGAGGCGCTCGGCGACGCCCTCGAAGGGTCGTCGGTGACGGTGCCAGTCGGTGCGGACGACGTGCCCGGCCTGAAGGACAAGCTGCCCAAGGGCGATGCGCCGAAAACGGGTTCGCCGGGGAAATGAGTGTCGAGGCTCTTGGTCTATCATTGGATTGGTCAGGCGAGCGTCGGGGCGTAAGGACACATTGGCGAGCGTCGAGGCGTAAGCCCGACGTGGAGTTAACACACGTCGGGATTACGCCTCGACGCTCGCCTCACGAATCCGGACTACCATTCAGTTCCCCTACCCGCTCGTCACCGGCACCTCCGTGGCAATTGCCACGAACGCGCACAGCGCCTGTTTTAACCGGCCGATCGTCATTTCCAACTCGGCGAACACGTCTTCCGCGTCTTCCAACCGGCCTTCTTTGCCCATGATTTCCAGCCGTTGAGCCGCCTCGATGGCAGACGGCGAAGCGAAGTTGCCGACCGCGCCCTTGACCGTGTGCGCCAGCCGGTTGACCTGGTCGGCGTTGCCGGCACGGATCGCCGCGCGCAGCTCCACAAGCTGGGCCGGCACCGACTCGAAAAACAGGTCCACCAACATTTGCAACAACTCCCGGTCGCCGCCCACCCGGCCCAGCAATTCGTCGCCGTCGAACAGGTTGGCTTCGCACACCACCTCGGCAGCGCGGGCGGGCGGGTCGACTTCGAGGCGGGCGGCGAACAGGGCCGCAATCGTGTCGAACAACTCCTGCGGTTTCAGCGGCTTGGAGACGTAGTTGTCCATGCCGTATTCCAGGCAGCGCTCGCGGTCGCCCTTCATCGCGCACGCCGTCATGGCGATGATCGGCACGTGTTGGTCCGTGCCGCGTTCCCGCTGGCGGATCAGCGCGGTCGCTTCCAGGCCGTCCAGCTCCGGCATCTGCACGTCCATCAGCACCAGGTCGAACGAGCGCCGCTCCAGCTGCTTGAGCGCCTCGCGGCCGTTGTTGGCCACCGTAATCTGATGCCCGTGGCGCTCCAGGAGGATCGACGCCAACTTCTGGTTAATGTCGTTGTCCTCGGCCAGCAGGATTTGCAACGACGGCATCTTCTTGCGGTCGCGCAGGGCGGTCGGCGAGGACGGTTCCGGGTTCCAGAACGAACGGCCCAGCGCGCTGAAGATCGTTTCGAGCAAGTCGGACGATTTGATCGGCTTCATCAAGTAGGCGCTGATGCCCAACTGGTGACAGCGCACCACGTCCTCCGGCTGCCCGGCCGAGGTGAGCATGAGGATGACCGTGCTTTTGAGGTTCGGCTGCCGTTGGATCTGCTCCGCCAGCGCGAAGCCGTCCATCGACGGCATATGGCCGTCCAGCAGCACGAGCGGGAACGGCCTGCCCGCCAGTGCCGCGTCCTGCATCGCCTCCAACGCCTCCGCGCCGTTATCGACCACTTGGGGCCGCATGTTCCAGCTGCGCAACATCTCCTCCATGATGCGGCGGTTGGTGGCGTTGTCGTCCACGACGAGCACCGGCAAATCGCGCATCTGCAACGGCCGTGGCGGCTGCGACTGCGGGGCGTCCTTGGGCAGCGGCAGCCGGGCCGTGAAGTGAAACGTGCTGCCCTTGCCCACCGTGCTCTCGACCCAGATGCGGCCGGCCATCAGGGCGACGAGTTGGGTCGAGATCGTCAGACCCAGGCCCGTGCCGCCGAACTTCTTGGTGCGCGACAGGTCCACCTGGGTGAACGCCTCGAAGATGCGGCCGCAGTCCTCCGGCGGGATGCCGATGCCGGTGTCGCTGACCGCGAAGTGCAGCACCACGTCGCGGTCGGTTTTCTCGTCGATCGCCACGTCCACGACGACCTCGCCGCGCTCCGTGAACTTGATGGCGTTGCCGACCAGGTTGACAAGAACCTGGCGCAGCCGGCCGGGGTCGCCGACCAGCGACAGGGGCACTTCCGGCGGGATGTGGCACGCCAACTCCAGGCCTTTCTGCTGGGCGCGGAGGGCCAACGCCTTCACCGTGTCGCCGACCTTGTCGTGCAGCTGGAACGTCACCGACTCCAGTTCGAGCTTGCGGGCCTCGATCTTGGAGAAGTCGAGAATGTCGTTGATGACCGACAGCAGCGATTCGGCGGACAGCTTGGCCATGTTCAGGTAGTCGCGCTGCTCGCGCGTCAACTCGGTATCCAACGCCAACTCGGTCATGCCGATGACGCCGTTCATGGGCGTGCGGATTTCGTGGCTCATGTTGGCCAGGAATTCGCTCTTGGCCCGGTTGGCCGCCTCCGCCGCCTCTTTCGCCTTTTGCAGCGCGACCTCGGCCTGTTTGCGCACGGTGATGTCGCGCGACACGCCGAAGGTGCCGACGGTCTCGCCCTGCTCGTTGCGCAACGGCATCTTGGTCGTGGAGGCCCACGTCTCGCGACCGTCGGACCACGTCTCTTTCTCGACCACGTCCATGAGCGGCTCGCCGGTGCGGATGATGCGCTGCTCGTCGGCATAGGCCTGCTGGGCGTGTTCGGGCAGGAAGTAGTCGAAGTCCGACTTGCCGACGGCCTCAAGCGGCTCCTTGATGCCGTGGCGGTGAGCCAAGGCCTGGTTGACGCGGAGAAAGTGGCTTTGGAGGTCCTTGAAGTAGATACTATCGGGCAGGTTGTCCATGAGGGTGTTGAGCAGGTAGCGCTCCTGGGCCAGGGCCGATTCGGCGTCCTTGCCGGCGGAAATGTCGGTGAGGATGCCGTCCAGCGCGGTGGCCTTGCCGCTGTCCGGGTGGCTGACGGTGACGCTTTCGCGGACCCAGTGGACCGACTCGTCCGGCCAGACGACGCGGTATTCGACCTGGATCGCGTGGCCGTCGCGCAGGCGGATGCGGCTCTGGTCCCAGAGGGTGCGGTCTTCCGGGTGGACGGTGGCGCGCCAGGCGAATAGCCCCTTGAGCAGTGCGTCGCCGGGGACGCCGAGGATTTTGGGCGCGACCGGCGAGACGAAGCGGAAGACCCACTGGCCGCTTTGAATTTCCGCGCCCCAGAGGCAGTCGCTGACGTTGGCCAGCACGCGGCGCATGTACATCTCGGCCTTGCGCAGCTGGGTGGTGGCGGCGTGTTGGTCGCGCACGTCGCGGACCGTGATGAGCGACAGCGTCTTGGGCTGGACGTGCAGCCGGGCCACGGTGACGTTGATCGGAACCCAGACGCCGTCCTGGCCGGTGCGCAGGAGAAAACCGTCTTGGCCGTGGAAGGTGATGGTCTGCTGGCCGGCACGGCGGAGGCCCTCGTTGCCCCGCCCCGGTCCGGTGCCGGTGCCGCCGTAGCGGAACCAGTAGGTCGCCGGCCAGCGGAGCAGTTCCTCCCGTGCCAGGCCGGTGAGACGCTCGGCCATCGGGTTGACGTCGAGCAGTTGCTCGGTTTCCGGCTCGTAGAGGAACAGGCCGTCGCCGGCCTCCTGGAAGAGGGCCTTGCCCAGTCCGGTTATTTCGCTCGTGTTCATACGCCCGCCGTTCGTCCGCCGCTTGCGGCTTTGCAGGGAGTGCAAAGCCGCAAGCGGCAAATCGGTTAGCTCATTTGACCAACAAATGGTAGCACATAAGGGCCTTTCGGGATGACCGCGACGCGCGCGGCCGGCCCGTACTCGGCCAGGCTCTCGGCGACGGCCTGCTCGACGCTCGCGGCCGGCTCGGCGAAGCAGCGGCGCACCGCCTCCGGCGACAGGCCATGCGTCACCACCTTGACCCGGCAGCGCCGTTTCACTTTCGCCAACATGACCAGTTGCCATTCGTCCATTTCGCAACTCGACGCGGCGGCGTGGCCGTTGGAGGATTGAACCCTTCGTCCCGCAGTCGCGGCGGTGCCATACAGGTCCGGGTTTTCGGCGATGCGTTGCTGGAATTCCGGGCTGCCGACGCCTTCCGACAAGCTGGCCGCCAGGACAATCGTGCCTCCCTGCTTCACGATCGGCAGCGCGCCGGTCAGCCCCTTGACCGCTTGATACCACGTCGTGTCCAGCGGGTAGCCGGCACAGCTGGTAACGACCACGTCCACCGGTTCGGTCACGCCCGCCTTGACGACCTTCTCGACAAAGCGGACGCCTTCCTCCCAGGCTTTTATCATGTCGCCGGCGCCGACCCACGTCACCTGGCGTTGGCCGTCGAGGGCGACGTTGACGATGAAGTCGCAGCCGGCCATCAGGGCGATGCGCGTATTCTCCTCGTGGACCGGGTTGTCGGCGACGCTGCCGCAGTCGGCCCGCGGGTCGTCGAGGAAGCGCGGGCTGTGCCAAACCTTGACCGTTTCCAGGCCCGCGATGCCCGGACAGATCAGCTTGCGGCCGCCGCTGTAGCCCGCCATCAAGTGCGGCTCGATCAGGCCCGTGGTGATTTTGAGGTCGGCGCGGACGTAACGCGAATCGAGGTAGACCGGCACGCCGTTGGGCGTGACGCCGAGGTAGTCGTGCTCGGCGGTCTCTTTGCCGCGATGGTTTTCGATGCGGTAGTTCGCCGCGATCTCCGGGCCGACCAACTCGACCAACTCCGCGCCCTCATTGGGCCGGTGCAGGCCGGTGGCGTTCAGGATAAGGATGTCCTGGCGGGCAATACCTTCCCGTTCGAGGATGCGCAGCAAGGGCGGCAAGAGGAGCGCGTTGGGGACGGGGCGGGTGATGTCGCAGATGAGGATGCAGGCGTTGCGGCGGCCGCGGGCCAGTTCGGACAACGGGCGGCTGCCGATGGGTCTTTCAATGGCGTCGGCGATCGCGCGGGCGGGATCGGGGAGCGGCGGCGCGGGGCGGATGGCGAGGGGGCCGACGAGCCGGTCGTCGGGCAGTTCGACGTTGAGGCCCGTCCGTCCGTAGTCGAGTTGGATGCGCATGGTCTCTCGGTGGTTGCATTCGGTCCGCATGAAGTTCCGGGGGCTACCCCCATTGTGACGGACGGAGGACCGGAATGCCATCACCATTCGCCGTTTTTTCGCCGGCGGCTGGGCTTGTCCCCGCACAAGGCGGACCCTATTATAACCAGCTAAGACCACCCGGAATCAGTAAAGGGATGGATGGAAACCATGTCCATTGACAAAAGTCTTCGCCGGAAAAACATGCTGGCTCGTTCGCGCAACGTCCTGACGCGCGGCGAACGGATCAAGACTTTGCAGAACGACGAGCGCTGGCCGGAAGGTCGCAGCCCGTACGGCCTGCCGAAGGTGCGCGTGATGAAGGTCGCGAAGAAGGTCAAGAAGGTTAAGGAAGAGGTCGAGGGCGAAGCCGCCGAAGGGGCCACGCCCGCCGCGGCAGCGCCCGCCGGCAAGAAATAAGGGTTCGGAAAACGGAAAAAGGCCGGGATCACATCCCGGCCTTTATCCGTGCGCCGCATGTCCACGGGGCGAACGGCCGTCCGCCCCGCGAACACCGAGCATTTATTGACGAGGTGCTTCTGGCTTCGAGGCGTCTTTCTTCTTGGCCTCTTCGAGAACCCGTTTCAGAATTTCCGCGCGATCCCGTTGCTGCTCGATGACTGCCCTCTTCCGTTGGTCTTCCAGGAGGTTGTCCGGTGCTTCTCGCCGGGTTTCCTCTTCCGAGCCGCCGGCCTTCTTGCCGCGGCCGCCGTCCATGTCCTTGCGCATCTGATCGAGAAGCTGCATCATCTTGTCGAGCTTCTTTTCGAGGTTTTCAATGCGATTGTTCGGTTCGCCGACCGGCGGCCGCGTGCCGCTCGCTCCGGGCGGAATCGCGGGCGTGGTCCAAAAGCCTCCGGTCGGGGCGTTGACCCCGGCGGCGGCCGGCGGCAGGGGGGCGGCCGGGGGCATCTGAGGTGCTGGCTGGCCCGGCGGCGTGAGCCGGACGCCGGCCGGCGGATTCGGGACGGCGGCCGGCGGCGCCACGGCACGCGGCGTGGCCGGCACTTCGAGAAGTTTCTCAAGCACCCGCCCGTTCTCCGTGTCCAGGCGCAGCCTGATTTCCTTCTTCTCCTTGGCCTCCATCACCTTCCAGGCGCCATCGACCTTGCGCAGGATAATCTCTTGCGGCTCGCCACCCTTTTGATCGGGAGTGCCCAACCAGAGACGCAATACCTGGTCGTCTTGCTTCGCCTGCACCTTCGCCTTCGCCCCTTCCTCCTGCTTGGCCTTCGCACGAATCATTTCGATTTGGGCGCGAAGCTGCTGGGCTTCCGCGGTTTTCTTTTGCAGTTCCGCTTCCAGCTTCTGCAACTCCACCTTGATCTTGTCGGCGTCGGGGGTCGTCGGGTCGGCGGGCTTGGTTTCCACGCGACTGCGCGGCTGCTCCTCCTTGGCCCCACTGGCCGAGCGCTGGGCGGCGGCCCCGGCGGCCTGGAGTCGGCCCGTGACGGCCTGCACCTGCGCTTCCATCTCGCGGACCTGGGCCGCCTTCTGCTGGGCCGCGGCTTCGGCCCGCCTTAACTCGACCAGGTACCGGTCCCTTTCGGCAACCTGGTCGGCGTTCAACTTGCCCGCGTCCAGCCGCTTCAACGCGGCCTGCGCCCGCTCCTTTTCGACCTCCTGGGCGTACCCGGAGAACTCCGCGCCGGCGCGGGCTTTCATCAACTCTGCGAGTTTCGCCCGCAGGTCCGCCATGTCCTTGCGGGCGGCGTCCTCGGCCTTCGGGGCAGCCTTCGACCATTCCGCTGCCGCCTTTTCCTTTATCAAGGCGTCGATTTGCGCCGCGAGGTCGGCAATGATCTTCTCTTGCTGTGCCTTGGCGTCGTCGGCCTTCTGGGCAAAGCCGGCCGTCGGCAGCAGCAACGCCGCGCCCAGGCCCAACGCCAACAGGCCGGCGCGGCCCGTCCGGCCACGATTCAGTACGGTCGTCACCATGAAGAAACTCCTTTAGCGGATCGAACAATTGCCCGGTTACAGCGGCCTACGCAGCCCCGGAGAGCGGGCAAACGGAGTCAAAACAAACGTTAAAAGGGCGGAGGCTTCGGGCCAGCCGCCGGTTGCGGCACGGCTGCGCCGGGACGACGATGCAGGTCGCGGACGCCGTCGCCGGGCGGGCCGAAACCGCGGTCGAGTACCGGCGGCACGAGTGGGCCATCCTGCGGCGGGAAGAAGCCGCGGTCGAGTACGGGCGGACGCGCATCGGTCTTGATTTGTTTGCGCATTTGCTCGATCTCGTTCAGTACCTTTTCCAGCTTCTTTTCAAGGTCGTCGAGGCGGTGGTCCGGGTCGTTGGGTTTCGGTGGCATCGGCGTAGCCGGTGGGGACATGCTAATGAGCCTTTGGACGTAGCTGTACGGCAAAGTGGCGGGCAAATGATAGACGTTCTTGTTATCGTCCCCGAGGGTCAGCCGAAGTGCGGGCATCCCGTCCACTGGCTTGGTCTTCGGGTCGGCGACCTCCCACTTATCGCCGACCTTGCGCAGGATGATCTCCTGCGGTTCCCCGCCCTTGGCGGAGTCGATGAGGACGCGGTAGTGGTGGGTCAACTCGGCCGTCTTGGTCTGCTTGCCCTCCGCCCGCTGGAGTGCGTCCCGCAACGACCGGATTTTCGTCTCAAGCTCCTGGATTTCGCGGTGTTTCATCTGTAACGTCGCTTCCAGCTTCGCCGCGTCCGCCTGGTTTTTCTCCCCCTCGGCGGCGTCGCCGATGGCGTTTAACAACTCAACGAATCGTTCGTTGATTTCAAAGGGCTTATGAGCAGGCCGGTCTTTGTCTTGTTCGGCCTGGGCGAAAGCCGGCAGCAGGGGCAACAAAAATGCCCCCAAGCCGCAGACGAGGAACAGGCCCCGCCAGCTGAGGGTTCGAGGCGTCGTCCCACGCATAATCATGGTCAGTCTCCTTTTCAGGTCCGAGATCGGTCCGACCCCGCTGGCCAACAACGGCACCGGGGAGCGCACCGCGGACAGGAATTCGATCGTTTCCACAAGGGCCGTGGCGTAAGTGCGGTTGGCCTGCGGCAGCGACGACACGACCCAGGCGTCGCAGCACAGTTCCTCGGCGTCGCGCAACTCGCGGCGGACGTACCACACGACCGGGTGCCACCAGAACAGGCCCATCGCGACGAATTCGAGCGCCCGCACCCAGTGGTCCCGGCGGCGCAGGTGGGCCAGTTCGTGCAGGATCAGCGTGGCCCGTTGTTCGCCGTCGATGTGGTCCAGCAGGTCGGCCGGCAGCACGAGGCGCGGCGGACCGAAGAAGGCCCACAGCATCGGCGACAGCCGGCCGGGCACGAGAAAGACGGTCGGCGTCCGCGTCATGCCGAGCTTCCGCGCCAGCCGTTCGGCCTGCTTTTGCAGCTGAATCGGCGCTAGCTTGGCGTGCCGCAACAGGCGTTGGAAACGCAGTAACCGGCGGAGCGCACACCCAAACCACAGCGCCGAGCCTGCAAGCCAGGTGCCAAGCACGGCCGTTTCCCACCACGCCTGCCAGTCGTAGTCGGGCGGCGCGGCGGGTCCGTGTTCATCCGGTAGTGCCGACGCGAGCCGCTGAACTTGCCATTCGTCGCCGCCGAAATCGGCCGCGCCGTCCTCGGCAAACGGACCCGACCCGCCGGCAGTAGTTGCCCCGGTATCGACTTCGGCAAGCGCGGTCGCGCCGGCTTCAACGGCTACTGGGTTTGGGGCCGCGGCCACCGGAGCAGCCGGCCACGGGACCGGCACCCAGACGAGGGGCGGCGTCAGGAGTTTCAGCAGCACGAGGAGCCACAAGCTGTGCAGCAGGGCGGGCCGCCGCCAGACCAGACCGACGCAGCCGACGACGAGGGCCAGCAAGGTCGCAGCCACCGCGTTACTCAGGCCGATTTGCAGCAAGGTGTCCATGACGGTTCCCTTTCACTCCGGTAGTTCCTTGCGTTTCCCCTTGCCCTTCACGTCCAGCTCATCGATGAGCAGGCGCAATTCCTGGCGCTCGCGGGCGTTGAGCCGGCGCGTCCGCACCAGGTGAGTCAACAACGGCGTCAGCGAACCGCCGCACAGCTTTTCGGCCATGTCGCGCAACCGCCGGCCGATGAGTTCGTCGCGGCCGACCGTCGCGGCGAAGGAGTGCGCCGCCTCGGTGCGGTCGCGGCGGACGTAGCCTTTCGCTTCGAGGCGGTCGAGCAGTTTCTGGACGGTGGCGTACTGGGCGGAGCCGCCGCCGGGTTTGAGCACGTCGGTTAGTTGACGGATGGTGGCGGTGCCGTCGTCCCACAACACTTGCAGGACGGCCAACTCGGCCTCGGTGATGTCTTGCGGCGTTCGGGCCATGAATTCCTCCTATCAGACTGGATGTCTGAGGGAGATCGTAAGACATTCTGACTGAGGTGTCAAGAGGTTGTTACAATTCGGCCGGGTTTCGTGCCGAGTGCGCGACTTTTGCCTTTTCGCTACAATGGCAAAGCCCTCTCATCTTCTTTTGGAGGCCGTTATGGAGACGCAAACCGTGGGCAAAGTAATTGTGACGGCGAAGGTCGAAAGCCTGTCAGACTTGAACTTGGTCGAGGAGGGGATTTTACCTGCCGAACAGGTGCGGTTCTTGGAAGTATACGATGCGCTGGTGGACACCGGCGCAACGATCCTGTCGATGCCGAAGCGCTTGATCGCCCAACTCGGCTTGCGGCCGGTTCGCACTCGGAAAGCGCGGACCAGTGCCGGCCCCGTGACGGTTCAGATTTACGCGGCCGTCCGTCTGACGATCCAGGGCCGCGAATGCGTCAGTGAGGTGATCGAACTTCCCGACGATTGCCCGGTGCTGATCGGTCAAATCCCGCTGGAATCGCTCGATTTCGTCGTCGATCCGGTGAGCCATCGGCTGATCGGCAACCCCGAACACGGCGGCGAGCATATCATGGAGCTGTATTGACCCGCCTTTTGCAAATACTCGGATCGGCCAACTACTTCTCAACCTGCGCCCGCAGGACTTTGTAATCCGTCTTGCCCGTCCCCAGCACCGGAATCCTGTCCACTTGGCGAACTTCATCGAGACGCATCACGCCGCGGAAGCCTTCTTCCAGCAGCCGGGCGTTGGCGGCGCGCAGGTCGATCGGCTCCGTGGCGAACAGCACGATGCGCCGGCCGCCGTCGGTCTCGACGCCTTCCACGGCGACACGCGGCCCCTGGTCCGTCGGCGGGTATTGCTTCGCGAACGGCTCCTCCAGCGCCGGCAACGAAATCATCTCACCGCCCGCCTTCAGGAAGCGCTTCATGCGTCCACAAAAATAGACGTAGCCGTCGTCGTCGAGCTTTACCAGGTCGCCGGTCACATACCAGCGTTTGCCGTCGATCTCCTTGAACGGCGACGGCCCGTCGTAGCCGAGGTAGCCGGGAAACACCGTCGGCCCGCTCACCAACAACATGCCGACTTGGTTCGGACCCAACGGCTTTTCGTCGTCCAAATCGATGACGCGCAACTCGACGCCGGGGAACGCCTTGCCCACGGTGCCGTGCCGGATCGCACCGGGCACGTTGCCGGAGACGACCGGCGAACATTCCGTGATGCCGTAACCCTCCAACAGTTCGGCGTGCGGGGCCAACTCCGCGCAGCGCTGGAACAGCGATTCGGGACACTTCTCCGCGCCGATGATGACCAGGCGCAGCGAGTCGAGGTCGCCCGGCTTAGCGCGGTCGAAGATGAAACTCAGGAACGTCGGCGTGCCGACGAGCATGGTCGGCTGGTACGCCGCGATCTTGCGGACCAGGCCGCCGGCGTCGGTCGGGTCGGGGTGATGGACGACGCGCAGCCCGGTTGCGAGCGGCAGCAAGCCCGTCACGTTTATGCCAAAGCTGTGAAACGCCGGCAAAAAGCCGAGGATCGAGTCCTTGGGGGTCAGTCCAAGGATCGACAGACCGCCGCGCTGGTTGCTGAGGATGTTGGCGTGGGTCAACGGCACCGCCTTCGGCGCTTTCTCCGAGCCGCTCGTAAACAGCACGACCGCCGGCTGGTCTGGTTTGACGGCCGGGACGCGGTCGCGCACGCCGCCCGGCAGGAAGCGCACGCGCAGCAGCGTAAGCAGCTTTTCGAGGGTGCCCAGTCCCTTGCGCACGTCTTCGAGGTAAAGGTACTCGGTGCCTGCGACCGCGATCGCGGTGCGGTCGATGAAGGTCCGGGAGGTGACGACGTGGGTGAGGCTCATGAGTTTCGCGGCGTGGGCCAGGTTCGCGGGGCCGGTCGTCCAGTTGAGCAGCACCGGCAGTTTGCCCGCGAGGTAGAGGCCGAGCAAGGAAAGGTCGCAAGCCACCGACGCGGGCAGGAGCAGGCCGACGTTCGGGGCCGACACCTGCGCGAACCGCCTCGCCATGAGCAGCGCGCCGACGAGCAGCCGTTCGTAGGTGATCGTCCCGGCCAGGTCGTCGGCGGCGATCACGTCTTTGGGCGACGCCAGGGCGCGGGCCACGATGGCGGCGGGGAGGGTGTCGGCCAGGATCGCCACCGGCCCGTCGCCGGTGCGCGGTTGGAACCACGCGGCGGGCGGCGGTTTCGCCGGCCCCTTCTCGACCAGGCCTTGCGCCAGCGCCCACATCTGGCCGAGGTTGGCCGGCACCTGATCGCCGGTGAAGCCGAACTGCTGTTCGACGTGCAGCATTAATTCCATGCGGTCGAGGCTGTCGAGGCCGAGCTGGTCGAGGGTCGTTTCCGGCTTCTGCTCGTCGTCGCCCAGGGGCCGGTGCAACTTGTCGGCGATCTGGTGGTTGACCGCCTCTTGCGTTTCCGGCTTGACCTTGCTCAGATCGACCTCGCCGATGCCGGCGGGCTTGGGGAACTCGAAGGTGCGCGGGCCGAAAAGGAAGTGGTAGGGCACGAAGATCGGCTGCGACTGGCCTTGCGCGTTGTACCAGTTGTCGAACCAGGGGTTGATCTTGTCGCGCTGGAGTTCGGGCAGTCGGGCGCGATCGAGCTTCTCGACGGTCACGTCCACCGGGCGGCGCGGCGCGAAGAACAGCAGGTTGGCCAGGACCAGGCCGATGCCCTTGAACAACACCTTGGTCAGTTCCGGCTGTTTGGCCGTCGGCGCCCAGCTATACGAACTGCCCCAGACGCCGGTGGTGCGCACCAGCACGACGGCCGCCTCCGGCACCGCTTGCAGGATGTCGGTCAACGCCCGCGCGCCGCCGAGCGCCTCGACGCCGGTGCGCTGGATGCGCCCGGCCGGCCAGAGGATGAAGTTTTCGCCGCGCTTTAGCCCGTCGATGACGGCTTGCACTGCCGCCTGGGCTTCCGCACGCGCCTGGGCGCTGGCCTGCGTGTCGAGGTCGGGGACGCGCAGGGCGTTGAGCAACTTCGCGAACGGCCACAAGACGGGGTTGCGGTACATGGTCTCGAAGACCATCGGACGGGGCTTCAACGCCGGCCACAGCCCTGCCAGAAGAATCGCCGGGTCGATGTAACCGGGATGATTGGGCAGGACCAACACGGGGCCTTTGAGACCCTGCACCTGCTCCAGCCCGTGAACGCGCAGCCGATAGCGCAGCGCGAGGACACACCGGGCCGTGCCCCAGAGCAGGTAACGCAAAAACACCATGATCGACCCTTTCCCCAATGCGTCGCGACACCCAATCGGCAGCCGTGCAGCACTTTACCGCAAAACCGCCGCACGTTCCAGGGGCGCGAGGGGCAGAAGGTCACTCCCCCCCTTACGAAGGGGGGGTAGGGGGGGTGGATGCCAGGACGGAGTACTGCAATCGTTCTTGACCCCCCCAACCCCCCCGTCGTAAGGGGGGGAGCCGTTGATGCCGGCAAGT
>JBBRLG010000061.1:0-19826 GCA_038231495.1 Gemmatales bacterium | reverse complement strand
AGCAGTCCGTCGATCCCTTCCTCGATCTCGATGAAGGCGCCGTAGTTGGTGAGGTTGTGGACTGCCCCGGTGATGATCGTGCCGGGCGGATACTTCTCGGCAACCTTATCCCAGGGATTGGCCTGCACCTGCTTCATGCCGAGCGAAATTTCCTGCTTGTCCCGGTTGATGTTCAGGACTTGCACTTCGATCTGGTCGCCGATCTGCACCAACTCGCTGGGGTGGTTGATGCGCTTGGTCCAACTCATTTCGCTGATGTGGACCAAACCCTCGATGCCCGGCTCCAACTTGACGAAGGCGCCGTAACTCATCACGTTGACCACTTCGCCGCTGTGCCGACTGTTGATCGGGTACTTGTCGGCGACGTTGGCCCACGGGCTGGGCGTCTTCTGCTTGAGACCGAGGGCGATCTTTTCCTTTTCCTTGTCTACCTTGAGGATGTAGACCTCAAGCTGCTGGTCGATCTGCACGACTTCGTTGGGGTTGGCCACGCGGCCCCACGCCATGTCGGTGATGTGCAACAGGCCGTCGATGCCGCCGAGGTCCACGAACGCGCCGAACTCGGCAATGTTCTTGACCACGCCCTTGCGGATCTGGCCCGGCTCGATCTCCGACAACAGCTTCTTCTTCAACTCTTCGCGCTGGTCCTCGATGAGCTTGCGGCGGCTGACGACGATGTTGCGTCGGGCCTCGTCGATGACGACGATCTTGCATTCCAGCGTCTTGCCCAGGTACAGGCCGATGTCCGGCGGCCGGCGGACGTCCACCTGGCTGGCCGGCAAAAAGACGTTGACGCCGATGTTGACGAGCAGGCCGCCCTTGATCTTCCGGGTGACCAAACCGCTGACGACGTCGCCTTCCTTGTGCTTGGCGATGACCGATTCCCATTCCTTCTGCCGCTTCGCCTTGCGGTAGCTGAGAATGATGCCGCCGGTCTCGTCCTCGACGGCCTCCAACAGCACTTCAATCTCGTCGCCGGGCTGGGGCGGGACGAGTTGTCCCAGACCTTCGTCGAACCACTCGCGCAGCTCGACGGCACCCTCGCTCTTGTAGCCGACGTCCACCCAAACCACGTCGGCGGTGACCTTGCGCACGCGGCCGGTCACAACCCGGTTGTCGCGAAACTCCTGTTCCTCCGGAAGCAGCCAATCTTCGCCGCCCTCGGTGATGACCGCGTCGATTTCTTGGTCGTCCGCGGCGAGGCCGTACTCGCGGAGTAAATAACGATTCACCATTGCGATCCCGTCTCCTCGTTGGTTAAACACCCGCGTCGATGGGAAACAAGCCGCCGCGGGCAAAACAAAAGCGTCCCCGTCCGTCCGAAGACGGGCGGGGACGCGAGTAATCTTGGCTTAGTACCGTCGGCCGCCACCGCCGCCGGAGCCGCCCCGGCCACCGCCGCCGCCGCCGCCGCCACCCCCACCGTAGCCGCCACGGCCACCGCCGCCGCCGCCCTCGGTCTTGGGACGAGCTTCGTTGACGGTCAACGCCCGGCCGTCCACTTCTTTACCGTTGAGCGCCGTGATGGCCGCCTGGGCTTCCGAGTCGGAACCCATTTCCACGAAGCCGAACCCCTTGGAACGGCCGGTGTCGCGGTCCATGATCACCTGGGCCGACTGAACGGTCCCGTGTGGCTCGAACATGGCCTGCAAATCGCTGTCGGTGACGCCGTAGGTAAGGTTACCCACGTATAACTTCCTGCCCATGAAGGGCCTCCTGAAAAAGCCGCCCGGTCGCGCCGCGTCAAACTGCTGGGCGGCGCGCCCGTGCGAAAAACGTGCGAACTCGTCCATGGGTGGGAAGGGGGATGGAAGATGGCGCGTACGGCATCAGGACCATGACCCGGTTCTCGGAACCCAGGTAGGTTAAGCATACGGAATACAACGGAGGAAGGATAGGGGAGTTTCGGAAAGGAAATCCGATTCCGACGAAATAATTCGCGACGGCAAAGCCGCCAGCGGCCGAGTTAGCGCAGCGCGACTGGCAGCGCCGGCCCGTCGAGGGGCAGCTTGATTTCCGGATTCGTCGCGAAGGCCGCGATTAAATCCGCGTCCGCTGTCGGGCCGTAATCGTTGCCGCTAACGTCGAAATGCTCCAGGGACCCGCGGTACGGCGACGCGATGAAATCCTGCACGCCCAGGTCGCCGATGTGGTTGTTGCGCACGTTCAGATGGGTCAAGCGACTTAGCCCCGGCCAGCGGGCCAGGACTTGCAGCCCCCGGTCGCCCAGCTTGTTGCCGTGCAAATCGAGGGTTGCCAGGTTCGTCAGCGCGGCCGCTTGCGTCAACGCCTTGACGCCGAAGGCACGCAAACCGTTGGCCGGCAAATGCAGCGTCTTTAACTGCCCCAAATGCTTTGACGCCGCCAGCGCCTTGGCCCCCTCGTCGCCGATTTCGTTGCCGCCCAGGTTCAAACGCCGCAGGTTGCTGAGGTTGGCGGAGCCGGCCAGCGCCTCCGCACCAATATCCTCGATGCGGTTGCCCGATAAATCGAGGTCCGTCAACCGCGTCAACGTCGATGACCGGGCCAGCAGCAGCGCACCGCCACGACCGATGTGACACTGGCGCAAGCCAAGCACGCTCAGCCCGCTCAGACTTTGCGACGCGGCCAACTGTTCGACTCCCGCGTTCATCACGCCGTTGCCGTGCAAAATAAGCCGGGTCAACTGGCTCAGTCGCGGGGCCATCGCCAGCGCCCGGAGTGCGGGCGGTTCCAGGCCGTTCGCGGCAAGGCTCAGCCCCTTCAACAATCCCAGGTGCCGGGAGGACGCCAACGCCTCGGCACCGGCGTTGCTCAGACGGTTGTAATCCAGGTTGAGTTCTTCGAGCCGGGCGAGGTGCGGACAATTCGCCAGCAGTTCGGCACCCGTGGGATCGACGCCGTTCTCACTCAGGTTAAGGTGACGGAGTTGGCCGAGAGCGCAGGCGGTGGTCAGCACGCGCAACGCTTCGGTGCCGAGTCGATTCGACGCGAGGTTGAGGCCCGTAAGGCCGGCCAGCTGCGGCCAGTCGCTGAGTCGGCGTATATCCTCGGCTTCCAGGCCATTGTCCGAAAGGTCGAGCACCCGGATGCGGTGCAAGTGCGGGCAAGCGGGCAGGGCGGTCGTCACCAGGCTCACGTCGGATAAGCTCAGCCGGTTTATCGGCCCCGCACGAAACAGTTCGTCCGCGTTGGTGAGAAACTTCTCGGCATCGAGTTGGACCGAGGCGAGCAGTCCGCGCTCGAAGTCCCAGTCTTCCAGCAGCGACCTGCAGGGGCCGAGCCAGTGCGTCTCATGAGCCATCAGCAGTGCCATTTCGCGCCGCCGCAATTCCTTGCGCCGCGGATCGTATTCATCCAGGCCCACTAGCTCCATCTGTACGCGAATGAACTCGCCGCGCGGGTCGTCGCGCTCGTCGAGGTAGTCGGCGAAGATCAGGCGCAAGGCATCGCTTTCCGGCTCGTCGGCGATGGCCTCCAGAAATGCGGCCTCTTGGTTCATCGGCGTTTGTCCTGCCCGGTAAATCCTGTCGTTGGCGACCGTCTTATTCTACAAGATCGCCCGGTCCGAAAGGCCTCAAGCTTGGCCGCGGGTCGGAGGATTGCGGCTAAACTTTTCGTAACCGTTCACCGCGTTGTTGAAAACCAGCCAATAGTAGACATGGCGCGCTATCCTTTCCACGACGATCCATTCGTTTCTCGTGGCTTGAGAGCACAGGAAACGAACTTTACTTCCGCAAGTGCTTATCGGGTATTCTCTTGGGGAAGTTCGTTTCCCCACCCCCTGACACACCCCCCCCCCTGGATTCTCTCCTGCCGTTGATGGCCAATCATGTCCACTGCCCGCACCCGGTGAACGGTTACAACTTTTCAACCGGTATGGCATAGCAGTTGCGACTCCATATCCAGCCCGCTGAAGGAACGGCAGCGTCGAAGAAGGAATTTCCCACCCCATAAAGCGCCGTCTCGCTCCAAGGAGATAACCGCCATGTCCGCCACGCTCTTTTCGCGCCTCCATCATTGGTGGTCCAAGTCGAGTCCGGTGGCCCAGCCAATGCAAAGTCCGGCACCGCGCCTGGAAATGTTGGAAGACCGGACGGTGCCCTCGACCGTGGACGGGCTGCATCGCCTGCAACCGCCCGCCAACGACGTGTTCGTGGCTACCCTTTACCAGGGCGAGTTGCAACGGCCCGTCGATCAAAGCAGTCTCACGTTTTGGAATAACCAGACGGGCAATCGGGCACAGGTTGCCGCGGCGATCCTCAATTCAAACGCAGCCTTTAGTCGCGAAATTGCGACGGACTTCCGCACGTTCCTTGGCCGCGACCCCGACGCTGTCGGTATGAAATTCTACCTGCAAGCACTGCAAGGCGGGGCCACGCCGCAACAGTTGAAGGCCAGTATCATGGGGTCCGACGAATTCTTCGCGCGCGTGGGCGGCAGTGGCACCGCGTTCCTGAACGCGCTGTACAGCTCGGAACTGGGTCGGTCGGTGGACGGGCAAGGGCAGTCATTCTGGCAGCCCCTGCTGGGTACCGCCGCGGGCCGCGCGGAGATCGTCAACCGGGTAGAAGGCAGCACCGAAGCGACTCAACGCTTCGTCTCGTCGCTCTACCTGGATTTCCTGGGCCGCACTCCGGACGCGACCGGCCTGGCATACTGGTCGGGCCAGCTACAACAGGGTCAGTCGCAAACGACCGTCCTGGCGGGCGTGCTCGGCTCCGATGAATTCTTCCACGGCATGGAGTCGTACGTCATGCAGATGAACACCACCGACCCCAACCTTGCCGCCTCGACGTTCATTGCCGACGCCCATCTGTTCCAGGGGCAAACCGCTGTGATCCCGGCGTTGCCATCCGGCAGCCAGGGCATTAACACGTTTACGCCGTAAATTATACCGGGCTCGGGGGAAAGTGGCACAAACGCCCGTAGCCACAAGCGGCCCGCTTGTTGGCTGGACGAAAGCCTACAAGCGGGCCGCATGTGGCTACGGGCGGGTGCGTCACATTGGACTGCGGGCAGTATAGAATCCAAAGGCAATGCTGGTTCCAACGATCCGCGTGGGAACCAGGTTCTCTACAGAGCAAAGACAACTCCTCAGTCCCCATCAAAAGCGGCGCACGGCAAACGGCATCACATCAATATGCGGCGGGTTGCCGCTAACCAACTCGGCGACCAACTTACCAGTCGCGGGGGCCATCGACAGGCCGAGCATATTGTGTCCCGCGGCGAGATACACGTTGCTCATCGCTGGCACACGATCGATGATCGGCTTGCCGTCCGGCGTCATCGGCCGCCAGCCGAACCACTCTTCTTCCACCGGTTCACAATACGGTTCGTGCAAGTAAGGCCGCGCACCGGCCCGCAACAGGTCGAGCCGATGGCGGTTGAGCGTGGCGTCGAGGCCGGCGAACTCCATCGTCGAGCCGAGTCGATAGCCCGATTGCAGTGGCGTCACTGCGACCTTGTGTTCCATGAAGATCATCGGAATTTGTGGGCACCGCGCCGGCCGCGGCATCGTCAGGGAATACCCCTTGCCGGCTTCGATGGGAATACGACAACCCAGCGCGTGGTTCAGCAGCGGCGTCAATGCCCCCGTGGCCACGACGAAGGCGTCGGCGGCCAGTTCGCCGTTGGCCGTGACCACCGCCCGCGCCCGGCCCCGGTCGCGCACGAACCCTTTGACCTGGCAATGCTCGCGGATCCTGACGCCGCGGCTTTCGAGCAACCGCCGCCACGAGGACAGCAGCTTGTCCGGGCGCAGGTGGGCGTCCTCCTCGTAGTACCAACCGCCGGCCAGGCCCGGTTTGAGCGCCGGTTCCAGTTCGGTCAGGGCCGCGCCGTCGTAGCGTTTGGCAGGCAAGCCGAAGTGTTCGCGCAGGAGCTTGTCGGTGTCGGCGTAGTGGTCCATCGCCGCCGCGGTCTGGTAGACGAACAACAGGCCGCGCGTCTGCCACTCGCAGTCGAGCGGTTCGGTCCGCATCAAGTCCTGATAAAGAGCCAAGGAGGAGTGCAAAAGGGCGTGACAGGCGCTGCCGGCTTCGAGCATGTCGGCACGGTTGCAACGGCGGGCAAAGCGAAAGAGCCACGTCCACAGGTCCAGGTCGAGCCGCGGCTTAATCGAGAACGGCGAGTTGGGCCGCAGCATCGCCTTGAGGGTCTTGCCGATCGCGCCCGGCTCGGCGAGCGGCAAAACGTGGCTGGGGCAGACGTAGCCGCAGTTGCCGTGCGAGCAAGCCATGCCGAATTCGCCGCGATCCACGACGGTGACGGAGTAGCCCGCGCGCTCCAGGTAGTGGGCACACGCCGCCCCGATGACGCCGCCGCCGATGACGATGACCGTGCGGCTCATCGCGGAATCCCCAGGCGAAACGGGTCGTCGGGGTTTAGGATCAAGAGCGCCTCGCCGGTAACGTACGCCGAGCCGACGATGCGCGGGATGATCTGCCCATCGACGACGCGCACGCTGCCCTCGAAGACGCTGCCGATGATGCTTTCCTGCCGGTAGATTTCGCCTTCCTTCAGCTTGCCGTCGGCGTAAAGACACGCGAGCTTGGCGCTGGTGCCGGTGCCGCAGGGGGAACGGTCGTACGCGCCGCCGGGACAAAGAACGAAGTTGCGGCTGTGGTTTTCGGGCGATTGCGGCGGGCCGAATAGCTCGATGTGGTCAATATCCTCTCCCTTTAGTCCTGTATGACCCTGCTTGGCAAGTGCCTTGCGAATATCCCAGGCTAGAGTTGTAAGTTCGTCAATATCTTCCCCCAATTGATCGGGTTCCGTAATCGCTCGGACGAGAAAGAACCAGTTGCCACCCCACGCAACGTCGCCGATGATATGCCCGATCGGAACTTTCACCCCAATGTCATTGCGGTAGCGGTAGCTCGGCACGTTTTCCACCGCAACCCGATTGCCACCTTCATACTCAAACTCGACGACACCGACGGGTGTTTCCAGCTTGTGAATCCCCGGTCCAATGCGGCCCAGGTGTGCGAGCGTCACGGCAACGCCCATCGTGCCGTGGCCGCACATGCCGAGGTAGCCGACGTTGTTGAAGAAGATGACGCCGGCGACGCACGACGGGTCGGTCGGTTCGCACAGCCACGCGCCGACCAACACGTCGGAGCCGCGCGGCTCGTTGACGACCGCCGAGCGGTAGCCGTCGTACTTGTCGCGCAAGAGGTCGCGCCGCTCCGCCAGGGGGCCGGTGCCGAGGTCGGGGCCGCCGCTGACGACGACGCGCGTCGGCTCGCCGCCGGTGTGCGAGTCGATGACGCGGACGTGTTCGACGTTCTTACGCCCTGGCATGGCGTGTTCCTGGCCTTGTCTTGAGCGCCTTGTGGATGATCGCCAGCACGTCCTCGCGCTCCTTGCCGGTCAGCGGCAGTCGCGGCGCGCGTACCATTTCCGTGCCGTAACCGCACTCCGCGTTCACCAGCTTGATGTACTGCACCAGCTTTACACATGTGTCCAAATGCAACAACGGCGTAAACCAGCGGTAGACCTGCACGGCCTCGGCGTACTTGCCCGCCTTTGCCAGGTCCCACAACAGCCGGCTCTCATCGGGGAAGGCGTTGACCAGGCCCGACACCCAGCCGTCGGCACCCAGCATGATGCTTTCAAGCACCAGGTCGTCAACGCCGCTAAAAAGCAGGTAGCGGTCGCCGCAGACGTTCTTGAGGTCCGTAATCCGCCGCACGTTTTCGGACGACTCCTTGACCGCGACGAGGGTGGGCACGTCGGCCAACTCGGCGAACAGCGCGGGCGTGATGTCCACGCCGTAGGAGACCGGGTTGTTGTAGGCCAGGATCGGCAAGTCGGTCGCGGCGGCGACGGCGCGGAAGTGGGCGACCGTCTCGCGCGGGTCGGACTTGTACACCATCGCGGGCAGGACCATGAGGCCGTCAACGCCGGCCTTCTTGGCGTCGGCGGCGTAGCGGCAGGCGAGCGCCGTGGTGTACTCGGCAACGCCGGTTAGCACGGGGACGCGGCTGCCGACCTTTTCGACCGTGGCCTTGAGCACGTCGAGCTTTTCGCGATATTCGAGAGAGCAATTCTCGCCGACGGTGCCGAGCGCGATTATGCCGTGGACGCCGGCGCGGATCAGCTTGTCGATGTGGTCGATGGTCGCGGCCAGGTTCAGGGACTGGTCGCCGTTGAACTGCGTCGTGACCGCGGGATAGATGCCGTGCCAGTTGACTTTCATCGGGTCGGTCCGGGTTGGTGCGGTTCGTGTCGGGGGCCTCGCGGTTATCGTATGGGCGTCATCGGGCCGGGGCCACCGACCGGGACGGCCTATACAACACCCGCCAGACGTAAAGGAGACCCGCCATGAACCAACCGTCCACGATCCTGAGCGTGCTTGCCCACCCCGACGACGCCGAATTCCTCTGCGCGGGCGTCCTGATTCGGCTGGCGCGCGAGCACGGCTGGCAAGTTCACATCGCCACCCTGACGCCCGGCGACTGCGGTTCGATGGACACCGGTGCCGACGCGATCGCCGCCCTGCGCCGGGCCGAGGGCGCCCGCGCCGCCGCCGCGATCGGCGCGACGTATCACTGTCTCGAAGAGCGCGACCTGCGCGTCTTCTACGCCGACCGGCCGCTGGAGCGCGTCACCCGCCTGTTGCGCGCGGTGCGCCCTGCCGTCGTGCTGACGCACAGCCCCGCCGACTACCACCTCGACCACGAGATGACGAGTACCCTCGTGCGCGCCGCGGCGTTCGCCGCGCCGGTGCCGAACTTCTGCGCCGACCAGGCTCACGCCCCGGCGTTGCCGCACATCCCGCACCTGTACTACTGTGACGCCGTCGAGGGCAAGGACGCGCTCGGCCGTGCGGTCGAGCCGGCATTCTTTATCGACATCAGCACCGTCCTCGAAACCAAGGCGGCCATGCTCGCGGCCCACGCCAGCCAGCGCGACTGGTTGTTCAAGCACCACGGCATGGACCATTACGTGCAGTCGCTGCGCGACTGGAACGCGCACCGCGGTCGCCAGGCCGGCGTCGCCCACGCGGAGGGCTACCGTCAGCACTTAGGCCACGGCTACCCGCAGGATAACTTGCTAGGCCGGGTGCTGGGCCTATTGTCTTCTGAAATGCCTTGAGGATGGGAGCCGGGGTTTCCTTCAGAGTGCGTTTTGTGGGACGGCTCTCCTGAGCCGTCCGGACGGCTCACCAAGACTTGCCAAACAGGTACAATGGCGGTTATGCGAAAAATCAAAACCGCAGTCCTCTGCTTGAGCTTCCTCCTCATGGGGAGCGGGTTCGTCCTCACCGCCTTCGGTCTGGGTGAGGCGTCCGTGCCCCCGCCCCCGGCCAAGGGGGAGCCAGCACCCGACACGATTCAGGGCGTGTGGCATGTGACGGACGCCGAGGCGAACGGCGAGCACCAGCGCGAAGACGTCAGCACGGAAAACGTTTGGACGATTACCGCCGATAAGATCGTCATTCAATACGCCGACGGGCACCGCGACGCATGGACCTATACGCTCGACCCGTCGGCCACGCCACGGGCCATCGACTTGAAGCAGACCGAAGGCCAACTCGCGGGCCGCACGGCGGTCGGCATCTGGGAGCGCAAGGGGGATACCCTCCGAGTCCGGTACAACGGCGGGTCGGCGGATAATCGACCGAACGACTTTCCCATATCAATCGACCGTTCCGGCCGGTACTTCGTTCTCGAACTCGTGCGGCCGCCCGAAGACCGTCCTGCCGGGGCGCTCGTGCGGCTGGGCCGCCGCGAATTGGCCCACCTGGACAACGTTTCCTGCGCGGCGTTCGCACCGGACGGCAAAATTCTCGCCACGGGGGGACACGACCAGTACGTCCGCCTGTGGGACCGGGCCACGGGTCGCGAGTTGCAAGCGCTACGGCACTTCGGCTTGGTGCGCAGCCTGGTCTGGGCACCGGACGGCAAGACCCTCTATGCCGCCAGCGACGGCGACGGCGTCCGCGTTTGGGACGTGGCGACCGGCAAAGAGCTACGCCGCCTGGGTGACCGCAAAGGCATGGTAACGACGCTGGCCCTGACGACGGACGGCAAGACGCTCGCCTACGCCGTCGGGGAAAGCACCGTCGTGGTGCGCGACGTGTCGGCGGACAAGGAGCGCTGGCGCTTCAAGGCCGGGGAACGCGCCTACCATCTCGCCTTTGCGCCGGACGGGCAAACCCTGGCCGTCGGCGGCGACCTCAAAAAGATTCACCGACTGGAAGTCGCGACGGGGAAAGAACTGCCCGCCCTCGAAGGCCATAACGGGGGGACGTACCCGGTCGTGTTTTCGCCCGACGGCAAGGTGATCGCGTCCGGCGGTTCCTACGCCAGCGGCGAAATCTGCCTGTGGGACGCGGCGACGGGCGGCGAGCTGCGGCGGTGGTTGCCGGACATCCACGGTGCCGTTTACGTCCTGGTATTCGCGCCGGACGGCAAGACGCTGTTCTCGGGACACGGCTCAGGCCCGAACACCTTTCGACAATGGGACGTGGCCACGGGCCGCGAGCTACGCGCCTTTCCCACAGCGCCCCGCAGCCTGATGGATTCCATCGCCATCGTCCCTGACGGCAAGCTCCTGGCGTCCGGCGGGTGCGGGGGCCGCGGCGTTTACCTCTGGGACGTGGCGACGGGCAAAGAGGTCAGCCCCTTCGCGCGGCACCACGGCGAGGTAACGGCCGTCGCCTTCACTCCGGACGGCAAGTTCGTAGTGACGGGCAGCGCCGACCACACGCTCGGCCTGTGGGAAGCGGACACGGGCCGCCTGGCCGACCGCTTCCGGGGCCACCGCGGCCCGGTCACGGCTGTCGCCGTGGCACCTGACGGCAAGCGAGTGGCCTCGGCCGCCCACGACGAGAAGGTGGTGCGCCTGTGGTGCCGCGCGACCGGCGAATTGCTGCGCGAACTGGCGGGCGAGCACGCCCCGTTTACGTGCCTGGCCTTTGCCCCCGACGGCACCGTTTTGGCGACCGGCGAAGGGATGGACGCGCTCATCAGCGGCGCCGCCGCGCCGGACGCACCCGTCCGCCTGTGGGACGCGTCCACGGGCAAGGCCATTCGCCAACTGCGCGGCAAGGGCGGCCGTGTCAGCGCCCTGGCTTTTTCGCCCGACGGCCAAACCCTGGCGACGACGGGCATCGACGACAAGGTCGTTCACCTGTGGGATCCGCACACCGGCAGCGAGCGCGCACGGCTCGAACACAAGACCGCTGCCGGAGCGTCGAAATGGCTGTTCGAGGGCACGTCGGCACTAGCCTTCGCGCCCGACGGCCGCACCCTCGTTGCCGTGAGCTATTACGAGAACAAGAGCAACATCGGTCCGGCAGACCCGCCCATCGAAAGGGACGTTCGGGCCGTCAGCCTGTGGGAGGTCGCCACGGGTGAGTTGCGTCAGCAATTCACGTTGGCGGTGAACCGCGTCAAGTCGGTCGCCTTCGCGGACGACCGGTCCCTCGTCCTCGGCTGCAAGGACGGAACGCTGCGTTGCCTGGACCTGGCCACCGGCGAATGGCAAACCCCCGTGCGCGGACACCGGGACGCGGTGGCCGCCCTGGCCCTGTCGCCCGACGGCCGCACGGTCGCGTCGGGCAGCGGGGACACGACGACGCTCCTCTGGCGAACCGCGGCGCTAACCGGTACGCACGCGCAGAAGAAAAGAGACCGGACCGAGCGAGAACGGGAGGCCCTGCGGAACGACCTCGTCGGCGGTGACGCCGGCTTGGCCTACCGTGCCGGGTGGGAATTGACGGAAACCCCCGAAGCCGTCCGCCTTTTGGAGAAGCTCGTCCGACCCGTTCCCGACGTGGACCGTGCGCGTCTCAAATCCCTGATCGCCGACCTGGACAGTAATGATTTTGCCGTGCGCGAGAAAGCGATGGCGGAACTCCAGACGTGCCGCGAACTGGCCGACCCGGTCCTGCGCGACGCCTTGCGCGCTAATCCATCCGCCGAGGTGCGCAGTCGTACGGAGAGACTGCTGGCACGGCGCGCGCCGGACGAAACGGCATCGACGCGCGTGTTGGAAGTGTTGGAGCGGTTGAACACGACGGAGGCACGGCGTCTCCTCGAAACCGTGGCGAAGGGTGCGCCCGAAGCACGGCTGACCCGCGAGGCGACGGCGACATTGGAGCGGCTTAGGCGGCGTCCATGAATAACTTCCAGGAGCGGTGGCACCGGCGCGACGCCGGTGCCACCGCATTCATTTAGGCGAAAACAGGTATAGTACCTTCAGTCCCCTCCCGCAACCGAGGCCGCCATGCTCCACTTGCCCGGTCCACCGCAAAGGCTCTGTCACGCAATCACCCGCCGCGACCTGTTGCGCGTCGGCGCTCTGGGCGCGGTCGGCCTCACCCTGCCGCAATTGCTCCGACTGCAAAACGCCCAGGCCGCCGGGCGCACGCCGGCCGCCGACGCCTGCATCCTCCTTTTCCTGTGGGGCGCGCCCAGCCAGTACGAAACCTTCGACCCCAAACCCGACGCCCCTTCCGGCGTCCGCGGCGAGTTCGGCGTAACGTAAACGGATTCGCCCGGCATGTTGCTCGGCGAACACATCCCCCTATTGGCCCGGCGCACCAAACAGTTCGCCCTCGTGCGCACCTGTGCCCAGTCCAGCACGCACCACCAGTCGGCGGCCTACGAGGCGCTGACCGGCTACCCCCCAATCCGCGACGCCGTGAACCTGGTCGCCGCACCGACCGACCATCCCAATCTCGGCTCCGTCGTCGCCAAGTTTGCGCCTCACCGAAGCAAATTGCCGCCGTTCGTGCAGTTGCCGCAATTGGCGACCGACGTGGGCAACCTGACGCCGGGCCAATTCGCGGGCTATCTCGGCCGGCCCTACGATCCGCTGGCCGTCCTCCAGGATCCGTCCGGGCCGTCGTTCGACGTGCGCGACCTCGCGTTGCCGTCAGAGGTATCGCCGGCCCGGCTCGACGACCGCCAGGCGCTTTTGCGCCAGGTCGAAGAGCAGGCGCGAATGCTAGGGCAGTCGGCGGCGGAGCGGGCGCAGGACGTTTTTCAGGAGCGGGCCGTGCGGCTCCTTACTGACAAGGCGGTGTCAGTCGCGTTCGACCTGGGGCGCGAGCCGGCGGCGCTGCGCGACCGCTACGGCCCCAACGCGCTGGGCCAGTCGTGCCTTCTCGCCCGGCGGTTGGTGGAGTCTGGGGTCAAGTTGGTGACGGTCTGTGCGGGTTTCGGCGGCAAGACCCCGCAGGACGCCTGGGACACGCACGAGGACAACTTCAACAAGCTCAAAAACCGCTTGCTGCCGCCCTTCGACCGGGCCACGTCCGCCTTGCTGGACGACCTGCGCGACCGCGGCCTGGCGGAGCGCACGTTGCTGGTGGTGCTGGGCGAATTCGGCCGCACGCCCCGCATCAATGTCAAGGCGGGCCGCGATCACTGGGAGAACAGTTACTCGGTCCTGCTGTCGGGCGGCGGCGTGCGCCCCGGCCAGGTGTACGGCAAATCCGACCGCAACGGGGCGTACCCGACCCAGGGCCGCGTCTTCTCGCCGGCGGACCTGTGCGCGACGGTTTACCACTGTCTCGGCATCGACCCGCACACAGAAGTCGTCGATCCGACCGGCCGACCGCTCCGTCTTTCGACGGGTTCGGTGATGAGCGAGTTGTTTTGATTTTTTGCCGGGTGGCAGAAGAATACCATCACGAAAGCACGAAAGAACGAAAAGACGAAAGGGTGAACGGAAAGAACAAACGGGCAACCAATACGCGGTGAGGGCGATTTGACCACTTTCTTCTTGAGTCCGCTCGTGACGCACGAGGGGTAATGCGCAATGAGTCATGATTTCGAGCCACTGTCGGCGCGGATCATCGAAGCCGCGATCGCTGTACACAAGGCGCTCGGACCCGGCTTCCTCGAAACGGTTTATCACAAAGCACTGCGCGTCGCCCTTGAGTCGAGAGGCATTCCCTACGAGAACCAGAAAGAGGTTCGCGTCCGCTTTGAAGGAGTGGATGTCGGGATACACTTTCTCGACTTGCTGATCGAACAACAGATTGTTGTGGAATTGAAAGCCGTCAAAACGATCGAAGAGATTCACTTTGCCCAGGTAAAATCCTACCTCAAAGCGACCGGTCTCCGGGTTGGCTTGCTTCTGAATTTCAATGCGCCAACCCTCGTGGTCAAGCGGGTTGTGCTGGGATGAGCAATACGAATCACGAAAACACGAAAGAACGAAAAGACGAAAGAAAAGTGATGAATAGCCTTTGGGAGCGGTCTCATCGTGCTATCCTTTTCGTCTTTTCGTTCTTTCGTGTTTTCGTGATTCGTATTTGCCTTTATGCTAGGATTCCCGTTACCGCGCTGTGCTCTTCGACGCCGGTTAGCCGCATGTCCAACCCCTGGAACTTGTACGACAGCCGCGCATGGTCGATGCCCAGGCAGTGCAGGATCGTCGCGTTCAGGTCGTGGATGTGGACCGGCTTGTCCACGATGTTGTAACTGAAATCGTCCGTCGCGCCGTGGACCACGCCGCCCTTGATGCCGCCGCCCGCCAGCCACGTCGTGAAACACTTCGGGTGGTGGTCTCGGCCATAGTCCTCCTTCGTCAGCGGCCCCTGGCAATAGATCGTCCGGCCGAATTCGCCGCCCCAGACCACGAGCGTGTCGTCCAGCATGCCGCGCTGCTTCAAGTCCGTGAGCAGCCCGTAACACGCCTGGTCCACGTCCATGCACTGCTTGGGCAACTCGCCGGCGACGTTGGCGTGCGTGTCCCAGCCGCGGTGGAAGATTTGCACGAAACGCACGTCGCGCTCCACCAGCCGACGGGCCAGCAAGCAACTCGCCGCGAACGTGCCGGGCTTGTGGACGTCCGGGCCGTACAGGTCCAGGACGTTCTTCGGCTCGTCCTTGATGTTGGCCAACTCCGGCACCGCGGTCTGCATGCGGAACGCCATTTCATACTGGGCAATGCGGGCCTGCGTCTCCGGGTCGGCCACTTCGTCGAGCTGTTTCTGATTGAGCCGGGCCAGCGAGTCGAGCATCCGGCGGCGCGTCTCGGCGTCCACGCCCGCCGGGTTGGACAGGAAGAGCACAGGATCGCCGCTGCTCCGCAGGGACACGCCCTGGTGCTTGCTCGGCAGCGGACCGGACCCCCACAGGCGGTTGTAGAGCGCCTGGGCGTCCTTGCGGCCGGACCACTGCGAGGTCATGACGACGAACGCCGGCAGGTTCTTGTTCGCGGTGCCGAGTCCGTAGCTGAGCCACGCACCGAGGCTGGCGCGGCCGGGCTGCTGGTTGCCGGTGCAGATGTAGGTCACGGCCGGGTCGTGGTTGATCGCCTCGGTCCAGACCGACCGCACGATGGCCATGTCGTCCACGGCCTTCGCGGTCCACGGCAGCAATTCCGTGATCCAGGCGCCGGACTTGCCGTGCTGGGCGAACTTGAATTTCGACGGTGCCAGCGGAAAGCGTGCCTGGCCGCTAGTCATGGTCGTGAGGCGCTGGCCGTTGCGGATCGATTCGGGCAAGTCCTTGTCGAACATCTCGGCCATCTTCGGCTTGTAGTCGAAGAGGTCCATCTGTGCCGGGCCGCCGTTCATGAACAGGTAAATGGCACGCTTGGCCTTCGGCGTGAAGTGCGGCATGTTGGGCAGGCCGCCGGTCATGGGGTTGACCGTGGCGAGTTCGTCGGCGCGGCCGCGACGGGGCAGCAACGACGCCAGGGCCGCGGTGCCGAGGCCGAGCGCGGTGCGGCCGAAGAAGTGGCGGCGGGTCATTGATTGCAGCTGTTGGTGCATTGGGTGCATGGGTTGGTCCCTATTCAGAATTTTTCAATTGGTGTATTCCCTTAACCTGTTCCAGCATTTGCAGCATTACGGCAGCAGCAGCGTGCGCCTCGTATGGAGACCAGACGGGAAACTCGATTGGTGCGCCGTTTGCTTCCTGAGCGAGTTCGGCAATCAACTCCTGCACGAGAAGAAACTTGTCCTGGCGAGGGAGAGCACGCACGGATGGCCTTAATTCAGTTAAGGACATTGCAAAATACCTCCAAACCAATCGAGGGTTAGAACGCTCTTCGCGGGGCGTGCAACGGTATCTGTTACTTCGCCTCTCACGCCGGGGTCAAGGGTTTCTGTTTGGCCTGCCTGGTTTCATAAAGCTTGATGTCTTGTAAGAATTCACGCATCATCATCTTGTAGGACCGACGCACACTAGCCAAATGCTGCGGGTCGAGGTCCGTGCGGCTTTCCATTGCAGCCAGGCGCGTTTCCAGGTCGCACAATTTGGCCTTGGTCTGTTCGTATCCTTCGGCCGTTAGAATCTCATTCACAGCATCACCTCCACGACTCCTTTGGGACGCATACTGCGCTCAGCCGCAAGCGGCAGACATCTACCCCTTGTTAATCACCTCATCCAGGTTCAAAATCAGGTTCGCCATCATCGTCCACGCGGCCAGTTCACCCGCGTTCAACTTCGCATCGGGTTTCGATTCGCCCACAGCAATCACCTGCTGGGCCGCCTTCGTGTCGGCACTGTATTTCTTCAAGAAATCGGTGTACGCCGCGACCAACTCCTCGGTCTCCTTGGCGTCGGGCTTGCGCGCCGTCGCCAGGCGGAACATAAACGCGATCCGCGCTTGAGGGTCGGCTCCGCCGGTTTTCATTGTGCGCTCCGCCAGCGCCCGTGCGGCCTCGAAATACTGCGGGTCGTTCAGGAGCATGAGCGCCTGCAACGGCGTGTTGGTCCGCTCCCGGCGGACGACGCAGGACTCGCGCGACGGCGCGTCGAGAATGGTCATCTCCGGCGCGGGGGCCGTGCGCTTCAGGAAGGTGTATAACGTCCGGCGATGCACTTTTTCGGCCCCTTTGTCCGCGGTGAAGATGCCGGTGTTGCTGCCGACGAACGCCACCGCTTCCCACAGACCCGACGGTTGCGGCGGCTTCACCGCCGGACCACCCATCTTTTCGACTAATAAACCACTGACCGCCAGGGCCTGGTCGCGCAGCACTTCCGCGTCCAGGCGGAAACGCGGCCCGCGCGCCAACAGCCGGTTGGCGGGGTCCTTCGCTAGGCGGTCTTTCGTGACGTGCGACGATTGACGATACGTTGCCGACGTGACCAGGCGTTTCATCATCTTTTTCACGTCCCAACCGTCGTCGGCGAACTGCACCGCGAGGTGGTCGAGCAGTTCCGGGTGGCTGGGTTGCTCGCCTTGCACGCCGAAATCCTCTGCGGTCTTGACGATGCCGGTGCCGAATACCTGCTGCCACAGGCGGTTGACTTCCACGCGGGCCGTCAGCGGTTGCTCCGGCGAGACGAGCCATTTTGCGAAACCGAGGCGGTTGGGCGGCAGGTCGTCCGGGAACGGCGGCAGGAAAGCCGGCGTTTTGCGCTCCACCTTGTCGCCCTTTTGGTCGTACTCGCCACGCTTGAGGATGAAGGACGGTTTGATGTCGGCGCGCTCTTTGAAGATCAGCGTGCCCGGCATCAGCTTGTCCAGTTCTTCGCGCTCTTTTTCGACCGCCTTCAACTGCTGTTCCAAGGGCGCGAGTTCGCCACGCGCCTTGGTGTAGGCGTGTTCGACGAAATAGTCGCGCAACTCTTTCCGCTGCGGGTCGGTGCGCTTGTCGGCCTCCAGTTTGACGATTGCCTGGATGCTGGCCGGCAGCGACTTGGCACCGAGGGCGCGCTGCGTACGCACCCACGCGGTAAGGGTATCGAACTTCTGGTCGCCCTGCGGCGTTTTCGTTATGCTACCGGACTTGTCCCAGTAGACGGTGCCGCCGAACTGCGTGAACGCCCAGCCGTTGACGACCATGCCGGGCTTGATGCCAACCGTCGCCGCCGGCACTTCGAGGCGCACCCATTCGCCCACCTTCGGCAGCGGGCCGATGTGTAGGCGCTCGGTACTTTTATCCTTGCCCCAGTCGATGGCGTTGTCACCCCAGTAGGCCCGGTGCTGCCATTGCCCCGTGTTCCATTGCAGCATGACTTCCTTCGGCGGCTTGGCCGGGTCGAGGTAGACGTAGCTGAAAAATACGTCGCCTTCGCCGACTTGCAGGCCGGGGTTGGCCTGTTCAAAGAAGTGTTGGCTGAGGCCGTCCGCGGTGCGCTTCGAGGCGCGGTTGCCGCTGAAAACCGGGTCCGGTTTTGTCACCCACGTCCACTGGCCGTTCGGCCCGCCGTCGCTCGACGGCTTGGCACCGGGCGGCAGGTCGTCGTCGAACCAGACGTATTCGCCGCGCTGCACGTCCTCGGTTTCCTTGGGGTCGGCGGCGGGGTCGTAGGCCACCTTCGCGACCGCGTCGGCGATCGACTTCCGCTGGGCGACGAGCTTGGCCTCAATCTTGGTCAGACTGTCCTTTTGTGCCGGCGAGCCGACCTTCATCGTGGGGCCGGGCAGGTTGCCGTTGCCGTCCTGGGCCGGACCGTCGAGGTTGTTGAAGAACGCGAACAGCTGGTAATAATCCTTCTGCTTCACCGGGTCGAACTTGTGGTCGTGGCAACGGGCGCAGCCAACCGTCAGGCCGAAGAACACGATGCCGGTCGTATCGACGCGGTCGAGGACGTTGCGGACGTAAATCTCCTCGTCGATGGAGCCGCCTTCATTGGTCGTGACGTGGCAGCGGTTGAAGCCGGTCGCGACGAACTGGTCAGTCGTCGGCGCGGGCAGCAAATCGCCGCCGAGTTGTTCGACGACGAACTGGTTGTAAGGCTGGTTGGCGTTGTAGGACCGCACGACCCAATCGCGGTAGGGCCAGATTTCGCGGTAGTTGTCCAGGTGCAGGCCGTGCGTGTCGCCGTAACGCGCGCCGTCGAGCCAGTAGCGGGCCATGTGTTCGCCGTAGCGCGGCGATTTCAACAGCCGGTCCACGACCTTTTCGTAGGCGTCGGGCGCGGTGTCGGCGAGAAAGGCGTCCAACTCTTCCGGCGTCGGCGGCAGGCCGGTCAAGTCGAGCGTCACGCGACGGAGCAGTGTCGGCCTGTCCGCCTCGGGCGACGGCTGCAACCCCTCGCGTTCCAGGCGGGCAAGGATGAAGGCGTCGAGGGGGGTCTGCGCCCACGCCTTGTTCTTGACCTCCGGCGGCGCGCCGCGCTCCGGTTTAACGAACGCCCAGTGGACCGAATAGTTCGCACCCTGCTCGACCCATTTGCGGAGTAAAGCGATCTGTGTGGGGGTCAACTTCTTGCCGGTCTTGGGCGGCGGCATGAGCTGGCTGGCGTCCTTGGCGACGAGGCGGTCGAGCAGTTCGCTTTCGTCCGGCTTGCCCGGCACGATCGCGTGGGTGGCGTCGTCCAGTTGAGCGGTAGCGCCCGCGCGCGTGTCGAGGCGGAGGTGTTTCTTGCGCTGCTTGGCGTCTTGCCCGTGGCAGGCGAAGCAGTTGTCGGCGAGGAGGGGGCGGATGTCGCGGTTGAAATCGACCTTGGCTTCGACCGCCGCTGGCGGCTTTGCAAAAGACGGCAAAGCCGCCAGCGGCAAATACAGCAGGAGTGCTACCGCCCCGAGGGCAACGGCACCGACGACGAACAGTCCGCGGGAGCGGTTCATGGTGCGAGTCTCTGGGGCAAGGGAATGCAAGCGGGGCGGGAGACGGCGGGTAAGCGAACCTGTCTTTGTAATTGTACCACCGCGGCGGACCCAATCGCGCACTTTTTTCACTTTACCCCGTCGGGCCGCGCGTCGGGGCCGGGCGTGATGTCCGTGTGCTTCCGCAGATGCCGGGGCCGCCCGCCGGTGCGCGGGGCGGTCACGGCGGTGGACGGCGGGCTGCGCAAGTCGAATTCACCCGCGTCGTCGGTGCTTATCACGGACCCTTGCCAGGTGGCGACTTTGCGGCGCTCGCGGCCGACCCGGCCCATCACAAGGGGGTCGTCGCTGGTCAGCACGAATTGCAGGTT
>JBBRLG010000060.1:0-19833 GCA_038231495.1 Gemmatales bacterium | reverse complement strand
GGCAACCCGGTGCAAACCGCGGACCTGCACGACGGCGACCGCATCAAGGCGGGCCACACCGTCCTGCGCGTGTCGCTGGAATCGCCCGCGTTGGAGCCCGCGTTCGCCAACGGCCCGGAAGCAGCGGCGGTGAGCTTGCACGCGGCGGCCCTCGGCTGGGAGGCGTCGGCGGTCGTCGGCACTTTGCGCGATCTGCAACTGCTGCACTGGCGGCAGGGGTTGCGGCTGCCGGTGGAGGCGTACCTGGAGCAGTGGCCCCTGCTGGCGGCGAACGCCGAGGGCGTCCTCGAACTGCTCTACGGCGAATACTGCCTGCGCGAGCAAGCCGGCGAACGGCCGCAAGCCGAAGAGTTGCAACGCCGGTTCCCGCAACACTCCGTCGCCCTGGAACGCCAGCTCCTGTTGCACGACGCCCTCGTCGGCCCGTCCGCCCCCGACGGCCCGCCCCTCGTCCTCCCGGCGGCGCACCGTCTGCCCCAAATTCCCGGCTACCGCGTCGAGTACGAGCTGGGCCGCGGCGCGATGGGCGTGGTCTACCGTGCGCAACGCGAGGATACGGGCGAAACGGTGGCCATCAAGACGATCCTGCCGGCGGCGCGGCCGAGTCGGACGGCGACGGCCCGTTTCCTGCGCGAGGCGGACATCCTGCGGCGGCTGTCGCACCCGCACATCGTCGCCTTCCGCGAGACGGGCGAGGCGGACGGCCTGCTCTATTTCGTGACGGACTACGTGGCCGGCAAGGACGCGGGCCGGATCGTGCGGGAAACCGGCCCGCTGGCGATAGACCGGGCGGTGGGCTGGACGTGTCAGTTGCTGGAAGCGCTGGCCTACGCCCACGCGGAGGGTTTCGTGCATCGCGACATCAAGCCGAGCAACCTGCTGGTGACGGAGGAGAACGGCCGCGAGGTGGTGAAGCTGGCGGACTTCGGCCTGGCGCGGGCGTACCAGGCGTCGCCGCTGAGCGGCCTGACGCTGGTAGGCGGTTTCGGCGGCACGCCGGCGTTCATGCCGCCGGAGCAGGTGTTAAACTTCCGCGACGCCCAACCCGCCGCCGACCAGTACTCCGCCGCCGCGACGCTGTACTACCTGCTGACGGCGGCGTACCCGCACGACCCAGCCCCGACCACGGCGGGGATGTTCAAACGCATCTTGCAGGACGACCCGGTGCCGATCCGCACGCGCCGACCGGAGGTGCCGGCGGAGTTGGCGGCGGCGATTCATCGGGCGATGGCAAGAATCGTAAGTGTGCGCTACCCAAATGTAGCCACGTTGCAAGCCGAGATTACCGTAGGGGTCCAAACATGACCGGTGCTCCCAAATTGCGCGGCTCAATCACGCCTGCTGGTTGATCGCACGCACCTTATTGGCACCTCGAAGGTAAACCCAGGCCGTTGCCGTCATGGTAAGTCCAAAGCCGGTGATTTCGATGAGGGAAGGCCGTCGGCTCCAAAAAAGCACATCGAATACCACCCCGAACAAGACCTGACTCAAACCTACGACCGCGATTATTTGTGGCCTGCCCAACGCAAAAGCCCGCGTTTGCAGCAACTGCCCCGCAGCCCCGGCCAGACCGACTGCGACTAATAATGGGACAACGGTCACCCAACCATCCCTAACGGTTTGACCCGCCGAACCCGCCAGCCAGCAAACCCCGGTTACGCCACAAGACACCGCCGAGAAGTGGGCCAGCACAGCCCTTGGGTCAAAATCGTAAAGCCGGTGCAGCCCAATGAAGGAAATCGCAGCCATGACCGAGCCGGCTATCGCGACAATCACGGCGTCCAGGTCAAGACCGACCAAGCCCGGTCCCAAAATCAGCCAGATGCCCACACACCCGCAAGTGACAGCTACCACGTCAGAAAAAGATGGGATCTGTCGCCGGCCCAGACCCATCAAAAGGACAACCCAAAGGGGGTTGATGCAAAACAGCGCCGTTGAATCCGCTAGCGGCAGTCGAGCCGTTGCGTAAAAGCTACAGGCCAGGCTGATACCCCCGGCCAAGCTCCGAAGCCATAACCGGCCGGCCCACCAGACCAGCGGTACGTTGCCAGGCCGGGCGAGCGAGACCGCAACCGTCAATGCAACCACGGAACGTACGAACGCGACGAAAGCCCAATCACATGAAGGACTGAGCAAGCGGGTGCAAGCCCCCATGACACTGAAGGCCCAGGCCGCGGCGAGCATCAACGCGACAGGATTGGCAAATGACCTTCCCATCGTCCCTCACGTTGGACCTGTCGCCAGTCCGCCCGTTCGGGGCAACGGACAGAGCAACACAAGATTCTCTATTCCTCGAAGGAGGACAGCCTGAATGTTCGGACCCCCTCGGCCGACAACATCGAAACCGATTGCCTGTAACTGCTTCGTTCGGCGATCACCGGGAGTAGTGGTGGCGACGATGCAACGACAACCCATTTGTTCGGCTGCCGCCAAGCGGACTTGATCCAGCCTTCCCGCGAAACCTAACCCGCGGTATTCCGGATCGACGACCAGGCGGTTGAAAGCACCGATGGGCGTCGGTAGGGTATCTTTGAAGACACCGGCATATACCTCGGCATCGGGGACATCTTCAATCGCAACATGCACACTCAACCGGGCTGCTGCAACCGGCTCGTTGTCCCGCAGAATAGCCCAATGGCGGGCCACCTGGTCGAAGTCTTCTAACCAGGTTGTCATTTCCGGAACTCCGGGCACTTCGGTACGCCATGACCGGACGCGCAGGTCGCCGATCCGGGCGATCATTTTTCGATCAGTGACCGCGATTTCGCGCAATTCTAGATCAGTCAATTGGCGCACCCTCTGGCCGCAGGTGCCAAATGAAGCTGCTGGGGATGGCGTCGTTGCCTCCGACGAGTATCGGGTCAAAATGCTTTTCACCAATTAACCGATAGGGAATCTCAGCCAGCACGCGGCAGTGCTGCTCCCAGGTGAGGACCCCTTGGCCAGACAGTGCGTGGAAAAGCAAAAACTCAGGCATGATCGAATCGGCCCGGTTCGCAGCCAGCGCTACGTCCGGTACATTCACGATCTCGCCAACTACTACGTCAGCCGATGGGCAATGGTGGCGGAGCTTTTGAAAGAACTCAACAACGCGTTCCCACCGGCCGCCAGAAAATTCGTGCAGGACGAACCACGCCGATACCAAGGTGGCTTTTGCCCTGGGTGGCAAGGCCTGTACCCATAGATCAACGTCGAAGCCATCGGCGACAACGCCGCGGACGGCAAATCCCTGTAGACGCTTCACGGTCGCGCTCACCGCGATATCCGAGAGATCGACCGCCACCGCACTCGCAGCCGGGTGCGACTCCAACACGCTGGAAAGGAAATGACCATCGCCGCAGCCAACGTCTACGATCGTATCGAACCGGCTTTCGGCGATGAAGCGGAGCGCGGTCGGAAAAAACTTCCGTGCATGGAGTTGGCCACTCCCCAAAACATTACGCAATCGGTGAACCGCCGGCTTAAACCGAGTCCCTTCAAGAAGGGCCGGAATTTGGTCGAAGAAGTCGCGGTACGAATGCAGAATGTTAAACGCGCCGTATCGCTGAAAAACCGTGACGCCCAAAGGCGACGCTTCGTAACCACTTCCCGAAGGCACCAACAGCCCTATGCCAACGAGGTAGCGAAGTACCGCGCCAAGTGTGGCCGGGTCCGCGGCTGGAAAGCTTTCTACGCTGAATACTCCTTGCGCCATTCTGTCGAGGAACCCCAATTCGCCCAAAAAGCTAATGATCGGACAAGCTGCCTGGCCCCGCATGAGGGTGATCAGTTCTTGCCGCGAATTCATGCTTGTCTCAGGTAAAATCGGGAAGCCGCCAACATTCCGCTAACCAACGATAAACTTGGACAGCGGAGTCACTTTAACTCAATGACCATCAAGCTTACCCACTGTCCCGCCCATTCTAGGTGGTATTTTTGGACTCCCGGTACTTGTTCTCGAAGCCCCAATACTTCTAATTGAAAGGATGTTGCCGTTTGTTTTGTTACGTCGGTTAGTATCAAACCTTCCGAAGAAGCCAGCACAATGTAACTCGCATTGGCGATGGGATCTGTAAGTTCGACTTCAAACAGACCAGCCGTGAGTTGCTTGACGCTCTTAATTCCAGTTCCCTGAAAAGTGTGAGCGATATCGGGCCGATTGAATTTGTTATTGTTTGGCACAACGCCAAGAACCTTAGCTTGTTTGTAAACCAGGCCGTCTTGCCATTTATTGTTTGGTGCTACATCGGGATAACCATCGAATCCAGCTACCGCTTTGATTTGGTATTTGCCCAAGAGATCTTTGCTCTTTCTGATTTCCTGCATATTTAGGTTTATTTGAGAGTTGGAAACTTCCGCGTCTCGGGCGATTTGTCTTATCCTCCTGGCATCTGCTTGAATTTGGTCAAACAATTCCGTGCCCACTTTCTTCTCGATTTCGGCATCTACTTTCTTGGGTAGCTGTATAGCAATCTCAGCACCGATTTTCTGATCGGTTTGTTCTGCGACCATGTAGTGCAGATGGCTCTGAAATAAATAGCAGAAGACGGCGAAGATGATTGCCGACGCGCCAGCGACGAATTGTATCACCCTGAGCCATATTTTCGCACGATCAACATCTTTTTCCATCGAACGTATTTGGTTCTCAAGGGCGGTTGTGTCAGGCATGATTCCCCTCATCGAAGAGTGTGGATGTGGCAAGGCCTTGTTTTGGCGCTTTTTCGCGACGCTTGCTCGATGCGGCCGTTCGGTTAGCAATTGTCTGCCTGCCTCTCTACACGGGCATATTGCCCTCTCCCGGAGACTGATTTTGAAGATTTCGGCAAAGTCTGCGTAACGACCCGGCGCCTTGCGTCCAACCGGAACGGATGTACAATACCTTCACTTCATTCCTCCATCTTCCCCCAAGGTGCCTCCATGCCCCCCGGCGACGCGTTTCACGTCCTGGTCGAACGGCTGACGGCGGGCGATGCGGCCGCCGCCGAGGAACTCGTCGTCGCCTTTGAACCCGACATCCGGCGGTTCATCCACTTCCGGCTGACCGACCCGCGCGTCCGCGAGGTGTGCGACACCCTCGACGTCTTTCAGTCCGTCCTCGGCAAGTTCCTGGGGCGGTTGCGCGCCGGCACCCTCCGCTTCGACCACCCCGCCAAGCTCCGCGGCTACCTGCGCGACCTGGCCGAGTACAAGATCCGCGACCTCGTCGCCGACTTGCCCAAAGAGCAACAATTTCCCGAAGGCTCGGCAGGGCCCTACGATCCCGCCGGCGGCTCCAGTTGCGATCCCGGCAAGATCGTCGAGAACGCGGACGTGCTGGCCCTGGTCCGCCGCCGGCTCGCCGCCGACGAGCGCTACCTGTTCGACCAGTACCGCCTGGGCCGTTCGTGGCCCGAACTCGCCGCCGAACTGGGGAAAAAGCCCGACGCGCTGCGCAAACAATTGGCGTACGCGATCGACAAGGCGAGCCGTGCCCTCGGCCTGCGCGACGACGCGGACGAATGACGGCTGGCGAAAGGATCGTGGGGCGTGCTATTGTATACCGGGCGTACTTCCCAGGAGGGCTGCCGCATGGCTACGAGCTTGCAAGAATTGGGCATCGACCACTTGAGCACCGAAGAACGACTGGAACTTGCCGAGCAGCTGTGGGACAGCGTTGCGGCGGACCTGGAGCGTCAGCCGTTGACCCCGGCTCAGCGGGCGGAATTGGAACGGCGCGTTGCCGCCGCGGACGCCAACCCGGCCGAAGGCGTGTCATGGGAGGTCGTCCGGGCCGAGGCGCGGGCGCGGTGGTAGCGGTGAGTCTGGCGGTCATCCTCCGTCCCGAAGCCCGCGCGGAGTTCGACGATGCTTACGATTGGTACGAGGGCCAGCGTGCGGGCTTGGGCGAGGCGCTCGCCGTCCGGGTGCAACTGGTGCTCGACCGGATCGCGGTCATGCCCCGCATGCACGCGGCCGTGTTCGGCGACGTTCGCAAGGCGGTGGTCACGCGCTTCCTGTACTGTGTTTTTTACCTGGAAGAGGCGACGTGCGTCCGCGTCCTGGCGGTGTTCCACACCAGCCGCGATCCGCGCATCTGGCAAGGCCGCGCCTGACAAGGAAGCCGTTGCCTTCCCTTGCGCTCCAGGCTCGCGTGTTCCATTCCGAACGCTCTTACAAGGTGTCCGGCCCGCCGGAGCGCATTCACAAGGCTGGTTTTGGCGCTGTTGTCGTCCAGGTAAAGATTCATCGAGCCGACTCAGGGTTCTGCGGGGCGTGCGGCCAGTAGTCGAAACCGCGGGACTCGATGGTTGCCTGCTCGCGCCGCCTCTCGGCGTCCAGCAGTTCCCCGTTGTGTTCGCAGTAGTGGATGGCCTCAAGGACGGCTTCGAGGGGCAGGTTGAATTCCTTCGCAACCTGCTCGGGGCTTAACGGTTCAGCTCCCAGCGTCTCTCGATAAAGGATTTCGGCGCGGATGCGGCCGTTAACCGCAAGCTGCTGGTAGTGCGAGCCGCGCTTGGGTTGCAGGTACTTGTAGGGGACTGCCTCGGACATGGCTTGATTCTCCTGACTCAGCGGGTCGCCATTTCGCCTGTCTGCGTGATGATACCGGTGGAAGAAAAGGTGACAGCAACCGATCGATCATGGCCGGCTCCTTTCACCCATCCTATCCTATTTCGGGCAAGCGCGACAGAATGCAAAACCGGCGAAAAATCCCGTCCGTGCAGTCTCGTATTGACGATTTCTGACCGTAACTTGCACGGCAGCGATGGGCCTTCGCCGACGCCGAACGACAGGCTTTCACCGTTTGCAAACGGTGTTTTCCTTTGCGAATCAGTGCCAAAACTGCCGCGACGGTTGCGGTGCCGGAAAGGAACAGCCTTGTCCAAGCGCCACGTGTTGAAACTGGAAACCAAACACCAGCCCCTGCTGAGCCGCCGGGCCTTCGCCCGGCGCGTGGCCTGGAGCTTCGCCGCCGCGTCGGTGCTCGTCGCCGTGTCGCTGCTGGGGGGCATGATCGGCTATCACTTGCTCGAAGGGCTGGCGTGGATCGACGCGTTCGCCAACGCATCCATGATCCTGTCGGGCATGGGGCCGCTGGACCCGCCGAAGACGGACGGCGGTAAGCTGTTCGCCGGCCTGTACGCCCTCTACAGCGGCCTGGCAGTGATCCTGGCCGCCGGCATCCTCTTCACGCCCGTCGTCCACCGCATGCTGCACCAATTCCACCTGGAAGCCGAAGGGGAATGACGCGGCGTGCGCGGGCCGGGGCGTGCCGTCACGCATCCCGGTGTACGGTGTCAGGGGTAAAGGCGGGCAGACAGACGGCGAAATACTCGGCGCCTTCGGGTTCCGGCGTGCTGTATTGCACCCACTCTCCCGGAAGGGTGACGACCGCCTGGCCCGCACGGACGTCCAGCACGCCGGCCCGGTGCCTAACCCGCAGCATCCCTTTCAGGACGACGGTAAATTCTTGAAAATCCGGCGTCTGTCCGGGTTCGACCCAGCCGCCGGGACTGCGCATGTGGGCGATGCTGGCAGCGCCGTGGCCGGAAGTCACGCGACCGATGTATTCGTCAATCAGCTTCGGCTTGTTGCCGGCCGCCTCGATGCGGGTCGGTTGCGCGATCAGTGTCGGCATTTGTGTTCTCCAAAAACCGCCCATTCCAGGTAGCTTCCCAAGCAGTACGCCGGCCGCCTTCCCCTCAGGTCTAACAGCGTCTATACTGAAAGGACTGCCAGCCGCAAGGGAAAACTGCTCATGCCATTGGATTGGACCCCGTTCGTCGATTTCGTGCGCAGCCGGCAACGGTTCGTGCTCACCACCCACGTCCGCCCCGACGGCGACGGCCTCGGCTCCATGCTCGCCCTCGCCGACACCCTCGAAGGCCTTGGCAAAACCGTGTACCTGACCGTCGCCAGCGTTTTGCCGCCGCGCTACGACTTCCTCGACCCCCGCCGCCGTGTGCAGCGGTTCGTGCCGCCCGGCGACGCCTACCGCGATGCCGACGCCGCCATCGTGTTGGACACCGGCACCTGGAACCAGCTTGGCGACTTCGGCACGTTTTTGCGGACTTTGGACGTGCCTAAAGTGGTTATTGACCACCACCTGACGCAAGACGACCTCGGCGCGCGGCGGTTCGTGGACGCCACTGCGGAGGCCACCGGCCGGCTCGTGTTCGAGGCGGTCGCGGCCCTCGGCGGCCCGTTGACCGAAAACGCGGCCCATTGCCTTTTCATTGCCCTGGCGATGGACACCGGCTGGTTTCGGCACAGTAGCACCACGCCCGCCACCTTCGCGCTCGCCTCGATGCTCACCCGGTCCGGGGCGAAACCGACCGCCGCCTACGACGCCCTGTTCGAGCACAACACGCTAGGCAAGCTGAAGCTCATTGGACTGGCACTCGACCGGCTGCAAACGGCGCTCGACGGCAAGGTGGCCTACACCGAAATTCACCGCACCGACTACGCGACGACCGGCGCGGTGCCGGCGGACAGCGAAGACCTCATCAACTACACGCGCAGCGTCGCCGGCGTCGAAGTCGGGTTGTTGTTCATGGAACAACCGCAAGGCGGCGTGAAGGTCAGTTTCCGCTCGCAGGCCCGCGTGGACGTGGCCAAGGTGGCCGAACCGTTCGGCGGCGGCGGCCACCGGCTGGCCTCCGGCGCGATCCTCGAAACCTCCCTCGCCGACGCCCGCACGCGTGTTTTGGCCTCTGTGGCCGCGGCGCTCGCCGCCCTGTAAGGCAGCATCCCACCCGCTGGAGTCCCTCCCATGAGCAACCCTGCTGTCTCGTGGCATTTGCGCGACCTGCCGTTCGTCGCCCGGTTGGTGATCGCGGTCTTTCTCATCTCGGTCGGTTTCGGCTACTTCTCCGCGCTGGTGCAAGTTCACGTCCAGGATTCGTCGAACGGCACCCCCCTCCCGAGTCCGGAGCGGTTGATCAAAAAGTTTCACGGCGAGGACGGCGTGAGTCGGATCGAAGCATTGGTCCACGCCGACGAATCGTTGCCGTTTGGTGCCGGCGGCACGATGCGGCCGGCGTTCACCTACAAATCGGGAGGTTGGGACGCGGCCCCGGAAGCGGTTGCCCGCCAGCTTGCGGAAACGGAGAAGGTCGATTTCGACGCCCTCGACGCCGTGGAGCAAGCCCGGCGCATCGAAGCGGCAAAACCGGTGCTGCGCAAGCAGCGGGAGGGCGAGGCGAATGCGTTGGCTCGCTGGATTCACGACGGCCTGGACAAGAAGGCCTATGAGGACGACCACTACCCACTGCCAGTTGATTTGCGCGAACACCCCGTCACAGAAAAGTATTTGGAGCGGTCCGACAAGGGCGCGGTAGCTGTGAAGATCAGGACGCTGGTCGCCGGGCGTTGCGTGAAATGCCACACGGCCACGAACCGCACCGCCGCCGGCGACGTGCCGCTCGACGACTACTGGAAGCTCAAAGCGTACGCGCAGACAAAGACGGGCGTGGGCGCGATTTCGATCCACAAACTAGCGCAAAGCACGCACGTCCATATGCTCGGCTTCTCAATGCTGTACTTGCTCACCGGCTTCCTCTTTGCCATGACCAGCCGGGCCGGGTTCCTGCGCTTCATTATCGCGCCGGCACCCTTGCTGTTTCAAATGGCGGACATCTCCTGCTGGTGGCTGGCCCGGATCGACGCCCCCTACGGCCCGATGTTCGCGGTGGCCGTCGCCTACACCGGTGGCCTCGTGGGCTTGTTCTTGTGGCTGCAGATTGTCCTGACGTTGTTCAACCTGTTCGGCAAGGTCGGGAAATTCGTGATCTTCCTGTTGATGATCGCCGTGCTGCTCGGCAGTTGGCAAATGTACGACTGGAAGCTCAGAGGCTTCATGGCGGACGAGGCGAAAGCCGGTGCGGTGGGACACGAATAACCGGGTATTGCCGCTTGCGGCTTTGCAGAGCATTTGCTAAGCCGCAAGCGGCAAACACTACGGCGGGTCAAAACCACCGCGGTTAAACGGGTTGCACCGACAGATGCGGTACGCGCCCTTGTAGCTGCCCTTGACCGGGCCATACTTTTGCACGGCCAGGATGAAATACTCGCTGCAACTCGGATGAAACCGGCACACCGCCGGCAGCAACGGTCGCAGACAAACCTGGTAGCAGCGCACGCCCGCGATCAGGAAGGCGGCCAACAGCCGGGCGATCATCGCGGGCCGCCCTCCTTTTCCAACCGCCGGGCCACCTGCTTCACCAGCCGCGGCAGGCTGCGTTTCAAGTCTTCCAGCTTCGGCTCCGCGGGCTTGCGCGGTATGAGCACGAGGTCAAACCCGACCGGCATCTCGTGGCGGGTCAACCGGAACGCCTCGCGGTACAGCCGCCGTATGCGGTTGCGCTCGACCGCCCCGCCGTTCTTCTTCGACACCGACAAGCCCAGGCGCAGGTGGGGCAAGCCGTTCTCGCGGACGTAGACGATCAGGAGCGCGTCGCTGGCCGACCGTCGGCGCTCGTAGACGAGCTGAAAATCCGCCGGCCGGCGCAGGTGCTCGTGCGGGCGGAAGGCGAACGGGCGGGCGGGCGTCGTGGTCATGGTGGGTTCTCCGATTGCCTCACGCCCACGGCAAATCCGCACGCGGGTCCTTCGGATTCAGACGCGCGAACTCCTCCATGAGTGTACGGCTGTGCTCGTCGGCAGGCGCCGCGGCCTGCACCTTGATCTCGATGAACTGGTCGCCGCCCTTGATGCCTTTGCCGCGCAGCCGCAATCGCGCTCCGCTCGACGTTCCCGGCGGAACCTTCACCGTCAGGCGGGTCTCGTCCAGCGTCACTGCGTCTACTTTGGTGCCGAGGACTGCCTCCGCGACCGTGATCGGCACGTCGAGGATCACGTTATTGCCCTCGCGACGAAAATAGGGATGACCGTCAACGTGTAACTTCAACAGCAAATTGCCGCCGCCCGGACCCTGGCCGGTGAGACGAAGTTTCTTGCCGTCCTCGAAGCCCGCCGGCACGCGCACTTCGACCTGCTGACCGTCGATTGACAGCGACACGGTGCCGCCCAGCGCCGCCGTCAGGAAAGGGATCGTGACCTCGCTCTCGACCTCTTCCGGCGGTCGCTGCCGGCGCGTCCGGCTGCGCCCGCGTTGCTGGCCGAAGATATTCTCGAAGCCGCCGCCCGTGCCGCCGAAACCGCCGCCGCCGCCCATCTGCCGGAGGATTTCGTTGAGTTGGTCGGGATCGACGTTCATTTCCTGCCCGCCGCCGAAGCGAAAGCCGCCCCCGCCCGGACTGGCGCCGCCGCCGCCGAAGGGCGCGGCGAAACCGAATTGATCGTACTGCCCCTTCTTGGCGGCGTCGCCGAGGATGTCGTAGGCTTCCTGCACTTCCTTGAACTGCGTCTCGGCCTTCTTGTCGCCGGGGTTGCGGTCCGGATGGAATTGCCGCGCCAGCTTGCGGTAAGCCTTCTTGATCTCGGCCTCCGAGGCGTTCTTCTGGACGCCGAGCACTTCGTACGGGTCGCGAGGCATGTCGTTGGTCCCACAGTCACGTTCGGAAGCATCTTTACGAGTAACCGTTCACCCCCCCTTACGAAGGGGGGCAGGGGGGTTAAGAACGAAAGCAGTCGGTCATGGCGCTCACTCCACCCCCCTACCCCCCCTTCGTAAGGGGGGAGTGAACGGTTACCTTTACCATTTTAGCCCGGCGGGTGCGGGAAACAACGCGCGGGGTCGAAGCAGCGCCGAACCGCTCACGTCGTGTAATCCGCGTTCAACCGCACGTATTCGTCGGTCAGGTCGCACGTCCAGACGGTGCAACGGCCCGAACCCAGCGTGAAGCGCAACCGCAGCGAAACGTCGCGCTCGCGCTTCAAGTAGGCCGACGCGGCGGCGGGGTCGAACGGTTGGGGCGTGCCGGCGTCGTAGAGCAGCAGGTCGCCCATCCACAAAGACAGGTGTTCTTCCTCGAACTCCACACCCGCGTAGCCGGCCGCGGAGACGACGCGCCCCCAGTTCGGGTCCGCGCCAAAGATCGCAGTCTTGACCAGGGCGCTATTGGCGACCGCCATGCCCACCTGCCGTGCCTCGGCGTCGTTGCGCAATCCTTCCACGTCGATGGTGACCAGGTGCGTTGCGCCCTCGGCGTCGGCGGCAATGGCCTTCGCCAGTTCGCCGCAAAGGTCCGTGACGGCATTCGCGTACGCCGTCAGTCCGTCGCCTTGGAGCAGCGGTGCGTCACCGTCCGCGGCGCGGCCGTTGGCGAAGACGAGCAGCGTGTCGTTGGTGCTGGTGTGGCCCTCGACGCTGACGCAGTTGAACGTTTGCGCGGCGGCCTCTTTCGTAAGTGCGGCCAGGTCGGCGCTGGCCACGCGGGCGTCGCTGAACACGAACGCCAGCATCGTCGCCATGTTCGGGCCGATCATGGCCGCGCCCTTGGCCACACCGGTTAGCCGGATTTCGACGCCAGCGACGTTAATCGTCCGGTGTGCCACTTTGGTGCGCGTATCGGTCGTGAGGATGGCGTGGGCCATCGCGTCGAGTGCCGCCGAACCCGTTTGCAGTTGGGCCGCGGCCTTGCGAATGCCGTCCTCGATGACCGGCATCGGCAGGTGGCGGCCGATGACGCCGGTGGAGCAGACCAGCATTTGCTCTTCCCGGCAGCCGATCAACTCGGCCGTCAGGGCCGCCATGCGCCGCGCGTCGTCGAGGCCGCGCTGCCCGGTGCAGGCGTTGGCGTTACCCGAACAGATGACGACGCCGCGGGCCGCGTCGGTCGGCAGTCGCTCTTCACAGATGCGTACGGGCGCGGCGCGCACGCGGTTGCGCGTAAAGACGCCCGCCGCCGCGGCCGGCACGTCGCTGACGACCAGTGCCAAATCGCGTCGGTCGGGGTCCGGTCGCAGTCCGCTGTGAATGCCGGCAAAACGGTAGCCTTGGGGTAAGTGCATAATCGAGCGGCGAGCCTTGGATTTAGCCCTGGAGGGGTGGAAGTTAATAGCCAGGCGTAAGCTCCTGGTAGCGATGGCATCCTATCATAATTAGCCCCGGAGGGGCGGAACAGCTACCGGGTGGCATTTGTTTCGCCCCTCCGGGACTAAAAAGGACTGTAACCGTTCACCGGGTGCGGGCAGTGGACATGATTGGCCATCAACGGCAGGAGAGGATCCAGGGGGTGTGTCAGGGGGTCGGGAAACGAACTTCCCCAAGAGAATACCCGATAAGCACTTGCGGAAGAAAAGTTCGTTTCCTTTGCTCTCAAGCCACGCGAAACGAATGGGTCGTCGCGGAAATGATAGCGCGCCATGTCTACGGTTGGCTGGTTTTCAACAACGCGGTGAACGGTTACAAAGGACTCTCCCAACACCGCGGAAGGATTGCTGCCTAACAAGTGGGACTACCTTCGGTTAATTGCCGCTGCATGGAATCCTAGTTCCGCAACAAGCGCCGGAACAGGACCAGCCCGATCAGGCCGATGATGACGTTGGCCCCCCAGACCAGAACGAGCGGCTCGAACTTGCCTTCCTTCGCGAAGCCGGTGCCGCACATCATCAGGGGGTAATACACAATCACGATCGGCAGAAAACAGGTGATAAACGAACTGAGGTAGTCGCTGCGACTGAACCAGATGCCGACCGGGCAGCCCACCAGGATGAAGCACAGGCAGCCGACGCTCAGCGCGGGCCGCATGAGCAACTCGACATTGAGCCAGACGATTTGCTGGCGGAAGTATTTCTTCTCGCCCTCCAGGTTTTTCTTGTGTTGGTGACGGTCCGGGTTCGGCGACGGCTGCGCCAACTCGCGGTTAACGTCGTCGATGGCGGTGGACGCGGCTGCTTCCTTGGCGATCAGTTCCTGCCGGCGTTCGAGGATTTCTTGCCAGGACATGTCGCGCGGCGGATGCGTGTAGCCCTCGGATCCGAAGTTTGCCGGCAAATCCAGCGGAAAGGTGCGGTCGTCGAAATGCCCGTTGGAGCCGTCGTTGCTGGAGAATTCGCCGTCCCGCATTCGCACCAGCACCACTTTGCGGTGCAGGTCGACGCGCAACTCGGCCTCGCGCGCCATCGCCACGAGGTTGTTCTTGCCCTGCGCGTCGCGGCCCACGACGAGGGGGTACATCAGCTTCCGGTCCTGGACCGAGCGGACCGTCATCGTGAACGGCATGGACGAATGCTCGAGCGAACCCTTTTTCTTCAGGGCGGCGTACATGTAATCTTCGAGGTCATCAAAGACCATGGACCGCAGCAAGAAATGTGTGTACGGGATGATCCGGTAATAGAGTCCCATCGTCACGCCGCTCATGACCACGCCCAGCAGCAGCGCCGGCGTCAACACCTTGATGAGGTTAATGCCCGCGGCCTTGATGGCGAGGATTTCGTTGTCCGCGGCCAACCGCCCGTAGACGACGCAACACGCGAACAGCGTCGTGGTCGGGATCGTGTACGGCAGCGTGCTGGGAATCAGGAGGGGGATCGCTTTCATGATCTGCCCCGGCCCGAGGCCGTGCTGCGACGCCTCCGCGACGATGCCCGCCATCAGCAGAATGCCCGTGATGCCGACGAGCGACATCAGAAATACTTTGAGGAGTTCCCAAAGGATCATGCGCTGGAATATGCCAAACACCAGGACCTCCCCGGGGCAACCCCGCCGACCGCAACCGAAACGAATTACGCCTTAGCCGACCGCAATAAGCCTTGTGCTCACGACCCCGGCTTTTGGAAGGCCTTCTTGATCGGCTCCACGATGCCGGGGACGAACTCTTTCTCGTAGCGCACCTCGCCGATGCGGCCGCGGACCTTGATCTTGAACAACTGATCGCTGACTGCCCGCGACAGGCCGGTGAACTCTTCGGGGAAGAGTTGGTTCATGCGCGCCCAATCCGCATTGAAGTCCACGTTCAGGTTTGTACCGTCGAGGTTGACCGTACCCAGCCCGCGCAAGCTGACGGCGTTGCCGTAGAGGTCCAATTGCTGAATGTGCAGTTGCGGCCCGTCGATCTCGAACGCGGCGTGGGCCTGTTCAAAGGCGATGCGATCGGGCACGCGCAGGCCGAACGCCTTGAGCAGGTCGAGCAAGGGCGGCCACTTGTACAGCTTTCCGGCGGGCACGTCGAGGCGACCTTGCCCTTTCAAGCCGGCCAGGTCGCCGCCCTCGCCCTTCAGGTGGATCGCCGCCATCGCCTCACCTTGGATGTCGCCGCGCGAGGCGAGGTTGTGCTTCTCGAATTTTTCGAGCTGCACCTGGAGCGCCTTGAGGTACAGGTCGTAGCGGAGGACCGGGCCGAATTCGACCCGCGCTTCGCCGCCGAGCGTCCCGCCGAAGAGGTTGCCGCCCAGGTCGCGGAAGCGCAGGATGCCGGGCGATTCGGGCAAAACCTCCAGGCGGCCGTGCAGATTCTGCACCGGCTGGCCGAGGACGGTGGCGTCGTGCAGGAGAAAAGTGCCGACCACCTTTTCGATTTGTTTGCCGTTGTGCAGTCCACAGCAGGCGAGTTGGCCGGTCACGTCGGTCACGTCCACGCCGGCGTGCAAGGCCGCCCCGCGGAGGTCGGCGCGCCCGTCCCACCAGACGATCAGGGGTGTATTCGGGTCAGCCGGTTGGGAGATGACAAGGTCGGTCGTGATTTCGACCGGGTCGGCAACGTGCAGGGCTTCCAGGCCAGCCCGCAACCCTTCCGGCAGCGCCCGCAGCAGCGCCTCGTCCGGCAAGACCGGACTGCCCTTTATCCCCTGGAGCCGCACCTGCTGGAAACCAGTCGCGCCCGACTTGAGGACCACCCGGCCCTGTTTGAGCGTCAAGACACTACTGCCGTGCCGGGCGCGGACATCGGTCAGGTAGACGGAATCCTGCACGTACCGCACGGTGCCGCTGATGTCCTCCATCGCGTAGGGGAAGAAATTCGGACACATCCGGCAGCCGTGGACCGTGACGCCGACGTCAATGTTCTGCGGCTGACCGGGGTCGTCCACGACGACGGCGTCGAAGTTCATGCGCCCGGCGATGGCGAGTTTCTTCCACGTTTGCTGAAGGTTCGGTCGGGGGGACAGCGCGCCGATGAAATCCGCGTCGTCGAGCAGGACCTGGGTGCCGTGGATAAATACCTGCACGCGCTGGAGGGGCGGCGTCGGCTTGTGTTCCTGGCTGGGAAAAGCGGGCACGGGTTCCGGCGGGAGTTGGTACGACTGGGCCGAAATGGTGATCTCGCCGCCCTTGTGCGCGCCTCGGCAATCGCGACATTCCCAGTGGTCCGGCTGGATATCGAGCGTCGCGGTCACGTTCTCCAGCGGGTACGGAAACACGTCGTATTTCACACAGGCGTCGTGGATTTTGATGAGAAAGCGGTTCTTGAAATCGCCCAGGCCGCCGCCCGCGCCGCGGTTGATGAACACCTTGAAGTCGCCCAAGCCCATCGGCTGAAATTCGGGCGACGGCTTACGGCTCTTGTCGGGCAAAAACGTCATGGCGAGCTTGCGGTGGCCGTCCGGCAGCGCGGCGAGCAGCTTTTCATCCAGGAGAATGTTTTCCCCACCGAGTTCCAGCTTGATTTCGGGGCCGAACTTGTCGCCGGTCAGCGTGCCGTCCAGGTGGACCGGCCGTGCGCCGGTGAAGCCGCGCAGGTGGACCGTGGTTGCCAGATGGTCTTCGCTGGTCAGCAAGGTCTCAACCGAGCCGGTGACGCCCTCGACCGGGTAGTCGAAATACGGCTGGTAGCTGACGTGCAGACCCTCCGCCATCAGGTTCCAGGTCTTGCGCCACTTGCCGTCGGCCTGGTGCTGGAGCGTGTGGTGAAAGGTCAGTGGCCCGCGCGCGGTGTACGGCGCTTCCAGGCGTTGGACACTTTCGGGCAGCTTTTCCAGCAGCTTGTCTGTTATCTGGACGTGCGCGATGCGCAAGTCGCATTCGCGCAGCACGGTTTCCAACGGCGGCAATTCGCTCAGGCCCGCCGGGTCGCGCGGCAGCGTCAAGTCCTTGACGGTCAGGTCGATGACAGCGGTTCCGGAGTGGGCGGCCAAATGGACGAACGGTACTCGACCGTTACGAACCTTGATGGTCGCGGTGGCGTCTTCCAGCGGCAACGGCAGCCGGGCGTGCGTCAACCGGCCGTTGGTCCATTCCACGGTGGCATCGTAACGGAGGGGGGGCTGGGCGGCGGGGTCGTAGTTCAGCGTCGTGTGGAGATTGGCGTCGCCCTTGAGAAAGCGCAACTGGTTGCCCGCCTCGGGTGCGAGGGCGACGACGCGCTGAATGAGTGCGTCGGCCAGGGGCACGCCGGGTAGGTCGATGGTACCCGTTGTCGCCCCGGTCGCCCGGTCGAACTTGAGGCTGGCCTGGATCGGGCCAGCCACATCCGTCTGGCCGCTGAGGTCGATGTTGAGGGTCGGCGTCGGGTCGTTGATGAGCGTGAGCGACACGTCCTTGATTTCGACCAGGGGTGCGGCCGTCGAGAGGGTGCGGTCCTCGACAAGTAACGTGCCCTGCTGAATAACGATAGTCGGCACCCGTTCGTTGAGGTTCACCAGGCCGATGACGCCGGTCAGGTTTAGCCGGCCGTCCTTCTCGCGGATGGCGTGCAGCCGCGGCCGGAATAGCTCAATCTTGCGAATCGCGACCTTGCCGTCGAGCAGGTGTTCCTTGTCGTGGTACAGCACGCCCGACTGGACGTAAAGGAAGTCCTGTTTTTCGGGATCGTCCTTGCGGGCCAGGCGCAGGTCGTTAAAGGCGACGCCGCCGAGTAACCGCAGTCGCGCCGATTCGAGGCTGACGGTCGCGCCGGGGAAGCGGTCGGTCAGCGTGTTGTGGACCTGCTGGCGGGTGGCGGTAGGATTAGTCCACGCCTGGTAGGCCAGGCCGAGCGCGGCCATGCCTCCCAGGACTGAAAAGACCATGACTCGGACCAGCCATTTCCGCCAGATCATACCGGTTCCGCTTCCGAAGGGCGTGGACGGGGCAGCCGCTTCGGGCCGCGCCAAAGCGGCGGGATAGTACGGTAAGGGGTCCGATCCGTCAACGACACTTGGAGGCGGCCGCGCGGTTGCCTATCTCGCCTGATCTTCCAATGTGTAACCTTACGCGAATGCCGCTGCTGACGCTCGTTCGCCAGGTTGCCCTTTTCAAAGGCGAGCGGGCACGAGAGTCAGCCGTGGCTGCCGCGCGACCCGCGCGCGAACACGGCGGACTTTCGTCCGCCGCTCGCCTGCAATGACCTCACTGCTTCGGCTCTAAAACAGTTCGCCAATCGGCTCCGGATCGTCCAGCACCGACACCGGCCGGCCCGACGGGTCGAGTAGCTGCAATTTCGGATCGACCCCCAGCACATGGTAAATCGTGGCGTGGATGTTCGACGGCGTAACGGGTCGTGTGTTTGGCCGGGTGCCGAGACGGTCGGTCGAGCCGATGACCTGGCCGCCCTTGACGCCGCCGCCGCCGAGCAGGCAGAACATCGAGTTGCCCCAGTGGTCGCGGCCCGGCGTGCCCATACTGCCGGCCGGCCCGCCGTTGCCGCCGTCGTTCATCTTCGGCGTCCGGCTAAATTCGCCGCACAACACCACCAACGTCGTCTCCAGCATGCCGCGATCATCCAGGTCTGTGAACAGCGCCTCGACCGCCGAGTCCACCTGCGGCAGGTTGCGTTCCATACCGGCTTTCAAATCCCAGTGGTGGTCCCAACCGCCGAAGTGGGCGGTGACGAACGTCGTCCCGGCCTCGACCAGCCGCCGGGCGAGCAGGGTGCTTTGGCCGAAGTTGTGCCGGCCGTAGCGGTCGCGCAGCTTGGGGTCTTCCTTGTTAATGTCGAACGCCTTGCGGGCGGCCGAGCCGCTGACGAACGCGAACGCCTCCTGCTGGAAGCGGTCCATCGCGGTCGTGTCGCCGAGGGCGTCGCGTTTGCGTTGCGCCAGGTCGAAGTGCTCGCGCAACGCCTTGCGGTCATCGAGGCGGTCGAGACTCATGCCCGGCACCAACTCCAGGTTGCGGACGGCGTAGTTGGCCGCGTTGGGGTCGCCGCCGGGCTGGAACGGGTTGTACTGCGCGCCAAGCATGTGGGCGCCGAAATAGCCGGGGTTCAAGCCAATGCTACTGGCGTGCGGCACGCCGGCGTAGGCCGGCAGGCCAGGTTTGCGCGGCCCGGCCTCGCGGGCGACGATGGAGCCGATCGACGGGAACTTGATTTCGGTATTCGCGCCGCTGACGCCCATGTCCTTCGCGGTCAACATGCGGTGGCCGCCCGCGAAGTGGTCGCCGGTGTCGTGGTGCAGCGAGCGGACCATCGAGAACTTGTCGGTTATTTTCGCCTGCCGGGGGAACAGTTCGGTAAGGTCGAAGCCCGGCACGCGCGTGCGCATCGGCTTCCACAGGCCGCGGTACTCCGCCGGGGCGTCCGGCTTCATGTCGTACAGGTCGAGGTGGCTCGGGCCGCCGTCGAGCCAGAGGAGGATGACGCTGGTATTCTTTTTCGAGCCGGGCGTGACGGCCGACTGTTCGCGGGCGCGCAGCAATTGCGGCAGCCCGACGCTCGCCATGCCGGCGACGCCGAGTTGAAGAAAACTACGGCGGCTCAGGCCGTCACAGTATTTCTTGCCGCCCGAACCGAGATCGATGCGGAACATGAGAAGGCTCCCCTTCATTTGTGGAACACTGGCGAGCAGGGGACGGTTGTCCCCCGTGTGTGGCAGGTGGGTTGATTCTACATCGCCCACGGGACGTGGGGCAAGTTCTATTCCAAATGGGTGTGGGTAAGCATCTCAATTGTGGGGTGGAATCTGCGATTGGGTTTCAGCCCCGTTCAGAGATTGTCTCGCTTTCATGCAGCGATTTCCGTGGGGGTTGGTGCCGGTTGGCTTCGTGCCTGAGCGTTTTGAACTTGGAGGGCATTGTGCGTCAGTACCGACAACCCGATCTGAATGCGGGCCCGC
>JBBRLG010000059.1:0-19851 GCA_038231495.1 Gemmatales bacterium | reverse complement strand
GGGGTGCCATGCTTTGGTACTCCAAAGCATGCTTTCGAGTACGAAAGCATGGCACCCCCTGCGTCGGCGAACACTCCGATCGCTTACGCTCCCGGCGCGCCAAAATTACCTCGGCCTGTAAGCGGCGCACCGGTTGCTTGTGCCAATCGTGCTGTTTGGGGAGCACGACGCTTACCCGACCGGACTCCCGATTGCGTCCCCGTTGACCGCGCCGCAGCGGACGACCTACCCACCCTTGCCAAAGCGCAAGAACATGGCAAGGGTCGGATTTTGGCACGCAGCGACCGTCAGGGGCAGGCAGCGGCGCTCATATACCCTTGCCAAAGGCGTGGCAAACAGTGGCGAGGGTGGGTGGCAAGGGTCCCTTTGGCGAGGGTGCCTTTAGCAGAAGCCGCGTGTGCGGAACATTCGTGCCGAGCTAATAGGTTAGAGTCTCCATTCGACGGTCGCCTGGAAGGACACCAACGATGCGCTACGAACGCGAGTTGCGGACCGCGTTGGAGGCGGCCCGCCTGGCCGGGCAACTCATTCTCACCGCTTACGAACAGTTCACGGCCATCCCGGACGCCAAGGTTGACATCACTACGGACGCGGACCGGCAGTCGCAGGAAGCCATCCTTCAGCACCTGCAAAGCGTCTTTCCGGACGATGCCTTGTGCGCGGAGGAAAACACGCCAACCCTGGCGGCGGGCCGTAAAACCGCGGTGCGGCAATGGATTGTCGATCCGATCGACGGCACCCGCGGCTTCGCCCAGAAGAACGGCGAATTCTCCGTCATGATCGCGCTGTGCGACGGCGACCGGGTTGTCGTCGGCGTGGTCCTGGAGCCGGTGCCGGCGCGGCTCACCTACGCCGCACTGGGCGAAGGTTGCTGGCGGTTAGACGGCAACGCCACCGAACCCGAACGGTGCCAGGTTTCGCCGACGACGGACCTGACACGGGCGACCCTCGTGCAGAGCCGTTCGCGCAACCCCGAGATTCCCTCCGTCCCGGTTCGCGCGCTGCAACCGGCCCGCGTGCGGGAGACGCATTCGGCCGGTGTGAAGCTGGCACTGGTGGCACGCGGCGACGTGGATTTGTACGCGAACACCTACACGGCGTTTCACGATTGGGACATTGCCGCCGGCCACATCCTCGTGGCCGAGGCGGGCGGCAGCGTGACGGGTCTGAAGGGCGAAGCGATTCGCTACGGCGCGGACGGTGCCTGGCAGCGTTCCGGCTTGCTGGCGACCAACGGCAAGTTGCAAGCGGACGCCTTGCGCGGGTTGGCGACGCTCACTTCTTGAAATCGGTCGAGCGTGCCGGCAGTCCGCGGATTTGGGCGAGACGGCTTTGGGCGTTCTCGGCGTGGCGTGTTTCCGGGTAGTTCTGGACCACCCGCTCGAAGTAGAAGACAGCTTCCTGGGGTTGGCCCTTCTTGAGCAGACTCTCCGCGAGTGCCAGTGTCATCACTGCCAGGCGGTCGCCGAGTTGGGTACAAGCCGATTTTAAGAACTCCGGGTTGCCCTTGATGTCGTTCATCAAGGCGGCAGCGTCCTGTGCCTCCGGCGTGTTCGCGAATTGGCTGACGAGGAGGTCACAGCGGTCGAGGCAGCACGAGAACTGCTGCATCCGGTAGTCCTCGCGGGCCTGGACGAGCATTTCCTTCGCACGCCGTGCTCTGCTTAAGTCCGTCGCTTCGCCCTTGCCGCCGAGTTGGCTCAGAAGCACCAGGCTGTCGCGGGCCGCGGTTGTGCCGGGGTACAGTTTCGTTACCTCATTCAGTTCGGCGACTGCCTCGGTTGCCTGGTTGCGCTCCGCCAACTGCTTGCCGCGGGCGAAGCGCGTGGTCGCCTGCTGTTCCAGGTCTTGCAATACGACCCGCGCCTTGGCCTGGACGGGCCGATCCTTGCCGTCCTCGACGATGTTTTTCAACAGGCTGATGGCTTTGGCAAAGTCGTTGCCGGCGACGGCCTTGTTCGCCTCCCCGAAATCGTAGGTCATCCACTCCGGCGTCGATACCATTGTGACCGTTCGCTCCAGCAACTCCTTCAACCGCGGCGCTTCGACGAACCCTTCCTGGTAGCCGAGGATTTTGCCCTCGGCGTTGGCGAAGACGATCGTGGGGTAACTCTGAATACGCAGCGCCTGGGCCAACTCCGGACTCACCTGGGCATTAACGCGGAGGGGAATGAACCGCTCGTTGAGGAAGGCAATGATGGCCGGGTCGCGGAAGGTGCGCTGGTCGAGCTGCTTGCACCAATAGCATTGCTCGGTGCCCACGTCCAACATCAGGGGCCGGTTTTTCTCGGCGGCTTCTTGGCGGGCCTTGCGGTAGTCGGTCCGCCAGTCGATCTCCTGGGCGGAAGCGGCGGTCGCGCTTAACCAAAAACAACCTGCCAGGAGGAGCAGACAGCGCCGATACCATCGAGCCGAGGGGTGCATGGATAACCTCGCCTATCGCTTGCGGAAGCCGGTCGCCCCGCTGCGGGACGCAGCGTTGATTTTGTACCGTCGTTGACCTCAGGCGCGCGGGTGGGCCTTGTGGTAACTATCACGGAGCCGCTGGGTCGTCACGTGGGTGTAAATCTGAGTGGTGCCGAGACTGCGGTGGCCGAGCAATTCCTGGACGCTGCGGATGTCGGCCCCGGCGTCCAGCAGGTGTGTGGCGAAGCTGTGTCGCAGCGTGTGCGGGCTGGTGCGCGGGTCCAATCCCGCCTGTGCCAGGTACTTTTCTAACAGCCGACCCACGCTCCGCGACGACAACCGGGTGCCGTTCTTGTTCAGGAACAGGGCGGTCAGCACCACGGCCCGCGCGCCGAGCAAGACGGCTCGTGCTGGCAGCCAGGCGTTCAAGGCGGCGACCGCCGGCGGCCCAAGCAGTGCGAGCCGTTCGCGCCGCCCTTTGCCCCGGACCACGGCCACGCCCTCGCCCAGGTCAACGTCGGGAAGGTTCAGCTGCGTCAGCTCGCTGACGCGCAGCCCCGCGGAGTACAGGGTCTCCAAAATGGCCCGGTCGCGCAGGCCGAGGGGCCGATCGACCGGCGGTGCCTCCAGCAGGCGGATCATTTCTTCGCGCTGGACGAAGTGGGGCAACTTCTTGTCCTGGCGCGGCCCGCGCAAACCCGCGGCGGGGTTCGTGGCCAGCGTTCCTTGCCGGCAGAGGAATCGGCACCAGGACCGCATCGACGCCAGCCGCCGCGCGACGGTCGAGCGTGCGTAACCTTGTTCGTGCAAAAAGGCGATGTAGGCGCGGAGCAGGCGCGTCGTCACCTGGTTCGCCGGGGGCGTGTGGCCGCCGGCGCGGGTGCGGAAAAAGCCGAGCGCCTGGGTCAAGTCTTCGCGGTAGGATTTCACGGTGTGCGCGGAGGCGTTCTTCTCCAGCGCGAGGTGCCGCAGGAACTCCGCGAGTGCTTCTTCCATCGCCCTTCCGGGGTTCGGTCCACCGCCATGCGACTTCCGTGTCGTCCGGGCCGTCCCTGGCTAACCGTATTCAAAAGCGCGGCGGCGGTTCCGCACAAACCGTCTCGCCGGCGTTTGCCTGTTCGTGGGCCTTCTGAGTCAAGACGGCCGCGTCGAACCAGTTCAGGCTTAATTCCGGGTTCGCGGCCTGCGCGCGGAACGCTTCCAGTAAAGGGTCGCGGCTCTGGTCGTCGTAGACGAAAACGTAACGCTCGTTGCCCTTGATTAAGGCCAGGACGTTCAACTCGCGCCGCACAGAGCACCTCCGGGAAACCTCACCGGACGCAAACGTCCTATGTCCCCACTCCGGTGTATCGGCTTCCCTCATGCGGTCCTTGTGTCGGAAACGCCCACAACGATGACATTTCTGCCCAGGGCTGGTCGCCCCCGCAGAGTAAACCGCACACGCTACGCGAGCGGTAATGTCAGGCCAGGTCCCGCAGCCCGCGCAGACCGACGAGTTCGCGGCAAACGAACGGTTCGCCGTAGGTGCAGCCGATGGACCAACCCCAGTAACGCGCCCGGTCGCGCAGGTCGTCTAAAACGGTCGGCGGCACGGTCGGCCGGCCTTCAATCAGTTGCGAACGGTAGCAAGCCAGGGCGCGGAGCTTTGTTTCCAGGTGGGGCGTCACGTCCACGACGAAGGACGGCTGCACGTGCAGGCGCAGGTGGATGCTGAAATAGTAAAGAATCTTCTGCGGATAATGCGGCTCGCCGGGCAGGTCGGTCTTGGTGAGTTTGGCCCAGAAGCGGGCGGCATCGACGAGGGAACTGGCCGCAACGTGGTCCGGGTGGGCGTCGTCCCAGTAGGGTGCGAATAAGACGCGCGGCCGCAGTTGCCGGAGGGAGGTTGCCAGGCGGCCGCGGGCGTCGAGGTTGGCTTCCAACCGTCGATTGATCAGGCACAGGTTGCCGCGCCATGTCAGGCCCAAAACGGCCGTGGCCGCCTCCGTTTCTTTGCGGCGGATTTCGGGACTGCCGTGCGGCGTCGGCTCGCCGTCCGTCAGTTCCAGGACGCCGACCCGCGCACCTTGAGCGAGAAGGGTCAAGATGGTGCCGCCGACACCTAACTCGGCGTCGTCGGGGTGGGGGGCGATGACGAGGTAATCGAGCGGTTCCACGGCCTGCCTCCTCCGTCCACAAGGGTTCAGAATCGTTGGGGGCAGTTTATGAATTGCCGGCGTTCGGGACTAAACTTGCAATCGGCGTCGCGCCTTCTACTATTTCAGAATCGGTATTGTTACCGAAACGAGGTGGCAGCGCTGGCAATCGAACAGAACCGTATAACGGATGGTGAGACCTCGAACGCCCCTTCGCGGGAACGGATTCCAGGCGTGTTGACGACTGGGAGGCAGCGATGGGAAAAAAACGTCAACCCCGGACCGACCCCGCGCCGGGTACGGACCGGCCCGCGGTGACCGCCGACCGTTTCGTACGGCTCTACCGCCTGGTGCAGTTGCTTGGCAGTGCCGCACAAAACCGCGACAGCCTGGCCCGGCGCTTGAGCGTGGACGTTCGCGGCTTCTACCGCGACCTCGACCTGTTGCGGAAGGCCGGCGTCCCCGTCGCCCTGAACGATGGTTGCTATATGCTCTCCGAAAAGGTCGAAATGGCCCTGGCCCGTCTACCCTTCCCGGACCCGCACCTGACTTTCGGCGACGCACGCCTTCTGGCCAAGGGCCGGACCAAAACCCACCAGCAGTTGAAAGCCCAACTCGATCAAATCCTTCCCGGCTAACGCGCGCTCCGGCCGTCCGTGCTGTAAAGCTTTCTTAACGGCACGAACGAACCTTGTTCAGGAACGGACGGTTTCCACTGCCGCGTGAAGCGACGTTTCCACATGCCTTTACGCGCACCCCGGATCGTATTGCGGATCGGGCATGGACTTTAGGTCGTTTCTCCATGATGATGGCACCTTCAACCAACGGAAAGCCAGGCGAAAAATCCGTTGGCACAGCCGTTGCATTAGAATTCGCAACCTGCAAGTGGCTGCGGCGACTTGCGAACAAGACACCGAATCCTGCGTGCGACCCCGTGTCCCCGAGAGCGTGGCTGAAGGTACGATACCTTGGCCACGCTCTCATTTTTTTATCGCCGCGCCCGCCTCCTAAAAATTGCGTTGAAGCCCCAACAACCGAGAAGGGCCAAGCTCAGCACCACCATCGTCAAGCTGTATACGCAGCCTATGTGGTAAGAACGCGGTTCAAAACGGAATTCGACGCTATGACTGCCTTCGGGCACGCGCACAGCGCGGAAGAGGTAATCCGCGCGATACAGAGGTTGAGTCTCCGCCGCCCCGTCGAAACGAGCCACCCAACCGGGATACCACGGGTCCGCGAGGACCAACCAGCCGCTTGGCCCGTCCCCCACTTCAACCGTGACCCGGTTCGGCTCGTACCGCGTCACCGTGGCCGCGCGCGGCCCAGCGCCTGGGTCTTGATTCAAGGCTAACCCGTCCGCGTTTTCGAGGAGCACCACTTGCCTAAAATCCGTGGTTGATAGCTGCGCAAGGACATCTTTCGGTTCCGACAAGGGTGCTGCACTGTACACCACGAAGGCCCGAGGCAAAGCGGTTTGATTGCGATAAACGGAGTAGGGTGGTAGCGAACGCACGCCGCCCCGGTCCATGTCGTAAACTACCGGATTCGGATCGTCAAAGGCCCATTCCCACCCGTCCCGTTCCGCGGGGAAAGAACCGACGACGGCCGGGCCGCCAAGGGCAGCGGCGGCAGCCGGGGTTGCGCCTGGGGTTAAGAGATAGCGTACGCCCAGCAAATCAAGCAACCGCTTGTGGACGATTGGAAAGTCGTTGATAACAGGAAATGCCAGCGGATTGCTGAACGCGGTTAATCGTTCGTCCTTGCCGGCGATGAATTGCAGGTATTCCTTGTAACGCCGGTTGTCGAGCGGCGTGTAGCCCCGCAACCCTTCGATTTGCCGCAATTCCGTCATCGGGGAGCCGAAGCCTAAGGGCGAGCAGCCTGGGTTGAACAGTCCGTCGCGATCCAGGACCCGCCCCGTGCCGGGCGGACACAGGGCCGCCAGTCTATCGACGCTTGCCGACGGCGGGAAAAGGTCCGCTTGCGGTCGGGTTTCAACGAGGGGTAAGGTTAACGCCCAGGAATCGACCAGCAGCAGCAGCATCCAGAGCACGACCCCGTTGCGAACGAGCCACGGATGCGAGCGGTTAAGCAGGGCAAGCAAGACGGGCACCGTAACCAGCAATGAAAGCCAGTAAACGTGAAAGCGGGGTACGTCCCCTTGCCACACCATGCGCAGGGAGAACCCCCCCGCCAGGATTGCGACGGCGATCAGCACGCGGAGGAGGACGGCCCGGCTACGGCGGAATAGGTCGCCTGCGTTGGCCGCGAACAGGGCATCGGTCGCATGGCCGGCGAGTAACGCGACGGGGAAACCGAGGACCACAAACATGCGGTTGGGCGAGCGGAAAAGTTGGAAGCCCGGCAAGCCCTGAACGAGGTAGGCTCCGCCGACGGCGAATGCCGCCAGGCCCAAGGTTATCAATCCTAGGAAGCGGACGCGCCCTTTCAGGCTGGTTCCCGCGATAACCGCGGCGGTTAGCCACAATAGCGACAGGCCGCCGCGATCCTCCCAGGCGAGGTTCGGCGGGTCCGCGGATAGGGCCGGGCCGACCAGGAACAAGAGGGTGCGCAGGCCGCCGCCGAGGACTTCCGTTTTCTCGACGCCGCCGCCGCGCGTGGACAACCCTGCCGCTTCCAACGTCGGAAAGAGTTGCACGACCGCAAGACACACGCCGACGCTGATAATCCACGTCCCAGCACCCAGCCAAAGTCCCGCGGCGTGGAGCAACTGCCTTCGGAGGGTAGCTGCCGGCACGTGGTTAACCGAGGCTTCCCAGGCCGTCCGCAACGCCCAAGGGCCGACAAATAGGCCGGAATAAAAGGTCCATTGCGGCTGCGTGCCGAGGATCATCAACGCGAGTACGCAGCCTGCCACTACCACTGTCGGTAAACTGCGCTTTCGCAGGGCCGTTTCGTAGAGTTGGAGCAGCAACGGCAGCCAGGCCATTCCGATTACAACGTAGTGGCCGCCGCCGAGCAGGTGCAAGAGCCACCGACCCGCAAACATATAGCCGACCGCTGCGACGAGCCGGGCGGGTTCGCTCAACCCTTGAGTGCCGGCGTAGGCGTACATCAGCCAGCCGGCAAGGATCACGTGGGAGACGATGAGCCAGCTGAGCGCGGTCCCCACCGACTCCGGCGGCACCAGGTAAAGCATGTAATGCGGCGGATAAAACGCCGCGAGCTGAATGTCGTGGATGAACGGCGAGCCGGCGAAACGGTAAGGACACCACAGGGGTAGTTCGCCCGTTTCCTGAAACGAGCGCACCAAAAACGTCTTGTCCGGGATGTGAGCGGCGATTAAATCGGAGTGGTCCGAATAGAGAACGGCTGTCGGGTGCAATACGAGATCGTAAAAGTAGAACAAGCCGAGAACGAGGATCAGCAGCGGCGAACGCAAACGTTGCGGCATGGGAGCGTACCCGGACGGTGACAGCCGAATCACGATGGTGAAAGGATAGCCTTTGCTTGCGCGTCTGGGGTGAAAAACTTGGCCGCGTATTCGGCCTCGCAGAGGGCCATGCTGATAGATTTTGACCATCGCGCCGCCAGCTGAGCGCGGACCGCCCTTGTCAGAAACGGCCCGAGCGGTTCTAATCTTACCTCAAACCAGCAAACCGCAGCGGTTCAGCAGACAAGGAGGTCTCCATGAAAACCGCCATCGTCATTCCCGCCCGTTATGCCTCGACCCGGCTTCCGGGCAAGCCGCTCCTCCGGCAGACCGGCAAATATCTGGTCCAGCACGTCTACGAACGCGCCTGCCAGGCCCGCTGCGCCGACATCGTCCTCGTCGCCACCGACGACACGCGCATCGCCGCCGCCGTGGACAGCTTTGGCGGCCGCGTCGTCATGACCCGGCGCGACCATCCCAACGGTACCGACCGCGTCGCCGAGGTGGCGGCCATGCTCGACGCCGAGGTTCTAATCAACGTGCAAGGCGATGAACCGCTCATCGATCCGAACGCGCTTGACTTGCTGGCCCAACGTTTAGAAACCGACCCCGGCGCGAACGTGGCAACGCTGGCGGTGCCGATCCAAAACCTCGAACAATACCGGAACCCCAACTGCGTCAAAGTCGTTTGCGACTGGAACGGCCGGGCGCTGTACTTCAGCCGCAGCCCGATCCCGTACGTTCGCGACGGGCAACCGGACCTGGCCGCACGATCGCCGCAGTTCTTGCAACACCTCGGCGTCTACGCCTACCGCCGTCGCTTCCTCCTCGAACTGGCGCAGCTGCCGCCGGCACCGCTGGAGCAGCTGGAAAAATTGGAACAATTGCGCATCCTGGCGCGGGGCGGAGTCATCCAGGTCGGCACCGTCGAGCAGAAAGGGCTGGGCGTCGATACCTACGAAGATTACGAGCATTTCGTTAAGCTCTACCGGCAAACTCGGTCTGGAAAAGCCGCCTGAAGCCGGGCCGCGACCGGTGCCAGACTGGTACACGCGGGTGGTTTGCGATAAAGTAATCGGGGCTGCAATCGAGCCTGCGGATTCGTCCGCAGGCTGCTGCCACTTCCGCGGACCAGCAGGCACGGGATCAGGTTTCATGGCCAAACACATTTTTGTAACCGGCGGCGTGGTCAGCTCCCTGGGCAAGGGTCTCACGTCGGCCGCGATCGGCATGCTCCTCGAAAACCGCGGCCTGACCGTCCGCTTGCAAAAGTTCGACCCTTACATCAACGTCGATCCCGGTACCATGAGTCCGTTTCAGCACGGCGAGGTCTACGTGCTGGACGACGGCGCGGAAACTGACCTCGACCTCGGCCATTACGAGCGTTTCACGCAGGCCCCACTCAACCGCGACTGCAATTACACCACCGGCAGAATTTACCGTTCCGTCATCGAAAAGGAGCGCCGCGGCGATTACCTGGGGCGCACGGTCCAGGTCATCCCGCACGTCACCGACGAGATCAAGGCGGCGGTGCGCAAGGTCGCGGCCCAGGACGTGGATGTGGTCATCACGGAACTCGGCGGCACCGTCGGCGACATTGAGGGACTGCCGTTCCTCGAAGCAATCCGCCAATTCGCGCTCGACGTGGGCAAGAGTAACTGCCTCTACATCCACCTGACGCTGATCCCCTATCTGAAGGCAGCTGGCGAGGCCAAGACCAAGCCGACGCAGACGAGCGTGGGTGAGTTGCGCAAGATCGGCATCCAACCGGACATCCTGATTTGCCGGACCGAGCGCGAGATGACGAAAGAGATGGGCGAAAAGATCGCCATGTTCTGCAACGTCGAGACGCGGGCCGTCATCGAGGAGCGCGACAAGGCGTTCAGCATCTACGAAGTTCCAATCAGCCTGGTGGAAAACAAGCTGGACGAACTAATCGTCGAGAAGCTAAACCTGCGGGCCAAGCCGCTGGACATGAACGATTGGAAGGACATGCTCCAGCGCGTCTTGAACCCCAGCCATGAAATCACGATCGCGGTGGTCGGCAAATACATCAAGTACCACGACGCTTACAAGTCGGTGTACGAGGCGCTCGACCATGCCGGCATCGCGCTGGCAAGCCGCGTGGTCTTCCGCAAGGTGGAGGCGGAGGAGGTCGAAAGCGAAGGGGCCGAACGCATGCTGAGCGGCGTCGATGGCATTCTGGTGCCCGGCGGCTTTGGCGAGCGCGGCATCGGCGGCAAGATCGAGGCGATTCGATATGCTCGGGAACGGCACATTCCATTCTTCGGCATTTGCCTGGGTTTGCAGTGTGCCGTGATCGAGTTTGCCCGCAATGTCGTCGGCCTGGCCGGGGCCAACTCGACCGAGATGAAGAGCGACTGCCCCTACCCGGTGGTTTGTCTGCTGAACGACCAGTTCGCCATTACCGACAAGGGCGGCACGCAACGCCTGGGTAGTTACCCGTGTGCCCTGACCGAAGGCAGCCGCGCCCATAAGGCGTACGGCAGTCTACTAATAAACGAACGGCACCGGCACCGTTACGAGTTCAACAACCAGTACCGCCAACAGTTCACGGCAAACGGCCTGGCGTTTTCCGGCACCAGTCCGGATGGTAAGCTGGTGGAGATGATCGAACTGCCCGACCACCCGTGGTTCGTCGCCGTGCAGTGCCACCCGGAATTCAAGTCCAAGCCGACGCAGGCGCACCCGCTTTTCCGGGGCTTCATTGAGGCGAGTCTCAAAAGGCGTGAAGGCAAAAAAAAAGTTGAAAACGTGCGGGCGCGTGCGGCAGGAAATGTGTCCGTCTCGGGGACGTAAGAGCCTTTAAGAAGGCGAGCGTCGGGGCGTAAGCCCGACGTGGGACGCTGCTTGGGAGGTTCCACGACGTGCTCACGCCCCGACGCTCGCCAGCGGGTTAGCAAGTCTCAATCCTCTTTCAGCATCTTAAACTCACCCAGGTCGTTTGTTTCCCCACCCTTGATCTTGATGAGCTTGCCCTCTTTGCGCTTCTCCGGGTTGTCGAATGCAACCCACCCCATACCTTCGTGCCAAATCAGAATACGATAGTCGCCGGCGGGAGCGCTCTTGATTTCAAAGGACCCGTCTTCCCCGGTTACAGCGAAATAAGGGTGGTCGAACACCCGGACGTATGCTTTCATCCAGGGGTGGATGTTGCACTGGACAGAAATGAGATTTGCATTCGCGGGGACATCTGTATCCCGAAACGCGCCGGCTGCCAACGCCATGTTGAACCCGAAGGTGTTCGCACCCTGGCAATTGAAATTGTGGACAAACGCCGCGCTGTTCTTGCAGCGCAACACCTGGTCGTCCCGCATTGCAAGGACGTGCGGAACGAACGTGCAACACGGCTGATCCAGCAAAACAACCGGGACCGCCGATTTGGCAAGGGCCGGATGGATCGGAATTGGCGCCCAGGCCGCGCCTTTATTCTTCGGCACGTTTGCCGACGCCAACCACACGACGACATTCTTCACGCCCTTGGTTTTCGGGTCGATCACGAACTCTTCCGAAAACAGTCCGGCCGGTGGCACACAAGGCGGAACGGCGGCGGCTGGACCAAGATTTAACGCGACCGGTTGCGGAACCTTGTCCTCGGCCCAAATCACCTTGCCCTTTACCGTGGCCCATTTCTCCTCGTCGCCGGCCGGTTTCCTTAAAAGCTCAACGGGTGCCGGCGCTTTGGTCAGCAACGACGGTTGCGTTTCCGATGGCGGATCGCCAATCGCTCTGCGCGCGTCGCCCGCACTTCGGCTGTTGCAACCGGCCACTAGGGTAAGTAGCATCGTCGCGCAAGTCCCGAATACGGCAACAACAATCGCAAAGCGTCGCATGGTCACACCTCAAGAGGAGGGGCACAGAAGGTAGGTGATTCAGAGTAACCGCCGACTGCCGACCTCGCAAGTACCAAAACGAAATGGGCGGGCCGTTGCCGGCCCGCCCTACGTTTCGTCTATCGTCGCCCGAAATTGTTCGGTGCCGTTACTTGACTTCGAGTTCAAAGTTCTTCGTGTTGTCCCCGTCTTTCGCCTCGTAATCTTCGCCCTTCGTGATGAAGGCGACCCCTTCGTGCCAGGCGACAATCTTCATCTTCACGCCCGTCGGCACATTTTCGATCTTAAAGGTTCCGTCCTTTGCCGTGACGGCGGCGTACGGATGATCGAAGGCCCACAGGTAGCCGGTCATCCACCCGTGAATGTCGCATTTGAGCGTCACGGGTTCCGTGTAAGAAGGGATGATGCCCACCAGTGGCATCACCTCGCCCGGCGCAAGTTGCTTATTCTCGCCAGGGATGGTCTTGCTGTCGTTACTGTACTTGGTGTTGTGGGCTTCGGTGGCGTTGTTTTTCACACTCTCCTTCTGGTTGGTCGGCTTCATATTCTTCGGATTGGCGGGGTCACGGTAGGAGGGAAACAAGACCGCGGCGTGGGGAATGAATGCACAATGCGGCTGGTCGATCTCGACCGGCTTCGCCATCTTTTCTGCGTTGTCGATCTTGAAGTAGGAGGTCTTGTCGGCCGGCTGGAGCCAGACGAAAACGTTCTCCACGTTGCCGTTGGAGTCGATGCGGAATGCCTGTTCTTGCAAATCGGATTCGGTGCCCTTCAAGCAAAAATCCTTGTTTTGGTTTTTGTTAATCGCGGCCATCAGATCGTCGTTCATCTTCTTGATGTCGGGCATTTTGCCCTTCAGCGTCACCTTGCCGCTGATGGTGCCCTTGCCCGGCTCAAGCGCCTTCCACTCGCCGGCAGGTTTCTTCGAGTCGGTGGACTTGCTGTCCGCCGACTTGCCGTCGCCGCCGGAGTTGTCTGCCGTGGTGGGAGTGCCACCACAACCGACCAGGGCAAGGCTCAGCACGAAAACCGGGATGCCGGCAGCCAACAAACCGAAATGCAATCGTCGCATGGATAGTACCTCCAGAATGGGAAACAGACGGGACGAGTGAGCGCCCCCGGTGGCAGAGCTTGAACCAACCGCCATGAATTAGAAGCGTGACCCCGGTTTTTATTCCCTGGGCTGGACGGCAAACGTCCAACCGGCCAAAAGAAAAGGTAACCGTTCACTCCCCCCCTTACGAAGGGGGGGCAGGGGGGGTTAAGAACGGATGTAGTCGGTCATGGCGCTATTTCCACCCCCCCTACCCCCCCTTCGTAAGGGGGGGAGTGAACGGTTACAAGAAAAGATGCTTCGTTTCGCGTCGGTTTCGACAGCCGCGCGACTCTCAAAACCGCCGCGAAACGAAAATCGTTGTTCGATGCTATTGAGACAGGTGACGGTCCCCTGTCAGTCGTCCTTCGATTTCGTCAGTTTGAACGTACCCAGGTCCGTGTCGCCGTTCGCCTTGATCTTGATGAGCTTGCCTTCCTTGCCCTTCTCGGGATTGTCGAACGTGACCCAACCCATGCCCTCGTGCCAAATCAGGATGCGGTACTCCCCGGCCGGCACATTCTTGATCTCGAATTTGCCGTCCACCGCCGTCACCTGGAAGTACGGGTGGTCAAACACGCGGACGTAACCCTTCATCCAGCGGTGGATGTCGCACTGAACGTTCACCGGCGTGGCCGAAGCCGCGACCAGTTCGGTCAGCGACGTGTTGGGCGGCATGATCTTGTTGTCGTTTACCTTCTCGCCGATGAAATGGATGTTGTGCGGCACCGAGGCGCTGTTCTTGACTTCCAGCGTCTGGTCGTCGCGCATCGCCAGCACGTGCGGCTCAAACGAACAACACGGCTGGTCGAGCGTTACTGTCTTGTCCTTGGACTTGGCCAATGCCGGGTGAATCGGGATCGCGGCCCACTTCGCACCCTTCTTCGGAGGCGTGGCAGCCGCCAGCCAGACGAAGACGTTTTTCACGCCTTTGGTCTTGGGATCGACGACGTATTCTTCCGAAACGATGTCGCCGTTCTTCTTGCAAACCAGGGGGTCTTGGTCGATGTTTAACTTGACGACGGCGGGTAGATCTTTTTCGCCCCAAACGATCTGGCCCTTGATCGTGCCCCACTCCTGTTTCGGCTCGTCGGCGGCCGACGGCACGTTACTGAGCAATACGGTCATCAGGCCCAGCGAAACACCTAATACGGTCAAAGCGATACGCATTACTTACCTCCTCCCGCCGGCACCGGCTGCGGCAAGCGGTTTGCCGGCATCTCGGCCAAGCGCGGCAGGTCCATGAGAGCATCCCGAACGGCCTTCACCTGGTCCAGCGTCGAACCGTGGAAGGACTCTTGCCATTGTAGTTTATCGTTCGGGAAGTTCTGTGGCATCTGCGTGGAATACGTGAACATGCGATTCGGGTTGGCGAGCCAGTACATCGTCCACTCCGGCCGCAACCGCTCCGCCGACAAACTGAGGTTCGGCCCGATCGCGCCCTGAATTTCCTGCTTGCCGATGCTGTGACACTTGATGCACAGATCCTTATTCGTTAGCAGGCGGTAGGCGTCCACGGCGTAAGCGTCCTCCTGCTTCCATTTCTCGCGGAACGGGCTTTCGTCGGCCTTCGCGGCCTGGTCGGTGACGGCTTTCAGCTCCGCTTCAAGGGCGGTCAACGTCTCCTGCTTTTTCTTCTTGGCGTCCTCATTTGCCTCCTTGTCAATCTCCTTTTTGAGCGCGTCGCGCTGCGTTTCGAGGCCGGCTTTCTGTGCCTGGAGTTGTTCCTTGAACTGCTGCAATTGTTCCTTGAACAGCGGCTCCAGCGGTTTGAGACGCCCTTCTAACAGCTTCGATGACTCCAGCCGGGGAACGTACTCCTGCGACTTTTGCCGCCAGTAGCTGCTTTCCCGCTGGTCGATCTTGAGATACGGGAAGGTCAAATTGGCGTCGGGGTTGCTCAACTTGCTCACCGCGCCGAAGTAGTTGACGAGTGCCATCGACTCGTCCGCACTCATGTTAAAGCGGGGCATGCGCAACAGCATGTTGCTCTGCGGCCGTACTGGCGTGGGATTGAGCAGAAACTGGTACAACCAGCGGGGCTGAACGCGTTCGCCCTCGCGGACCAGCGGCGGCGGCAGAACCGAGCGTGCGTCGTCCACTTTGGCGTCGAACCGTTGTTCGTAACGCGACGCCAGGTAGTTGACCGGCTCGCCCGTATAGCGCGCCTCGCTAGCCTTTCCGGCGCGCCCCCCGATCAAGAGGTCACTAAAGGCTCCTCCAAAAGAATCGTTCTGACTCAGGATCTCTTCCGGGAGGATATAGGCGTTGGCCGATTGCGGCAGGTCGTGGGTGGCGCCGTCGGCCCCGGTGAAACGAAGAGCCTCGGCCAGGCGCACGGACAGCACCGGATTGTTGACACCTTCCCTCGGTTGGACGCCGTAAGCGACGTAGCGGTCGGGGAAGGGCGAGGGTTTACCGGCCCAGGCGTTGTGGTTCGGAAAATAGTGGTCCGAGCCGAGCGTTTTGCTCACCGTCTCAAACGCCGTGGCAAGTTGTTGAGTGCCCTCTTTCGACTTCTTGAACTCATACCGCCCCGGCTGAATCTGGTGACAACCCCCACAATTATATTTCTCCAGCACTTGGCGGCCCTTCACTTCCGCCAGTCGTTCCGGGGCCGGGCGGTTGACGTAGGTGAGGGGCACCGGTTCCGCCACGAGGCCGAGGATAAACGTCATCACGGCTTCGCGCGCTTCGGCCTCCTCGACCAGCTTGCGTTGGGCGAATTCGTCCTTCCCTTCCCCGGCGTGGCGCCGCACCCGGGCGAACTGGAATTGCGGCATGCGCAGCCGGTCGTCCCAGGCGCGCGTGCGGCCGTAATCGTAGGACCGCGGCTGGAGGAGTTTCTGATTCAGGAAGCCGTCGCGGTGGTGGTGTTCCAGGGACTCAAAGAAATACTTGTCGTACGGCTGTTTGTCGTCCTTACTTTGCCATTGCATGTGGCCGGCGGCTTCCTTCGCCTCGGCCAACTCCGCTTTCTCCGCATCCGTCAAGTCGCCCTCTCCCTTGTCGGCGAGGCGCTTGATCGTCGTCTGGATTGCAAGCTCTTTGCCCGGCTCACGCAGCGGCGTGATGTTGAAGTGCTTCTTGACGAAAGCGTCGGCGTCCTCGAAGGCGAGGCGTTCCGCGTCCTTCTTGCCCCAATCGTTCAAGGCCGTGCCGATCGGTTTGGCCGTCTCGAAACCCGGCAAGTCGTGACAACCGTAACAGCCGAGGCGGCTGATGCTCTTTTTGCCGATGTACCATTTCAAACTGTCGGCATCGACCTTGCCGCCGCGCAGGACCTGTTCGTCCGCGTCCGGGCCGACGTACTTTAGTCGGGCTTCGGCCTTGGCAGTGTCGGCATCGCCCTGGGCGGGCAGGATGGTGTCCACGTCCTCCTGAGTCATGTCCTTGGCTTTGCCGAGGTAGACGCGGGCCAGGGAGACGAGGGTTTCCTGCGACGGGGCTGCGGGGTCTTTCTCGTCGTAATCCTTCGCGGACTGGTCCAGCAACCACGAAGCCACGTCGTTCGCGTCGTCCGGAGTCAGGAACGTCACGGGCATGCGCGTCCGTGGGTGGTGGACATTGGGATTTAGAATCCACTGCACGAGCCAGCGCTTCTTCGACGCCTCGTCTACTTTCCCCTTTTCCAACTCGGCTCCGAGTTTAACGGCGAGACGCGACAGGTTAGGGCCGAAGTTGGCGTGGCTCTCTAGCGGTGAGAAAAGGTTCGGCTTGTCGGCCTTCGTCGTGGCGTCGTTGGCGTGACAGGCGAGGCAGCCCTTTTCCGTGAACAGCCGGCGACCGTTGACCAGCTTGGCCGCGTCGGCAGGCGGCAGCTTGTCGAACGCAATCGGGGATCCTTCGGCGTCCACGACTCCGGCCGTCAACGGCGTCGGTTTGGCATCCTTGATGAGTTCCTGGCTAACCTTGGTCAGCCGCTTGGCAATTGCCGGAACCTGGTCTGCCGCATTATTGCGGTGCAACTCGTGCAAGCGGTCTTGCAATTGCTTTTGCTCCGCGAGCCGGTCATTTATTTTGCCCGCATTTGGCGGCGCCGATAGTAATGACAGGTTGCCAAAACTGCGGCTCAGGTCCGCCAACTCTTTACGTTTCGCGTCTGACAACAGGCCTTCGACCTGCTTCTTTTGCAAGTCGTCGATACTCTTGATGAGGTACTTCCGGTAGGTGTCCTCGCCCTTAAGGCTTTTGCGACTTTCGGCGAAGAGGTAGTAGGCGATCGAATGAATCTCGGCGTCAGGAAATGCCCCTTGGGCCGGCGCGTTGGCCGCCAGGTATTCGTGGTTGTTCGTGCTCAGGCCGTAGAAGTGCGGCATCTTCGTATCTTCGCGGAAACTCCGCGGCGATTGAATCCACTTCCGCGTCCATTCCTCGTTGGTCTTCTCGGCGAGGCGGCGCAGGGACGGGCCGACCTTGCGGAGTGCGCCGGGGTTCTCCCCCTTGACGCGATCCTGATCGGCCTGCGACAGAAAGTCCAGTGCGGGACTCGGTTCGAGGCGTAGGTCCGGACCGACCGTGCGACCGCCCTTCGTGCCGCTGATCTCGTGGCAGCCGAAGCAACCGTTCTCGCGCACCAAGTTGTAACCCTTGAGCAACTTCGGCGCTTCCTCCTTGACCCCGTTGCGAATCAGGTCCGTCATCTGGTGATGGCATTTTACGCAACTCGCCTCCTGGAAGCGCGTCGGGTGCATGGGGAAGTCCCAGAAATGGATCGACTCCCAGTCGTGCGTTTTTTTCCACTCTTCTTCCTGGTGGAAATCGTTGGGCGTGTGCGATGCGAGGACGAATTCGGTCGAGCTGCCCTGGCCTCCGTGGCAACTGGTGCAGCCGAATTGCTGCATCGGGTGCGGGCTATTGGGATCGACGAACAGGTCGAGGCGCGGGTGTGCCATGAACTGGGTGACATCCCCCTTGCTCAGCTTGAGCGTCGAGGGTTTGGTGGGAATGTCGTTGGGATCGAAGCCGAGATCCTCGCCACTCTTCTGGCGCTCATTGAATATCTTGTGGGCGGCATCCAGCTTTTCGCCCAGTTTCTTCGGGTCGCCGCCGAGGCTAACCAGGGTCGCCCGGTCAAAGGTGGGCCGGTCGATGCCGAGGTGACAGGTCGTGCAGCGGTCGAAGCGCGGTACGTCGCGGAAGCCGCCGTAGTCAATGGTGAGGTCGTTCAACTTGGTTTGCTGGACGCGGACGGGCGAGGCGAAACCGTCGATGATCGGCAACTCCCGGAAAACGTCGCCCCACTTCCACGTCTTTTGGGCGGTGGTCTTCGCGAAGCGGTCGAAAACGCCGGTAAGCCGTTTCAGGTTGTCCTCGGCTTCGCTCAAGCGCTTTTCTTCGGGTTCCACCTTGGAAACGACCTCCGTGCGGTATTCCTTTTCCACCGCATCCAAATCGCTTTTGGCCTTGGCTAGCTGGGCACGCACGCCGCCGTTGTCTTCGATCTCTTTACGTTTTTCGTCCGCTTCGCGCTGGAGTTTGCTGCGTTCGGCGTCATTTGGGGTGTGGCCGACCTTCTCCGTGGCGATGTCCACTTTACTCATCTTGGAGTCGAAGTCGGCTTTTTTCGTGCGGTAGGCGGTGTCTGCTTTTTCGCGCTTGGCGGTCAGCGCGCTCTCGATCTTGCTGATTTCCTGCTTCTTGTCCGCCAGCGCCTTGCGTGCGTCCACCACTTCCTTGAGCCGGGCGTCCACCTCGGACTTTTCCGGCAACTGGTCCAACATCAAACGTTCGTTGACGCCGACTTCCACGCTGCGAAACAGGCGCTGCTTCGGCTTAAATTCCTTGGTGTAGTCGTCCACCATCATCCAAATGACGGTCAAGAACATGACCAGGGACGTGACGCCGAAGACGATGTTTAGCTTTTTCTGGCTGCGGAAGGTCTGGTCGGTGGCGGCCATGGCAGTCCTGTAGGGGGGCGACGAGGATTGAAGGATCGGTGCGCGGACAAACGCTCAAACATCAAATGTTGAAGAAGATCTCCGGGATAAAGACGATGTATTTGAGGTTCATCGTCCAGCGCAAAACCATCTTCAACGGCAGGGAAGCCATGAACTGGATCAGCGTGACGAGGATGATGAAGCGGGCAAATCCCATCCGGATGAAAAAGACGCGCATGATGGTCCGCGCCAAAAGCGGCGGCAGCGCCAGCAGGTATAGCAACACGATAATGATGCCCGGCAATTCGCGCCAGATCGCGTCCAGCAAGCGGACGTGGATGCCCGGAATCGGAAAGCGCACCTCCGACGGCGACGTGTTCAGCAATTTCAGCCAGAAAATGTCGGAGACGTTGATGTTGTTGAGCGGATCGACCTTGTGCGGATCCCAGTATTCAAACGGGCCGAAGAAGTTCCAGTTGGGACCGCGCAGGAAAGTGCCCAGTACGATCAACGTCACCCACAAGACGAGGAAACCGAACTGGAAGGTCGTCACCGCGAACCAACGGCGTTTGAAGGAGAAATAGCCGTTGCCGTCGCGGTTGAAATCGATGTAGGGCAGAGCCATCAGCCCAATAATAATCATGGTCGGCAGCACCACGCCCGCCATCCACGGGTCGAAGTAAACGAGCATCTCTTGCAGCCCAAGGAAGTACCACGGCGCCTTCGACGGGTTCGGAGCCTTGGCACTCGTCGCCGGCTGCTCCAAAGGCGCTTTCAGCAAGATCGCCCAGATCACCAGGACAATGGTACACACGATCATCGCGATTAGTTCGGTGTAAACCAGGTCGGGCCACACCAGCACCTTGTCGTCGTCGAGCTTTTCGAGCACGGGTTCGCCGCGCTCGATGCGTTCGTCGTTGATAACGGCACGGTGCATTCCCAGCCAGGTGCAGAAGCCGACGGAGTAGATGAGGATGATGATCGGCACGTTGTCGGCCTTGGTGACGATCTCGCGGAAATACGGGTCCGTCATCGACCAGCCGCCGGCGATCAGGCTCAGGTTGAGAAATGCCCAGGCGACCTGCGGGTT
>JBBRLG010000058.1:0-19933 GCA_038231495.1 Gemmatales bacterium | reverse complement strand
CCACCCACACCCCCCGGGTTGTCTTGGTGCGGGTCTTACGCCCGTCGTGTTTGCTTTAAAACTCGCGGGGATAACCCCCCGACGCTCGCCAAAAACCGCATCGGACACAGTAGAATTAGTTGTCCTTCTGTTCCTCTTTGAAGGGCGGCCCCTTGTCCGAGACGGGAACGCCGGGGAAGCCCTTTCCTTTCTCTATTGATATTGGCACGTTCATCATGCCTGCGGGTCTGGTGATGCTTTTTTGCTGGCTAACGGACGAGAAGCTTGCCCAGTGAAAGCCGCTGCCCATAGTGAGGGATAAGGCCACGAGGTTGACGCACACGCCGGCGATGGCCCAGGCGTATTTGCGGTCGTGGTTCTTGTAGGCCAGGTAGGCCGACGCCCCGCCTAGCCCCAGACCGACCAGGGCAAACAGCACCGGAAAAGCAGTGAGGCAAGACACGCAGGTGACCGGCAGTGCCAGGACGCCGACGCCGACCGAAGCCATGCCGAGTTGCCGGCCGCGTTTGATGCCCCGCTGCCGCGCCGTCGCGGGCGTGTCCTCGTCCTGGTCTGGTAGCGTAATCTCGGTGTCCCGTTCCCGCCGGCGGACGCGCGACGGCCGTTCGGCGGGCTGGATCAACTCCACTTCCGTCGCCATGAGCTGGGCGACCGGGAAATCTTCTTCGAGTTCGACCGCGAGCAACAGCGTCGGCGTGAGCAGCGGTGCGCCGGGCAGAAACTGCGTCAGGGCGTTGGCCACGTCGAGCGGTTGTTGGTAGCGGTCCGCGGGCTTCTTGGCCATCATCTTCGCCAGGATCATTTCCAATTCCGCCGGCACTTCGGCCCGCAGTTCGCGGACGGACCGCGGCGTTTGGTCCAGGTGGGCGATGAACTTTTGCAACGTCGTCCCTTCCGGGAACGGCACCCGGCCGGTGAGGAGGTAGTACAGCGTGCAACCCAGGCTGTAAACATCGGCGCGGACGTCGGCGGAGCGGGCGTCGTTGGCCTGCTCCGGTGCGATGTAATCCGGCGTGCCCATGACCATGCCGGTCTGAGTGAGCGAGTCCTTGCCGTGGCGCTCGCTGGCGAAGCGGGCGAGGCCAAAATCGAGTACCTTGATCTCGCCGTCCTTGGTGCGCAGCAGGTTTTGCGGCTTGATGTCGCGGTGGACCATGCCGCGCTCGTGAGCGTACTGCAAGCCGACGGCGGCCTGGCGGACGTAGTAGCACGCCTCCTGCACGGGCAGCGGGCCGACCTTACCGACCCAGCGGTCGAGGCTGTTGCCGTCGATGTACTCCATGACGAAGAAGTGCAGGTCGCCGACCTGCTCGGCGTCAAAGGCGGTGACGATGGCGGGGTGGGTCAGGCGGGCCGCGGTGCGCACCTCCCGGCGGAAGCGCTCGACGGCGCCCGCGTCACCGGTCAGGGCGCGGTTGATGACTTTCAGGGCGACGAACCGTTCCATCATGCGGTGTTCGGCCTTGAAGACGCTGCCCATGCCGCCGACGCCGAGCAGTCCAATAATGCGATAGCGTGGGTGGTCGATCAATTCCGACGGCACGCCGGGCACGTCGGCCGGGGCGACCCCCCCTTGCCCCCCCCTTAGCAAGGGGGGGGACGGGGGGGTGCCGACCAGGTGGATGGCCGTCGGCATTTCGGCGGGGGTGGTCGGCGTGTCGCCGGGCACCGGAGTAAGGAGGGTGCGCAGTAGTTCCGGCTGGAGGGCGTCGGCCAGGGCGTGGCAGGAGTCGCAGGCCGCGACGTGGCGTTGCACTTCCTCGGCCTCGGCGGCCGGCAAACGGCCGACGCGCCAGGCCAACAACCGTTCGAGGGCGGGATGGGCGGGAGCGCTGTTAGTCACGGGGCAAACCCTCGGCGGAACCGAAACCCGGGCGTCCGGCTATTATCACTTCTTTATTCGATCTCGGCGAGCGAAACTTTGGCCGGCGTCGCTTCGGGTGTGGCAAAACGTCCGGGGCCGGCGTGTTGCTCCCCCGGCAGTTTTGCCACCCGCGACGTGGTGCCGGGCGGTGGGCGCCCCGGGTGGCAGCCGTCCGCCACACCCCGCGCGCGACGAATGGCAGTCAAACGTGACACGCATTGTCGATGACACTGGTTGTCTTGCCGACCCTTGCCAACTTCCGCGCGTGCGGCAAGGGGCCCCCCGCTCGCGCGCAAGTTGCCCGCGGATGGTTGGCGTAAACCATTTTGTTATAAGCTCTTACGCATCATTAGCTGTCGCTCGCCCACCCTTGCCACTACCGACCCTTGCCACGAAATAGCCGACCCTTGCCAAAATAAAACCGGTTGCCGTTGTCCGCGTTCCCCCGCGGAGGAGACCGCTGAAAAAGTCTGCTGAACACTACGGCCTTGATAAACGGGCGCAGCGGAGTGGCGATCGCCTTGCTACGGTGGAATAGGCGTCAATCCGTCCCATTTTCACCGAGTATCGGGGAATTTCGCTTTGCACAAGGCGGCCGCGTCTCCAGCCCGCGCGGAATGGCAAAACGCCTGGTTTCCGCTAGAATACCGTCGTTGGTTCACTCCCCGGTTGTTGGGTGTCCTATGATCGAGCGGCTTTACGTTAACAACTTCCGTTGCCTTGAGAATTTTTCACTTGACCTTGGGGGTCGCGCGTCCACGTTGGTTATTGGCAAGAACGGCTCCGGAAAGTCGACCTTACGACAAGCGTTCGGAGTATTCCAGAACATTTGCCGTGGCTCCAGCCGCGTGCGCGATTCGATCGCCGGAAGCGACTTCACGCAGCAGCGCAAACATATTCCAATGCGCTTCGAGGTAGAACTGACGCTGGTCAATAAACGCTTCAAATACGCCATCTCGTTTGAAATGCCCGAGAATTTCCACGAAGCGCGTGTTGCAGAAGAGAGTTTAACGGTTGATGAAAATGTCATTTTCTCACGCCAGCAGGCACTTGTAAATCTAGCGGGCGGATCAAGTTTCAGACTCGATTGGCACGTTGCCGCGTTACCCGTGATCAATGAACGCCCCGGCGAAAACTCGATTCAGCAAATAAAAGCGCTCTTCACATCGATGATTTTGATCGCGCCGATACCGGCCAATATGTCGGGGTATTCAGAAGAGGAGTCCGTTGAACTACAGCATGACGCGGGCAACTTCTCTTCGTGGTTGAACGCGCTTCTTTCGCGACACCCAGCGGCCTATAGCGTCCTCTATACATACTTAAAGTCCGTTATCCCCGATCTTGCGTCCTTTGAGAATAGGCCCCGTGGCGAGAAAGGTAAGCAACTCCTAGTCAAATTCGAGCACGAGGAATCAAATCGGTTTTTGTCAATTGATTTCAAGCAGCTCTCTGACGGCGAAAAATGCTTTTTCCTCAGCGCGTTAATCGTTGCCTCCAACAAGGTCAGCGGACCGATTTTTTGTATGTGGGATGAACCGGACAACCACCTCTCCCTCCCCGAGGTAGGCCACTTCATAACCCAGTTGCGAAAAATGACCAATCAAAACGGCCAGTTGATCGCAACTTCCCACCATCCGGAGACGATACGCCGTTTCTCCGATGAAAGCACCCTGGTCTTTACCAGAAAATCCCATTTGGAGCCTACGGTCGTGCGGACCCTTGCGGACTTCCCATACTGCGGAGACCTCATTGAAGCGCTCGTCCGCGACGAGGTAATCGGATGAGCGTCAACAAACATAAACCTCATGTCTTGCTGATTCCGGAGGATGACGCGAATCGCCAACTTGCCAACGGTTTCCTATTGCACTATGCTGTTGACGCCAGGAATGTAGCCATCAGGACACCCGCTGGGGGGTGGAGGAAGGTATTGGAGGTATTTGAAAGCGAATACCTGCCGCTACTTCGCAAAAACCCGAACGCCCATGTTGTGATGCTAATTGACTTCGATGAGGTTGCAGATCGCATGGCTCAGTGTGTGCAAGTAATACCGGATGACCTGAGATTCCTCGTTTTCATACTCGGCGCGAAAGACGAACCAGAAACCCTCAAGGGTGAACTTAAAATGGCGTTTGAAGAAATCGGAAGGGCATTGGCCCAAGACTGCCTTAAAGACGACTTCGACCTGTGGCGTCACCCACACCTCATCCACAACAATGCAGAGTTGCAGCGTCTGGTTGATGTCATCAAACCAATCTTGTTTCAAAGCAACTAATGCATTAATTCACCCGGTGAGATTCGGTCGAGAACGCCTCGTTCCAGCAACGCAGCGCCGAGTACGATCGAGAACTCAGATCGCGTCCCCCGGGTCACGCGGCTGGCTGGTCCAGCAAGGAGGGAGCAAGTGAGCGATTCAACCACCGTCGAGCGGCTGTCCAAAGCGATCGGACAGGCGACAAGGTCGGCGAAATTCTGTGTCGTCGGCTGCCTGCCCGTCGTCGATCCCTGTATCGAAGTTGAGGGTCTGGGGGCCATCAAACTCCCGCTGAAGCGAACGACGGCAAAGGAACTCGTCGCGTCTTGCCAGGTCGCACCCTACGGAAAGGGCGCGCAGACGCTGGTCAACAAGAATGTGAGAAACACGTTTGAGCTCGATCCAAAGAAGTTTCGCGTGAGTGACGCGTGGAACGCGGCGATCGCCAAGGCTTAATTGCCGTGGCCGCATTGTATTTTGAGGCCAAAGCGAGTACAATCACCACGATGCCCGTGTTCTCCACGGCTTGATTGCCGTGGCCGCATTGAAGCGTACTGAAGCCGAAGCGTGCGGAGCCGTCCGCTGCCGGAAAACGGGCGACTCCCGCCGACGTGCTGGCGGAATCGATCGGATCGTGGGTCGGGACCCAGCCGGCGAAGCCGCTGGTCTTCGCGCTGGAACATCACTACACCCAGCGCGGCTTGTCGCTGGATTTGCTGAAAGGAGGGGATCGACAGCTCGCGGACCTGGTGGCGGCGGCGGCGGAAAAGACGGATTGCATCGTGCATCTGGCGCAGGTTTCACGCCATCTGTTGCAGTTTGCGGACGACGGCAGTTTTGAAAGAAGTTATTCGCGCGGCTACCGAGCGCCGCGGCGTGTTCTCGAAATTGGTGAGACTTACGAAGATGAATTGAGCGGGACTCAGTGGACCGACATCCGCGGCAAGAAGCAGCCTTGGGGAAACATCGCTTTCGATCTGTCGGCCATCGTTGCGTCGGCGCCGATCGACGACTGGAAGCCGACTTCCGAGGAGTTTGAAGGCTATACGGGCAATGCCGGCAACACACTCGACCGCTGGTATCATCGGTCAGTGATCGTCGTCTGGCAGCGCGAACATCACTTCGACGTGGTCGCGAGTTCCGGTGAGACCGACAGCGTCCCGTTGTTCTGTTCGATGGCGGCCAAGCTGGCCAAGACGCCCAAGAAACGGCTCGAAGCGGCCTGCGCCGACTGCATTCGATTCGCCCGCGCGATCGTTGCCGCGGGGCCACACCAAACCACCGGATTCGGACATCCCGCAAGCCAAGAACAATCGCCGAACGATGACTTCCTGGAACACCTTCTGACGCTGCACGATCGGGACACGATCGCACGGTTCCTGTCCAAATTGGCTGACTGGGATAACACGCCGCCACTGCATTCATTCGTCGTGGCTGCGTGCCGCGCGTTCGGATGGAACGCATTCGCCCAGGAATTGAAGCGACTGATCTCATCGCGGTCGGACACAAATGGCCGCCAGGAAATCGCGTTCCGCGACATCGATTGGCTCTCCGCCTTCTGTTGCGACAAGACGGCAGACCCGGACAAGTCGGCACTCGCCCACGAATTGTGTGCGCTGGCGGTTGCACGATTCTGTGAACCGCGTCCGCCACGACCGACGTATTACGCGCCGCATCGTCGCCGGGAAACTTCCGTTTCCGAAACGTCGCTTCCGTTGTTGCTCATGGCGTTGGCGGCAAACGGTCGGGACAAAGACCTGTCGCACGTGATACACTTCGTCCAGCAATCGCCGGACGAATTCAGCCTGGACGACTGCCAGGTTTCCTGCCTGAAATCGTTGATACCGTGGTCGCAGAAGCAGTTCGGCTCGGTCCATCCGCAACTGGCGTCTTGGCTGGTCACCGTCCGACAACAGCTCGAATCGGCCGTCGCCAGGCAACCGGTGCGGCCGACCGATTGGGTTCGCCCGGCGGACGTGGCTTGCACGTGCCCATACTGTGCCCGGCTCAAAGCCTTTCTGGCCGACCCCGCGAACGAGGTCGGACGCATTCCGGCCCCTGAAGCCGCGCGCCAGCATCTGATCGGCGTCATTGCCCGCCATCAGTGCGATGTCAAACATGCCGTGGAGCGCAAGGGTAGCCCCTATTCCTTGGTGCTCACGAAGACCAGCGGCTCCTTTGAACGGGCCGTCAAGGGTTTCGAGGCGAACCGCCGACTCCTGAGCGAGTTGCCGGTTGCCGAATACACCGCTGAGACTTGAGCGTGCCAATATCTTGGCTGGCAGCTGGCAAGGCGAGTGCGAGCGCCCCCGGCAGGGCGCGTCGGCGGAGTGGGAGCCACGGCCGTGAGCCATCGGAGCGGCGGTTGACAGTCTCCGCCGCGCGTGAGACACTACACCCGCCACGATGCCCCGCTGCCGCAGTGGCGTATTGCCCCCCCGCCGGCTCGCTCCCACTGACTACGCACCTTAACGGAGGTTGCCTTTATCATGTGCCGTTTCGTCACCTCTTTGCCCGTGACGCGCTTCACCGCACTCGCGCTGTTTCTTTTCCTGCTCGCGTTCTCCTTCTCCAGCGCCGCCGACGAGCCGGTGCCGCCGGCCAACGTCGCCGCCACCCTCAAAGGACACACCGAGGCGGTCTACTCGGTCGCCTACACGCCCGACGGCAAGTACGTCCTGACCGGCAGCTTCGACAAGACGGTCAAGATGTGGGAAACGGCGACCGGCAAGGAGGTTCGCACCTTCGGCTTTCCCGCCAAGATCGAGAAGGACAAAGTCCTCGAATGGGGCGGCGCGCCGGGCCACACGAACCTGATCCTCAACGTCGCGGTCAGCAACGACGGCACCATGCTGGCGACCGGTAGCTCGGACAACACGGCGAAAATATGGGACCTGCCGACGACGAGTGCGCTCCGCGAACTCGTCCAGGCCGACGCGGTCAACGCCCTCGCCCTCAGTCCTGATGGTCTCAAGATCGCCGGCGCGGGCAAGGACGGACTCGTGAAAGTGTGGAACACCGCCGACGGCAAGGAGGCGTTCACCCTCACCGGCCACGCCGGGCCGGTGACGGGCGTGGCCTACAGTGCGAACGGCCAAATCCTCGTGTCGTGCGGCGCCGACAAGACGCTACGTTTCTGGAACCCGGCGAACGGCCAGGCCGGGGCGGTGGTCGGCGCGCACACGGCCAAGGTGACGGGCGTGGCGGTCAACCCGAACAACACGACGGTGTACACGATTAGCGAAGACGGCAACCTCAAGTTCTGGACGGCACCGCCAGTCGCCTCGCGCCCGTTGGCCGCGGCGCATGGCGATGCCGTAACCGCGCTCGCCCTGTCCGCCGACAATTCGCAAATTATCTCGGCCAGTGCCGACAAGAGTGTGCGCGTCTCGACCCTGGCGAACGGGCAGCAAGTGCGGCCCCTCGCCGGCCCGACCGCGGCAGTCGTCGCGACCGCAATTTCGGCCAACGGTGCGTTGATCGCGGGCGGCACGGCGAACCAGCGCGTCTACGTTTGGAACGGCCCCGACGGCAAACTGCTGAGCGAACAGGTGGCCCACGGCGGCGCGGTGAACAGCGTCGCCTTCAATCCCGCGGGCAACCAGCTGCTGACCGGCGGTGCGGACGGCCTGGTCAAGTGGTGGTCGTTGCCGCCGGTCGCGACCCGGTCGCTGGCCCACTCCGATGCGGTCAACATGGCGGTGCTGACGGCGGACGGCAAACGCGCGTTCACGGCGGGGGCCGACAAGATCGTGCGCAGCTGGGACCTGTCCAAACCCGCGATGCCCGAGCGCCAGTTCACCGGCCACCCGTCGCCGGTGACGGCCGTGGCGGTCAACGCGGCCGGCCAGGTCCTCGTCTCGGCGGGCGACGACGGCGTGCTGCGCTTCTGGAACCAGGCCAACGGCCAGCAGACCGAGGCCATCGGCGGCCACGGCGGCGCGGTGACGTCGCTCCAGTTCCACCCCAGCGCCCAACAACTGCTGTCGGCGTCGGCGGACGGCAGTTTGAAACTCTGGCAACTCCCGGCCGCGGCACCGAAGCTGTATGCCCACCCCGACCAGGTGACCAGTGCCGCGCTCAGCGCCGACGGCACCAAGCTGCTCACCGGCTGCACCGACAAAACGGTGCGCCTCTGGAACCTCGCTACCGGCATGGTCGAACGGCCGTTTCCCGGCAACACGCTCGCGGTCAACGCGGTCGCGCTCAGCGTCGATGGGACCAAGGTGGCGGCGGGCGGCGCGGACAAGTCGCTGACCGTGTGGACCACGGCGGACGCCAAGGAGGTCAAGAAGTTCGCTAACCTGTCCGCGGCCGTCAACAGCGTCGCCTTTAGCCCGGACGGCAAATTCATCGCCGCGGGCATGGCCGACAATTCCATCCAGACTTTCGACCTGACGACCCTCATGCCGGGCAAGGCCATCGCCGGCCACACCGGCCCGGTCAACGCGCTGCTTTACAATGCCAAGGGCGACCAGATCATCGCCGGCAGCGCGGACAAGACGGTCCAGGTTTGGAACGTCGCCGACGGCGCGTCCAAGGCCAAGCTGGACCACGCCGGCCCCGTAACGAGTTTGGCGTTGAGCAAGGACGGTACGAAGCTCGCCAGCGGCGGCGCGGACAAGACCGTCAAAGTCTGGACGCTGGCCGACAACAAGAACGTGGCGACGATCGCCACCGTGGCGGAGGTAAAAAGCGTCAGTTTCAGCCCGGACGGCAACCGGCTGGCGGTCGGCGGCGCGAACAACCGCGCCACGGTTTACGGCCTGGACGGCAAGTTGCTGGAGTTCTTCCCGCACGACGGCGCGGTGCTGGCCGTGACCTTCCACGGCGACGGCAAGCGCGTCTTCACCGCCAGTGCCGACAAGACGGCACGGGCCTGGACTTCCGCCCTCCTTTGGCAAGCCAACCACGCCGGCGCGGTAAATCAGGCGACGTTCAACGCCAAAGGCGACCAGGTGATCTCCGGCAGCGACGACAAGACGGTGCAGGTGTGGAACGCCGCGGACGGCAAGAACCTCTACGCGCTGCCGGCCAACGAGGGGGCGGTCACCGGCGTGGCCATCACCGCCGACGGCACCAAGATCGTTTCGACCGGGGCCGATAAGAACATCAAGCTCTGGCCCGTCCCGGTTGCCGGTGCCAAGGAGCCGCCCAAGCCCGTCGTCATTCCACTGCCCGCCGCCGCGAGTGCGGTTGCCGTCAGCCCGAACGGCACGCGCGTCGGCGCGTCGGTCACGGACCCAGCCGGCACGCAAATTCACATCTACGACGTGGCCAGCGGCAAGGAGTTGCAGACGCTGACCGAACATACGGGCGCCGTGCGTTCGCTGGCGTTCCTCGCCGACAATCGCACCGTTTTTTCCGCCAGCCTCGACAAGACGGTCCGCCTGGCCGACCTCAATGTTCTCGGTGCCCTGGACGCACACGCCGGCGGCGTGGCCGGAGTGCTGTATCACAGCAACGGCACGCAAATCCTCACCGGCGGTGCGGACAAAACCGTCAAGCTCTGGGATCTGGCCACGGGCAAGGTAGCCAAGACGTTTGGCCCGCTCGAAGCCCCGGTCAACGGCCTCGCCTTTAGCCGTGACTTCTCCCAGGTCGGCGCGGCGGCCGGCAAGGTCGTCAAGGTCTGGAACCTCGCCGACGGTAAGGAGGTTCTGGCGCTGACGCATCCCGCGGACGTAAACGGGCTGTCTTTCAGCGTCGATAAGACGAAGATCGCGACCGCCGGCGCGGACAACCAGACGCGCGTCTGGGACGCGGCGAAGGGTATCGAAATCCAGTCGTTCCCGCAGGCCGGTCCGGTGCGCTCGGTCGTCTTCCACACCAACAACACGAACGTCGTGGCCGGCGGCGCGGACAAGACGGTCACGGTCCACCAGATCACGGTGACACAAGTCATCCCGGTCGGCACGCCCTTGCGGTCGTTGGCCGTCACGCCCAGCGGCGCGCAACTGTTCGTCGGCGGCGACGACAAGAAGGTGCGCCTGTACAACGGCAACGCCACGCTGGAAACCCGCGTTTTCGACGGCCCCACCGGGGCGGTGCAGGCGCTGGCCGTCTCCAAGAACGGCACGCTCGTCGCGGTCGGCAGCGCCGACAAAAACGTCTACCTGCACACGGTCGCCGACGGCAAGCGCATCGGTACGTTGACTGCTAACGGCCCGGTGCGCGGCCTGGCCTTCAGCGCGAACAACCTCGTACTCGCCGGCGCGTGCGAGGACAAATCCGTCCAGACGTGGAGCGTCAACTACAACCCCGGCCAGCCCATCGTGGACTTCGGCAAGTCGTTGCAGACGTTCAGCCACGCGGCCGCGGCGAACGAAGTGGTCATTGCGGCGGACAACGCGACGATCTATTCCGCGGGTGCCGACAAGTCGATCAAGGTCTGGAAGGCGGCGGCGGACGCGCCGACGAAATCTTTTGCGCATCCCAACCTCGTTGATGCCGTGGCGTTCAACGCGACCGGCACCCAACTGCTAACGGGCTGTCACGACGGCAAGTTGCGCATCTGGGACGTTGCCAAGGGCACGGCCCTGAAAGAGATCAACGCCCACCTGATCGCGATGCCGCCGAGCGCGTCGCCGATCTACTGCGTGCTGTGGTCGCCGGACGGCAAGAACGTGCTGTCGGGCAGTGCCGACCGCACCCTGAAGCTGTGGGACGCGACGAGCGGCGTCCTGGTGCGCGAGTTCAAGGGGTACAAGGAGAAGGACTTCGAGAAGGGCCACCGCGACGGCATCTTCTGCGCCGCGTTCAGTCCCGACGGCACCAAGCTGGCCTCCGGCAGCAGCACGGACAAGGCGATCAAAATTTGGACCGTGGCCGACGGCAACGTCGCGCTGGAACTGACCAACCCCAACTTGAAACCGGGTGCGGTGCCGTCGCCGCCGCAGGCGCACCCTGGCTGGGTGTACGGCCTGCGTTACACCAAGGACGGCAAATTCCTGCTCAGCGTGGGTGGCGCCCCCAAGGGCAGCGGCTACCTGGCGGTGTGGAGCGCGGCGGACGGCAAGCTGCTGTCGGGCGAGGCGTTGCCGCTGGGTACGTTCTTCGCGCTAGCAATCGCGCCGGATGGTCAGTCGATCGCAGTCGGCACCGGTGCCGTCCGCACCGGCACGGACGAGCCGAACAAGAGCTTCGTCCTGAAAATGCCGGCGGTCGTCAACGCGAAATAAGAATTGAACCACGGAAAACACGGGAAAAAGACGGAAAGAATTGGCATTGGTCTTCTGTCTTTTTTCCGTGTTTTCCGTGTATTCCGTGGTTCAATTCTTATTTCGCTGCCAGCCGTTTTAGGTCCGCATGGGTCAAGGTTCGGTGGTGCCCCGGCGCGAGGTCGCCGAGGGTATAGTTGCCGATGGCCACGCGCACCAGGCGCTTGACCTTGTGGCCGACCGCCGCCCCCATGCGCCGAAGTTGCCGGTTGCGGCCCTCCGTCAAAACCACTTCCAGCAGCGTCGTCTTCACCGCTTCACGCAACACCCGCACGCCTGCCGGGCGCGTCGGACCATCGGCTAGCTTCACGCCACTGCGCAACGCGGCCAAGGCTTCCGGCGTCGGTCGGCCCGCGACCGTGACGTGATACGTCTTGGGGACGTGCCGCTCCGGCTCCGTCAGCCGCGTGGACAGGGCCGAATCGTTCGTCAGGATGAGCAACCCCTCAGAATCCGCGTCGAGCCGGCCCACCGGAAAGACCCACGGCAATCCCGCCGGCAACAGGTCGTAGACGGTGCGCCGCCCACGCTCGTCGCTGCGGGTCGTGACCACGCCCCGCGGCTTGTGCAGGGCTAGTGTCAACGGCTTGACAGTGATTTCCGACTGGCCGTCGCGCGTGACCGCTTGCCGGTCCAGATCGACCCAGATGAGCGGGTCGGTGACGACCTTGCCATCGATGCGCACCGCGCCGGCCTGGACCCAGTCCCATGCCTGGGTGCGCGACCCCAGGCCGAGCTTCGACACGGCCCGGTGCAACTGCACGCGCCGACCCGGTTTACCCGGACTGCCTTTCACGGTACACTCTCCCAGGTAATCGCATCCGCTTGATTGTAGCCCGGCCCGGAAAGACGAGAACGCCCATGAACGCTTCACCCCGGATTTTGGTGCTGTCCGCGTCCGTTGGGGCCGGCCACTTGCGGGCCGCCCAGGCCGTCGAACTGGCCCTGCGGGAGGTCGTGCCCCAGGCCACGGTCCGCAACGTGGACGTGCTGGAGTTGACCAACGCCGCCTTTCGCCGGCTGTATGGCAAGGCGTACCTGGACCTCGTGAACCGCGCGCCGCACGTCCTCGGCTACTTCTACGACCTGATGGACCAGCCGAGCCGGTCGGGCCGCAACCGCGGCGGCAAGTTACGCCTGGCCGTCGAGAAGATGAACCTGCGCGCGTTCATCCGCTTCCTCAAAGACGACCCTTGGGACCTGGTCATCAACACGCACTTCCTGCCGGCGGAGATCATCGCGTCGCTGCGGCGCAAGGGCGAACTGACCGTGCCGCAGGTTACGGCCACGACCGATTTCGAGACGCACCGGCTGTGGGTGAATCAGCCGTGCGACCACTACTTCACCGCCACCGCCGAGGGTGCCGAGTACCTGATCCACTGGGGCGTCCCGCGCGAAACCGTGACGGTCACGGGCATCCCGATCCACCCGGTTTTCAGCAAGCCCAAAGACCGCGGCGAATGCCTGCAACGGCTAGGGTTGTCCGCCGACCGGCCGGTGGTATTGCAACTGGCGGGCGGTTTCGGCGTCGGTCCGATCGCCAAGCTGTTTGGGGCGTTGCTCGAAGTTGAAAAGCCGATGCAACTCGTCGTCATTGCCGGCCGCAACGAGGCAGTCAAGGCGCAGCTGGCGACGGTCGCACCACCGGAGCGGCACCGCGTCAAAATACTGGGTTTCACGGACCAGATCGACGAGCTAATGGCCGTGGCCGACCTGGTGGTGACCAAGCCCGGCGGGTTGACGACCTCGGAGACGCTGGCGCGCGGTGCCGTGATGGTGATCGTGAACCCGATCCCCGGCCAGGAGAGCCGCAACAGCGATTTCCTGCTTGAAAACGGGGCCGCGATCAAGGTGAACAACCTGGGGACGCTGCGCTACAAGGTCGAATTATTGTTGCAGGACGCGAAACGTCTGGCGCAACTCAAGGCGAACGTCGCAAAGCTCGCGCGGCCGCGCGCGGCGTATGATGTGGTAGAGCAGTCGTTGAGACATCTGGGTGCGTAAGGTCTATTCCAGATTTCGCTAGTGGGCAACTCCAGTGTTGATGCGACTACAAGCCGGAAGCCGCAAACACGGATTTCTTGTATTCGTGGTATTCGGCGAGGTAGAGTTGCTTGTGTTGCTCGCTGATTCCGTCCTCAACCACGGCCTCCTGTGGACTGCGCCTTTCGATACCCCACCAGCCAAAACATACACCGGCGCAGTAAATCTTGTCTTGCGTTGGCTTCTCGTGGATGACTTCGACCATTTTGCCGCGCTGCTCAGGTAAGATTTCTTCCCCCCACACATCCTTTCGCAGAGTTTTGGCCATGTCGAGAAAACCCGAGTAAAACCTCATGGCTATGCCAGTAGCCACTTCGCGCGAAACGGTTGTAAAGCAATCGGATGCCGCATCGACCAGCGAATGATCGGCACGCACGCAGGCAATTACCGACGGTAGCAACATGTCCTGGATTGCGTGAATGTCATCGTTTATCTGCTGTTCGGTTGACATGACTAGTTTTTCGCGGGCGGGACGGTCCGGCAATGCACCGCTTGGCAACTCTGGGATTTCACCGGGATTGGCAAGGGCTACGCCGGCTGAACGACAGAGTTGCATCAGAAGGTCAAATTTCATTGGCCCCGCTCCTTTCCAAATGCGTGACGGCTCTTGCAATTGTACTCGGTGTTTCGAATACCTGTTTGCGGGCCTTGAAGAAGGGTAAAACGTCTTTCCTTTCCGTCAAATCCGTTTTGCCGGCGAGCCAGTCCCGCAACTCCTGCGTTTCGATTCGGCACCGATCAACGTCGAAACGGATCGTCTCAAACTCCTTCACTGGGAACCTCCGCCTCCTGGTGCTGTCGGAAGAGTTTGAGGGTTTCCTTACGGACAATGTCATCCAGTAGCACGCCGCCGGACTCCGGCGTGCGAATGAATGCGCGAAGTTCCGGCGAGACCCGCAACAGGAACACGGGTTCCGTCGTGGACAGCCGGATAACTTTGTCTCGCGGCCAGCGGGTCGGTTCCTCGTGTTGCAGCGCGTCGGCGGCCTCGATGACCTGGCGGCGCTCGCCATAAGACAAGGCGCCGAGGCCCGTTGCGGCCCGGGAATGCACTTTGAGGCGACTTTCGCTTTGGGCGCGCTGGACGGCATCCGGCGCGGCCTTTTCAAACCGCATTCCGGTATCCCCGGTGAACTGCTCGTAAGGGTACAAGATCCCTGCTTCAACCCGTTCCCCGCCCAGCAATCGGTCCCACTCGTCCCTGGATGGCATCAACGCAAAACTACGCACACCCACCTCACCGATCACGGCGGTGAGTTGGGCGTATTGATTCAGCTTTTTATGGTCAACTTCCATGCCATCGTAAGGACCGCCAACAAATTTCACGTTCATTGCATCCCTCCGGCGAGTTGTCTTATCCTACCCTCATTGAGTAGCAAAATAGACCGCAATTCGCGCCCTGCTCACGCCGCCGGTTCGGGTGCCGGTAGCGGCGTCACCGCCTTGACGATCAGCGTCGCGTAACACCCGCGCGGCAACTCGAATACCAGCGTTGCCTTCAACCGCCGCGGGTGCAGGTCGTCGTCCGCGAATTCCGCCGTCAAGCCGCCGGGCACGCACAACGCCCCGCGCTCGCCCCGCGAAAAGAACATCTCGCGGATGCCGCGCACTTGCACGTCCTTCAATTCCAGCGACTCCTCCGCCAATACGTCGCGCAATAGCGGATAATTCGGGTCGCTTTCATCGATTTTCAGGCGCGACGAGGGTAGCGGCAGTTGCAGGCTCGCCAGTGCCGCCTGTTGCCCGGCGTCGAGGCCGACGTGGAACGGCACGTCGCCGAGGCGCAACGCCACGGGCCGCAGCTGTTCCGGTCGGCAGTGTTGCCGCAGCCAGCTTACGAGCATCTGGTTCCACAAGTGGCTCTGGTACGCCGACAGGTACAGGCCGCGCAGCTCCGGTCGCAACCGGGCGATCGCGCCGCGGAAGTCGCCGGGATGCACGCGCAGGTAATCGACCAGGCTGCGCGCGTGGCCGCGCGGCAACTTTTCCTTGCAGACTTCCCAGTTGCCCCAGTACGTCAAGACGATGTGCTTCTCGCGCTTCTGCTCGGCGCGGTCGTACTCGTAACGGCCCGCCAGCGCCAACTTGAGCGCCTCCTCGAACTGGCCGCGTACCAGCAGCCGGCCGATGAACTCTTCGCCCTCGCCGGCGACCGAGCCGAAACGCTGGTCGTCGAAATAGTTCGGCACGCCCTCGGCCGAAACCTGGGCGATGCGCGCTGGCATCGCCTCTTGCTCCGTGGGCGTCAGGTCGCGCAGCGTCAGCCGGAAGCGGTTGGCGTCAATGTCGTGTGAAGTGTACGGGTTGCGCAGCTGCCCCAAATAGTGCAGCGTAATCTGCTGATGGTTCAGGCCGCGGCGCGGGCCGTGGTTGATCGTGAGGTACTGCATCGTCCAGGCGTAACGGTCTTTGAGGCCGCCGTAACTGAGGCGCTGCGGCTCGACCTGCCAACGGCGGCGGATTGCAGCCAGGGCGTCCGGCGTGGACCAGCCGCGCTTCTCCATGCGGTAGAACGCGAAAACGCCTTCGTTCTCCGGCGCAACGCGCGTGATCTCCTCGACGCGAAAATCGTCGGGTTGCTGTTTGAGTTTCATGCACCGATTGTAGCAGAAAGGAGAAGTTTGCGGAGGTGCAAAAGAGGGGGAGAAAAAAAGTGAGACCGAGAGAAGTGGAACCTAAAACCGTCGCCCAGTCAGCTTCAGATCCCTGCGTATCTCTCGGTCTCATCAGTGGGAGCAACGAAGGGCATTCATTGCTCTACCATCATTATTAACACGCCTCGAACCGAATGCAAGGGTCCGGGTGCGATTTTTTTGCTTTTTTCGCGAGGGAGTGATCGTCGATTCAAAACGAGATCCCGTGTTCCACCAAAGTGAGTGCCTTAGCCACGCAATTTGCCTATTTTCCTTGGGAATGCGAAGGTGCCCTAGACAAACGGCCTGTGCCGGGGGTATGGACCCTTCCCCCCAGGATAGACCGACCTTTTGCCAACGAGGATGTCGAACCATGATCTCGACCCGCTCGCCCTGGTGGCTGCTGTTTGCCCTGCTGGTCCTGGGGCTGGGTTCGGCGTCCGTCCGTGCCGGCGAGCCACCCGCATGGCTGCCGCGCTACGACGTGACGATGGACCTCGACGTGGCCGGGCACACCGCCCGTGTGCAAATGCACGCCACCTGGACCAACCGCCACAAGACAAGTGCCTCCGAACTCGTCTTCAACGCCCATGCGCATTACGTCGTTCCCGAAGCCGAAATCGGCTTCGAGGCCAAGATGCTCGAAATCCTGCGCGTCAACCCCGGCGAGGCACTGGGCTATACCACGCCGCCGCTCGAAGTCACGAAGGCCACGCTCGACGGCAAGACGCCCATCGACCTCAAATTCGATTACCAGGGCGACACCCACACCGCCCTTGTCGTGAAGCTGCCGCACCCCGTCGCCGAGAATGAAGCGGTCACCATCGTTCTCGAGATTACGATGCACTTGCCGGAAAAGCAGGGGCGTTGGGGACAGTGGGAGGGCGTGACGTTCCTCAGCAACTGGCTGCCGGTCTTCGCGGTTTACGACGACGTGCTGTTGCCCGCGCCGAAGAACGTCGAGGACAAGCCGACGAACCTCGGCCACTGGCGGCCGACGCCGTTCATTCCCTGGCACCAGCCGTTCTTCAACGAATCGGGCGTCTACCACGTCACCGTAACGCTGCCGTGCGACCAGGAAGTCGCGACCACCGGCTCGGTTGTGCGGACGACGCCGCTGAAGGGCGGCAAGAAGGAAGTGGAGATCGTCGCCAACGGCGTGCGCGACTTCGCCTTTTTGTGCAGCAAGCGGTTCAAGGTCTTCGAGGGCGAGGTGCCGGTGCAAGCCGGCGTGCCGGCCCCGGTCAAGGTTCACGTCGTCGCCTTCCCGGAACACGAGTTCTACGCCAAGGAAATGGTGCGCATCGCGACCGAGGCGATTGTCGCTTACAGCCGCTGGTTCGGGCCGTATCCGTATCCGGATTTCACGATCTGCGAGGCGTTTTTCGGCTGGAACGGCAACGAGTGCGCCACGCTCGTCATGATCGACGAGCGCGTCTTTGGCATGCCGCACGTCGGCGTCGCCTACGTCGATTACCTCATCTCGCACGAGGTTTGCCATCAGTGGTTTTACAACCTTATCGGCACCAACGGTTATTGCGAAACCTTCATGGACGAGGCGTTCGCGTCGTACTTCTCCAACCGCCTCATGGACCGCAAGCACGGCCACGACAACACGCTAATCGCCTACCCGCGCGGCCTGGAGTGGGCGCCCAACGTCCGCCGGCAGGATTTTCACTCTTACGGCCTGTACGGCACGCTCGGCCGCGGCGAGAACAGCCCGGCCATTCAGGACATGCCCAAGTACGGCCACCTCGTCAACCTGTTCAGCATGTGCTACGACAAGGGGTCGCGCATTGTCGGCATGATCGAGGATCGGCTCGGCGAAGAAAGCTTCCTCGACTTCATGCGCATCATTTACAGCCGCTATCGCTATCGCATCCTGCGCGCCGCCGACTTGCAGCGCGAGCTGGAGGCGTACACCGACGAGCCGTGGGACGAGTTCTTCAAATACTGGCTCTACGGCCCCGGCCTGTCCGACTGGGCCATCGACAAGGTGACGGTCTTGCCGCCGCCGTCGATGTGCCGGCCGTCCCGGCTGCGGCCCTGCGCCAAGATGGACGACGCCTGCAAGCTGGGCGAGGCCAACGGCAAGACGCGCGTCGTCGTGCGCCTCAAGCAAAAGGAACAATACGCCGAGCAGACCGTTCTGGGCTTCAGCATGCCGGGCAGCGAGGGCTACCCAATCCGCATTCCGATCTTTCCGCAGGCCAAGTCGTACCACCTCGACGAGCCGCCGACTTCGTTCGAGACGGTCGGCGATCGCGAATACCGCGTGGAAATCCTGCTGCCCGCGGTGCCGACGCAGATCGCCGTCGATCCGGACCAGGTGCTCGTGGACAAGGATCCGGCGAACAACTACTGGAAGACGCCGGTGCGCTGGCGCGTGACGCCGCTGTACAGTTTCCTCGACGAGACGGACTTGACGAACTACTACGACCGCTGGAACGTGATCGCGGGTCCGTGGATTTACAGCGCGGTCTACGACGACCCGTGGTACCCGCGCGGCACGCTGCTGGGCGTGCGGGCCGGGGCGTACCGCACGCAGTTCTTCACCGGCGGCGTCTACGCGGCCTACCGGACCGACTACCGCGACGTGGTGGTCGGGGCCGACGGCCTGTGGGACCACTGGCCGGACCATCATTTCCAGACCGGCTTCAACGCCGAGCAGCGGCTGGCGACGGCCTACTCGGCGGAAAACCAGGCGACGCGCGGCGTGGCGTTCGAGCGCTACATCATCGACTACGGCGACAGCTTGTACCTGCCGCCGATCCACTACGTCGAGGCGTTCGCGTCGTACCAGGACAACTTTTTGCCGTTCGTGAAGAACCCAGACCCGCGCGGCGAGCGTTACGAGCACGCCAGCACCGTGGGCGCCCACTACCGGCTCGACTACCGCACGCCTTACTGGGACCCGGAAGGTGGCTTTCTGTTCGACGCGGCGTACGAGGGCGGCGTGGCCCAGGTCGGCGGCTACCGGGCCGTCCACCGCACGTCGGCCGAGGCGGCGTACGTGCAAGGGTTCCCGGATCTGTCGGCATATTGCCTGGGATTGCCGGCCGTCCACGACGCGGTAAGGCCGGCGTGTAGCTGGCTGAGCGACACGCGGCTGGCGGTGCGGCTGTACGGCGCGACGAGCATGCCGGGCCGCGGCGAGTTCTTCACCCTGGGCGGCTCGAACCTGTACCGCGGCTTCGACCTGTCGCAACGGCAGGGCAGTACGGTGTGGGTGGGCAGCGTCGAGTGGCGGGTGCCGTTGGCGACGCGGCTGCACTATGACATGATCGACCATGCGGTCGGCCTGCGCAACGTCTACGGGGCGGCGTTTTACGACGTGGGGGACGCGCTGGTGTACAACCACTCGACGGGACCGGTGGCGCACGCGGTCGGCGGTGGCATCCGGCTGGACGTGTCCTGGTTCAGCTTCGTGGAGCGGACGACGTTACGGTTCGACGTGGCCAAGACGCTCAACTCGAACACGCCGACGCAGTTCTGGTTCGGGGTGGATTTGCCGTTTTGACCCGCTTGCGGCTTTGCGCTCAGCCGCAAGCGGCGGTCGGTGCTTACTTCCCGGGGGCGACCGCGATGGCGCCGGTTTCGGAAATGTAAATCAGGTTGCCGTTGTTCTCGTCGCGGAAGACTTCGATGCCGAACTTCTTGGTGTCCTTATTGAAGTCGGGTTCGCCGGCCTTGCGGACGCGGAGTTCCATGCCGTGCTTCCAATCGGGCCCCTTGGCCTTCTCGCCCTGGGCCTGGACGACGGGGTACGCCACCGCGGTGCCCAGCAGGAAACAGACCAGACCGACGACGGTGAATTGAACGCGCTTCGACATAGTCAACCTCGTGGTGAAAAAACGGTACGCACACAACCGTACAAGCTCAAACAGACGACCCAGACCCGCCATTCTAACGAGCGCCCCTT
>JBBRLG010000057.1:0-20046 GCA_038231495.1 Gemmatales bacterium | reverse complement strand
TGGGGACGCCCAGCGGGTTGAGCAAGATGTCCACGGGCGTGCCATCGCCCAGGAACGGCATGTCTTCCTCGGGCAGGATTTTGGAAATCACGCCCTTGTTGCCGTGCCGCCCGGCCATCTTGTCGCCGACCGAGATTTGCCGCTTGGTCGCGACGTAAATCTTCACCATCTGCTGCACGCCGCTCGGCAACTCGTCGCCGCGCTTCAGCGAATTCAGCTTGCGCTCCTGCTCGTCGAACAGGAAATCCAGCCGCTCGTGGTGCCGGCCGTACACCTCGGCCGCCGCCTTCTGGCGCTCCGGCGTGCGGATGTCCAAATGGTCCATCTTGAAGGCCCGCGCCTGCTCGGCGGTCGCCTTGTCGTCCTTGTCCTGGCCCAGCGTCTTGTTGCTCAGCGTGTCCTTGAGCTCCTTCTTGTCCAGGACGCCCGCCAACTCGGCGATCATCGACCGGAACTGGTCGGCGATCTGCTTCGTGAAGCGGTTCTCCATGTCCTTCTGCTCTTTGTCGAAGAGCTTGCGTTCCTCCTCGGTCATGCTGGCCCGACGGCTGAAACGCTGCGTCTCGATGACGACGCCTTCGACGCCGGACGGCACGTCGAGACTGTCGTTCTTCACGTCCTCGCCGGCCCGGCCGAAGATCGCGTGCAGCAGCTTCTCTTCCGGCGTCAACTCGCTCTTGGACTTCGGCGACACCTTGCCGACCAGGATGTCGCCCGGCATCACGAACGTGCCGATGCGGACGATGCCGTACTCGTCGAGGTTCGACAAAGCCTTGGGCGACACGTTCGGGATGTCGCGGGTAAACTCCTCCTTGCCGAGCTTCGTTTCGCGGATTTCGATCTCGAATTCCTCGATGTGAATGCTGGTGTAGGTGTCGTTCTCCACCAGCTTTTCGCTGATGATGATCGCGTCCTCGAAGTTGTAGCCGTCCCACGACATGAACGCGACCAGCACGTTGCGTCCCAGCGCCAACTCGCCCTTGTAGGTTGCCGCGCCGTCGGCAAGCACTTGACCCTTTTTCACCTTCTGGCCGGGGCGCACGATCGGCTTCTGGTTAAGGCAGGTATGCTCGTTCAGACCGGTGAACTTGCGCAGCGTGTATTCGCGCTCATCGACGCGGATGCGCGAGCCGTCAACGTAGTTGACCATGCCGCTCTTCTCGGCCTTGATGACCATGCCGCTGTTGTAGGCGACGTCCTTCTCCAGACCCGTGGCGACGATCGGAGGTTCGGTCACGAGCAGCGGCACGGCTTGCCGTTGCATGTTGGAACCCATCAACGCCCGGTTGGCGTCGTCGTGTTCGAGGAACGGAATCAGGCCCGCCGACACGCCGACCATCTGCTTGGGGCTGATGTCGATGTACTGGACCTGGTCGCTCAGCGTGGACGCGAAGTCGCCGCCGATGCGGGCGATGACGCGCTCCGACGTGATCTTTTCGCCGTCGGTCGGGGCGTCGGCCGGTGCCAAGTATGCATTCAATTCCTCGTGGGCGTTCAGCCAGCGCACATCTTTGTCCGACGAGCCTAGCTTTTTCTTGTGCACGTTACGGTACGGCGTGATCAGGAAGCCGTATTCATCCACGCGGGCATAGATGCTCAAGTGCGAGATCAGGCCGATGTTCGTGCCTTCCGGCGTCTCGATTGGGCAAATGCGGCCGTAGTGCGAAATATGCACGTCACGCACGTCGAAGCCGGCACGTTTACGGTTCAAGCCGCCCGGTCCGAGCGCCGACAGCCGGCGCTCGTGCGTCAACTGCGAGAGCGGGTTCGTCTGATCGACGACCTGGCTCAACTCGCCGCGACCGAAGAAGTATTCGATGGCGGCCGAGATGCTCTTGGGGTTGATGAGCGTGCGCGGCGTCATGTCCTGCTGGTCGCGGATGCTCATGCGCTCCTGGACGGTGCGGCGCAGCTTCAGGAAGCCCTTGCGCAACTCGTCGGCGGCCAACTCGTCGATCGTGCGCACCCGACGATTGCCCAGGTGGTCGATGTCGTCGATGTGGCCTTCGCCGGCCCGCAGCTTCAGGACGTAGCGGATGGCGTTCAGGTAGTCGAGCGCCCGCAGGGTCATCTCCTCTTCGGGGATGTCCTGGTCGAACTTGCGGTTGATGCGGAAGCGGCCCACCTTGCCCAGCCGGTAACGGTTGGGGTCCTGGAACTTCTCCTTGAACAGCTCGCGCGCCTTCTCCAGTTGCGGCGGGTTGCCCGGACGCAGGCGCTGGTAAATCTTCAGCAGCGCCTCTTCGTGCGTCGAGGTCGGGTCCTCGTTCAACGAGGTCAGGATGAGCATGTCCTTGATCTTCGTCAGCATCGTCACCGTCGTGACGGGGCTGGCGTAGATGATGTCCAGCTTTTCCTCGGTGAAGATCTCGCCGCTTTCGAGGTAGATTTCGCCGGTCTCCGGGTCGATCACGTCGCCGACCGTCTGGCCGCCGAGGAGCTTCGCCCGGTTGGCGTCGGTCTTCTTAATGTCCTCGGTGCCGTAGAACGCCTTGATGATGTCGGCGTCGGTCGAGTACGCGGGGTCCATTGCCCGCAAGAGCGTCATCGAGGAGAACTTGCCGGACTGGTCGATGCGAACGCCCAGCGTCTCCTTCTTGGTGACGTTGATCTCGATCCAACTGCCGCGCTCGGGGATGATCCGGCAACTGTGCAACTTGCGCTCGCTGGCCTCGGTCTCGACGACGAAATCGACGCCGGGCGAGCGGTGCAACTGGCTGACGACGACGCGCTCGGCACCGTTAATAATAAACTCGCCGCCGCCGATCATGATGGGCATGTCGCCGAGGTAGACTTCTTCCTCGACCGGCTGTTCCTTGTTGAGGCGCAGCCAGACGCGGAAGGGTCGGCCGTAGGTCAGGCGCAGTTGCCGGCACTCGTCGGGGCCGAAGCGCGGCTTGCCCAACTCGTAGCGCAGGTATTGCAGCGAGATCGACTTGTCGTAGCTCTCGATCGGGAAAATTTCCTGCATCACGCCTTCCAGCCCGGTGTGCGAGCGCTTGTCGAGCGGCACTTCGAGCTGGAGGAAGCGGGCGTAGGACTTCAGCTGGATGTCGGTCAACGGCGGCACGTCAACGGTGTCGCCGACGCGGCCGAAGTTGCGGATGATCTCAGGACAGATAATACGAACTGCCGGGACGGGCATAATTGGTGCTCCTCCCCAATAAACGAACACGGGTCCCACGCCGAGACGACAACGAAACACGACGGGACGACGACGCTAGCCGGCTATCCCTGACGTTGAGCGGCAAAGGGGGGCCGTTGGTTGGTCTTACAAAAATCGAGCAACGGAGTTAGATTCGTCGGTGAACGGCCCGCCGGGTCGGAGGCGCGGCCGCAAGAGTTTCGGGGTTCCGGCCCAAGAAAAACCGGAGGGCGCGCGACGAAAGCCGGGCGCATGGCCCGGCGGTCGGTCATCCGGGGGCGAGAAGGATGGCAGATAAGTTGTGGCACGCTGCATTCCACCGCCAAGACAACGGGTTTGCCTGCCGATCCACCTGCGGGAGGACATCCGAGACCTCCAGCCGGGCCGTAGCCGCGCCTCAACTCTCATTGTAGGGGGAAGCGCGCCCGATTTCACCACATCGTCACGAAAAATACCAACAAGAAATCCCGCGGCGACCAAAAAGGCACGAAAATAGCTGGCACGGGGGTGAAATCGGCGCTTCGGAATTGCCGCTTGCGGCTGAGCGGTTCGCGCTCAGCCGCAAGCGGCAAAAACACGACTACTTCAGCGAAGCTTTCCCACCGCCGTCTTCGATCTTCTTCTTCATCGCCTCGGCGTCCGCCTTGGCGACGTTTTCCTTGACCGGCTTGGGAGCGCTATCCACCAGTTCCTTGGCCTCCTTGAGGCCCAGGCTGGTCAGCTCGCGCACGACCTTGATGACGCTGATCTTCTTGGCCGGGTCGGCGACGCCGTCGAGCATGACCGTGAACTCGGTCTGCTCGGCCGGCTTCTCGATGGGGGCCGCGGGGCCGGCGCTCGGAGCCATCATCATCCCGCCGGCGGCGGGTTCGATGCCGTGCTTTTCTTTCAGGTAGTTTTTCAGCTGTACGGCCTTGGTGATGGTCAAGGTCGCGATCTGATCGCCCAGCGCCGAAATGTCAGCTGCGAAGCTGGCGCCATTGCCTTCGGACATGGAACTCTTCCTTTCATTCTTGATGCAGTGCTGCTTGAAGCGGGGCAGCGGCTTGCGTAATAGCCTTCGTCCGGGTGATTCGTTGTCGTTTTGCCGTGGGTTTTGAAACCGTTGCTTACGCGGGTGCGGCCTCGCCGCCCGCGGCGGGTGCGGCCTCGGCCGGCGCGGCGGCCTCTACTGGCGCGGCGGCCTCCGCGGGCGGCTCCCTCTCGCTAATCTTCTGAATCTGGCTCGCCACCTGCGACGCCGGCCCGGTGAGGCAGCCCGCGATCGCGCTGCCCGGTCCGAGGATCGCCGCCAAAATCGAGCCGATCGCTTCGAGCCGCGTCGGCATCTTCAAGGCCACGTCGAACGGCACCACCTGGCCGTCGGCCACCGCGCCCTTGATGACGAGCTTGTCCTTGAACCGCGCCCCGGTCTTTGGCGCTCGCAACTCGCTTTCGAGCGCCTTGCTGACCTCGGCGATGCTGTTGGCGCCCCAAATGAACGCGGTCGGGCCGGCCCAATACGGCGAATCGTCGGGAATATTCAGGCCGAACTCGTTGAACACCCGGCGCGCCAGGCTGTTCTTCATGACCTGCATGCGGATGTGCTTCTTGCGCAGGTTCGTCCGCAGGGCGTGGTCGGAGTGGCAGTCCAAACCCTTGAGGCTGACGACCACCAGGTCGCGCACCCCGTTGAAATCCTTGCGGATGGCGTCCATCTGCATCTGCTTGATGACTTTGCTCATGGTTGGCATCTCTCGTTCTGCCGCTGGCGGCGTTGCGGTTTTCCGCGCAACGCCGCCAGCGGCAAATACCGGACTACATGGTTACAGGAATGCCCGGCGTCATCGTCGCCGACAGCGTGATCGATTTGACGTAGTTGCCGCGGATGCCGGCCGGCTTGACGGTGCGGATCTGCTCGACAAACGTCGTGACGTTCGCGGCGATCTTGTCCTCGTCGAAGCTCATCTTGCCGACGCCGGCGTGGACGTTGCCGCCCTTGTCGGACCGGTATTCGACCTTGCCGGCCTTGAACTCGCGGACCGACCCGGCCACGTCCTGGCCCGTCGTGATGACCGTGCCGGCCTTGGGCGTCGGCATCAAACCGCGGGGGCCGAGCACCTTGCCGAGCCGGCTCACCTGGCCCATCATGTCCTGCGTCGCCAGGGCCACGTCGAACTCCAGCCAGCCCTCGGCCTGAATCTTTTTGATGAACTCGTCGCTGCCGGCGTAGTCGGCACCCGCTTCCTTCGCCTTGGCCACGTTGTCGCCCTGGCAAAAGACCAACACGCGCACGGCCTTGCCGACGCCGTGCGGCAGCGCGATGCTGCCGCGGATCATCTGGTCGCTCTGCGTCGAGTCAATGCCCAGCGACATGTGGATCTCGACCGTCTCGTCGAACTTGGCGCGCTTGATCGACTTCAGCAGGCCGATCGCTTTCTTCAGCGGTACGACGCCTTCCTTCGCGACTTTCTCGTACTGGCGCTTGACGACCTCGCGCGACTTCTTGCCGCGGCGCGGCGGGTTGCCGGGCTGGCGGCCCTTTTTCTTCATCGACGAACCGTCTTGCGGCGCGGAGGCTGCCGGGGCCGGGGTTCCGGGCGCGGCCGGAGCGGCGGCAGCCTTGTCGGGCTTCGCCTTGGGTTCTTTCGACTTGCCCTCCTTCGGCTTCTTGCCCTCGGCGGGGGCGGCGTCGGCGGCGGGCTTGTCTTGCCCTTCTTCGGGGGCGGCGGCTTGTTTCTTGGCCATGGTGCTGCGGTTCTCGTTAAACTCAATGGACGAACCCCCGAAGTCCGACAACCGTCGGGCTTCCGAGGTTCAATGGCTCGTGTCAATTACCCGTAACCGTTCAACGGCACCAACTTCTCCCCCCTTAAGAAGGGGGGGCAGGGGGGGTTAAGAACGGACGTTGTCGGTCAGGGCGCTCTCTCCACCCCCCTACCCCCCCCTTCTTAAGGGGGGAGTGAAAGGTTACAATTACCCCTCGACGGCCAGACCCAAACTCCGGGCGGTGCCGGCAATGATGCGCGTGGCGTGGTCCACGTCGCGCGCGTTGAGATCGTTCAGCTTCCGCTGGGCGATCTCGCGTACCTGGGCCGCCGTCACCTTGAACCCCTTGTATTTGCCGCTGGCCTTGGCCTTTTCTTCGGGGTTGATGACCTCGCCGCCCTTCTTCTTTTCGAGCGGGATGCCTGCGGCCTGCTTGAGCAGGACCGCCGCCGGCGGCGTCTTGATGATGAACTCGAACGTGCGGTCCGAATAGACGGTAATCACCACGGGCAGCGTGATGCCAGCCTGATCCTTGCTGCGTTCGTTGAACTGGTTCACGAACTGCCCGATGTTGACGCCGTGCTGACCCAGCGCGGGCCCGACGGGCGGCGCGGGCGTCGCCTTCCCGCCCGGACACTGCAACCGGATCTGCGCGGTTACCTGCTTCGCCATTTTTCTTCCTTCCTCACAGTTGCTCGACCTGCCAGTATTCCAGCTCGACCGACGTGGGCCGGCCGAAGATCGTCAGCTCGACGCGGATCTGTCCCTTGGTTTCCAGGACTTCCTTGACCTCGCCCTCCATGCCGGCGAAGATGCCGTCCTTGACCGTGACGCGGTCGGCCTTCTCGAAGGGGGCCACGTCCGGCAGGGATTTCTCTTCCTTGCCGGGGATGCCGCCCAACATGCGCTCGATTTCCTTTGGGGTCAACGGCGGCGGATCACGCTTCATGTTGCTGTTGCTGTTGCCGCCCACGAAATCGCCGACGCCGGATGTTTCGCGGAACAGGTACAGGATGCGGTCGTTGTACTCCACCTCGGCCATCAAATAGCCGGGGAACTTTTTGCGCTCCTTGACGACGCGCTTGCCGTTCTTGATTTCCTGGACGCGCTCCACCGGCACGAGGATTTGGCCATAAAATTCTTCCAGCCCCTCGATCTTTACCCGGCGTTCAATGGAATCCTTGATCGTCTCCTCGCGGCCGCTCTGCACCTTGACGGCGTACCAGCGCTTGTTGCTTTCCGGCACGGGCGGCGGCGGCGGTGCGGCTTCCGCCTCGGGCTGCGCGGGTTCCTCGGCCTTCGGTTGCTCTGCCACGGGAGCTTCGGGCGGGGCGGCTTCGGGCTTGGCAGCTTCGACCTTGGGTGCCGCTTTTTTACGGGGCTTGGCGTGCGGCTTGGGTTCAGGTTCGGCTGCGGGTTCCGGCACCGCTTCCTGAGCCGGCTCGGGGGGCTTCCCTTCCGGCTCGGCGGGCGGCAGGATGTCGGCCACGAACGCCGGTTCCACCGGAGGGGTCGGGGCGGGCGAGGGGATTGCCGGCTCCACGGGCGCGGGGTGCGGCTCGGGGGCGACGGTCGCCGTCGGGGTTGTTTCGGGACTCAGCACGTCTTCTGGCATGGTGCAAACTCTTGCTCGGTGCGCGGCTCGCGGGAGAAACCTTACCAGGGGCGGTTTTCGATCGTCTTCTTGGCTTCGCCAGAGTCTTGCGGGAGTTGGATGACGCCAATCTGCTTCCAACTCAACAGATGGCTCCACGCCTGGTCCATCGCGAACAGGAAGACTGCCATCAGAAACACGGTGGCCAGCACGACGACCGTGTCCTGCATCAGCTTCCGCCGGGTCGTCCACGACACCTTGTTCAGTTCCGCCTCCGTGGCGATGAGGAAGTCGGCGAACGCGGGGTAGTTCACGACGCGCCAGGAGAGCCACAGCGTGCCGGCGATCAACAGCAGCGGCAGCGTGTATTGCAGACTCGGCAGGATGGTGAGCGATTGGTAGACTTCCGTGCCGGAGGCCAGCGCCACGGGCACCGCGGTCGGCAGTTTCTTGTTGGTCGCCGGCGGCTGGTTCGCGGCACCTTCAGTACCCGGTGTCGTGCCCCTTAGCCTCTGCACTTCGGCTTCAAAGTCCGTCTTTTTGACGACCGTGTTGACCCCGAAGCTCGAATCACCCGGGTTGTGGATTTTGACGTAATTGCTCACCTCGTCGCCGCCGGCGGGGTTCAAAGGCGTCTTGGTCGGGGGCGTTTCCCCCGTTCCTATCGCCGCCTCCGCCGCCTTGAAATCGGCTTCCGAGACCACATTCGTCGGGTCAATGCCGGGCAGAAGTGAATCGTTGCGGCTCCTAATGCGGACCTTGTGACTCAGGTCTTCGTTGATGTCACGCAAGTCGTAGCGGCTCATCCAGACGGGTTGCTTCAACTCGCGTTTGTCGGCGTCCCAGGCGTCCGGGAAGCCTTTCGCCAGGGCGGCGTCGGCGTCGCCGCGGGTGTCGTTGGTAATCATCGCGCGGCCGGTATACGGGACGTTAATTTCCCAGTCCGCCGGGCCGCGTTGCAGGGTGCCGCGCGACACCAGGGCATAGATGCCGGCTCCAACAATAACCAGAACGCCGAGGATCGTCCCGCGGCGGACGCGCTGGCCTTGCAGCCCCTTGTACGGGGTTGCGCTGAACCAGCCCTGTTCGTCCAACTGAATCAAGTACGGCTCAAACCGCCGGTCCAGGAAATAGTAGCCGCCGACGCCGAGCAGGGCCAAGCCGACCGCGGCGGTCAAGGCGGCACCGACCGTCGGCGAGAAATAGTGGCCGACATAGACCCAATATTCAATCCACAGGCTAGCCCAGCGGGTAAGCAGCAAAATGAGCAGAATGCCGAGTACCGCGACGAAGATGCCGGCACGGGTGCCGACCGGCGCGTGCGTGCCGAGGAGGCGCAGGCCGACAAAACCCAACCCCACCGCCGCGGCCGCGAGGACCATCAGGAAGAGGACCGCGTACATCATCGAGTTTTCGTCGAACCCGATGATTTCCCACCACAGGTACGGCAGCGCCTTGCCGAGGACGGCCAAACAGACGATGACGTACACGGCCCCGATCAGGCTGACGATCGGCATGCGATCGAACAGCGACGGGGTGCGAACGTCCGGTGTATTCTTGACGGCCACGGCCATGGCGGTTCCTTCTTTGTCAGTGGTCCGTTGTCCGTGGTCCGTTGTTTCTCAACAGCACGATAACGGACAAGCCGTCCCTGCGCTCGGCACTGTTTATTAGCAACGGACTACGGACACCGGGCTACGGACCAATGAGCAGCAGGGGCGGAGCGACTCGAACGCTCAACCGCTGGTTTTGGAGACCAGTGCTCTACCAATTGAGCTACACCCCTTCGGGGAAATCCGAAATTCCAAATCCGAAATCCGAAAAATGCAAATCCGGAAGGAACGGACAACCAGCGGCCGGTATTTCGTTTCGGATTTCGGATTTCGGATTTTCTTATTTCTTCCGGGTTTCCTTGTGCGGGGTGTGCTTGCGCTCTTTGCGGCAGAACTTTTTCAGTTCCAGCCGCTCGGCACCGCGCGTCTCTTTCTGGGTACGGTAGCTGCGGTTTCCGCAAACCGTGCATTCCAGCCAAACGTATTCACGCATGATACTAATTCCAAATCGGTGCGGCAAAAAAAACCGCCAGCCACACAAGCCCGAAGCGCCAGCGAGGGGCTCCCTCGCTGGCGCTTCGGGCTTGTGTGCCAGGCATTGCCTATTACGCCAAAATCTTCGTCACCACGCCGGAGCCGACGGTGCGGCCGCCTTCGCGGATGTCGAAGCGCAAACCTTCATACATCGCGATCGGCGATTCGTCCAGCAACTCGACCGTGATCTAGACGTTGTCGCCGGGCATGCACATTTCGACGCCGGCCGGCAGCGCCACGTTGCCGGTCACGTCGGTCGTGCGGAAGTAGAACTGCGGGCGGTAGCCGCTGAAGAACGGCGTGTGCCGACCGCCTTCGTCCTTGCCCAGGATGTACACGCTCGCCTCGAACTTGGTGTGCGGCGTGATCGAACCCGGCTTGGCCAACACCTGGCCGCGCTCGAGGTCGGTGCGCTCGATGCCGCGGAGCAGCACGCCCACGTTGTCGCCGGCCGTGCCGTATTCCAGCGTCTTCTGGAACATTTCGACGCCGGTAACGGTCGTCTTGCGCGGCGCCTTCATCAGGCCCACGATTTCAACTTCGTCGCCGACCTTGCAGCGGCCGCGCTCGATACGGCCGGTGCCCACCGTGCCGCGGCCCTTGATCGAGAAGACGTCTTCGATCGACATCAGGAACGGCTTGTCTTCCAGGCGTTGCGGCGTCGGGATGTAGGTGTCCAGGGCGTTCATAAGGTCGTCGATGCACTTGCCGGCAACGTCGTCCTTGCCGACGGAGAGCATGACGGCCAGCGAGTTGCCGCGGATGATCGGCACCGCATCGCCGGGGAACTGGTACTTCGTCAGCAGCTCGCGAATTTCCATCTCGACCAGTTCGAGCAATTCCGGATCGTCCACGGTGTCCACCTTGTTGAGGTAAACGACGATGTGCGGCACGCCGACCTGGCGGGCGAGCAGCAAGTGCTCGCGGGTCTGCGGCATCGGCCCGTCGTTGGCCGCGACGACGAGGATGGCCCCGTCCATCTGGGCGGCGCCGGTGATCATGTTCTTGATGTAGTCGGCGTGGCCGGGGCAGTCGATGTGGGCGTAGTGCCGGGCCGCCGTCTCGTACTCGACGTGGGCGACGGCGATCGTGACGGTCTTCAAGTCGTCGCGCTCGGTACCGCCCTTGGCAATTTCCTTGTAGTCCTTGAACTTGGTGATCTTGTTCTTGAACGCCTGGCGCGCAACGATGGCTGCCGTCGTGGTCGTCTTACCATGATCGATGTGGCCAATCGTGCCGACGTTGACGTGCGGTTTGGTGCGCTGAAAAATTTCCTTTGCCATCGTTCCTCCGCCCTTTCAAAACAAGCGCTCCGGCCACCGGGGCCGGACATCAGGGTGATTACCAGTGAAAAACCTCGAAAGCTCCTGTTGGGACTCGAACCCAAAGCCTCCACCTTACCAAGGTGGCGCGCTACCATTGCGCCACAGGAGCACTATTAAATCTTTCCTAATCGCTTTAGCGTCCTAACCCGGTGGCACGTCGGACAAAGCACGTCGCATTTGGCCAGTTCTTCAAGGAGTTTGGCCTTACCGACCATGCGCTTTTGGAACCAATCGCCGATGTTGAACAACTTCCCTTCACCCGGCCGGTGATCGTGTTCCATGACCAGCGGCGGCCAACGTCCTTCGCAATCCGCACACGGTCGGTCCTTCGAGGCCACGATCAACGCCCGCAGGCCCAACTCATAGCGGCGCCTTTTCGCCCGCCACATCTCCTTGTTGGCGTGGTAGTGGGCACGCCAGTACGCCCGTTTTTCCTCGGCGGTCTGCACAGGTTCCTCCTCATGCAAAAAGCGGGTGATGGGACTCGAACCCACAACAATCTGCGTGGAAGGCAGATGCTCTACCAATTGAGCTACACCCGCGATTCCAGGGATGAATCGGACCTGCCGTTGCGTTGCATCCGTCACCCCTATCTAAGAGTGGGCAGGGCAGGATTTGAACCTGCGTAGAGACTAGCTCGTCAGATTTACAGTCTGATGCCTTTGGCCACTCGGCCACCTGCCCCTGATCGATCTCAGTCCATGCTGATCGGGATTTACCCTGCTAAATTTCGTCGTCCGCACCCCCGGCACAACAGACTGTCACCACGCCCGGCCTCGCGTTCCCAGTAAGCTAGCGGTGAGACTTGAACTCACAACCGCTGGTTTACAAAACCAGAGCTCTGCCATTGAGCTACGCTAGCACGGCCGGATCCATGGAAAGAGTAAGTATAGGAGGGTGGTAAAAGTCCTGCAAGTCGAAATTACGCCTCAACCGCTGCAAACCGGCCCGTTTGCGTTTCCCACCCGCCGCCTTCCAAAGGACACTCCCACGCGGGAGCATGTTCGCCCCGGTTACGCCGGCGCCTTCTTGCGCCGGACGCGGACCGCGGCGTTTCCTGCGGCACGCGAAAAATCGGACTTCTTTACGCCGGCCACAACACGCCCCCCGTCGTCGGGCGAAGAAGCGGTCCCCTACGACCGCGCAGGCCGGAACGGGTGGTTTTATCGGCACTTACCGCAGCGCCGCACGGCCCCGCGTGCCGGGTCCAGCCCCTTTACCAGGACCCCTCAGACGGAATTTTCGCGTCGGCAACTATATTGCGCTAAGGCAGCAAACTCGTTTATGCTCTATAGTTTTAGTCAGAGCAGTGCCGTTTTAGAGTCGCGAACCGCCGGACGAGCCTCCCCCGCTTACGCGGGAGCTTGCCAAACTGCCGGATGTGGTGTTGAATGCGTGCGGCGCAACCCACGGGCACGGAGTGCGCGCCCCGCGACCGAGTCGCCTCTTATGAGGAGGGTGATGGCCCCTTCGAGTCAAAATCCGCGACGCCCCTTCCACGCATTCGGGTGGCTGGCCGCCGCTGCGCTGGCGTGCGGCTGCGTCTGGGCGTATTGGCCGACGCTGGAACACCTGGCCGACCGCTGGTGGCACGACCCGCAATCGTCGCACGGCTTTATCGTGCCGATCCTGGCCTTGCTGGTCCTGTGGTCGCGCAAAAAGACGTTCCCCGGCGATGCGATCCGACCCGCGTTCTGGGGCATCGGCGTCGTGGCCGGGGCTGCGGCCCTGCGCCTCCTGGGCACCTACTTCAACCTGGACTGGTTCGACGGCGTTTCAATGCTGGTAACAATGACAGGCGTCGTGGCCCTGGTCGGCGGCAGCGCACTGCTGCGCTGGTCGTGGCCGGCGCTCGTCGTGTTGGTATTCCTGTTGCCGCTCCCCTACGGCCTCGAAATCGCGCTGGGGGCGCCGCTGCAACGACTGGCCACCCTGGCGGGCACCTACACGCTTCAGACGTTCGGCTTCCCCGCCGTCTCCGAGGGCAACATCATCCTGCTGGACGACTACGAGATCGGCGTCATGGAGGCGTGTAACGGCCTGGGCATGCTCGTCGCCTTTTTTGCGCTGTCCACCACCGTCGCGCTGATCGCGCAGCGGCCGCTCACCGACCGGCTCGTCATCTTCTTTAGCGCCATCCCGATCGGCGTGCTGATGAACCTGTTGCGCATCGCCGCCACCGGGGTCGCCTTCCCGCTGTTCGGCCGCCACGTCGCCGACACGATCTTTCACGACCTGGCCGGCTGGCTCATGATGCCGTTGGCCTTGGCCACACTCTGGCTTGAGCTGCAATTTCTGGATCACCTGTTCGTGACGCGCGAATACCGCGGCCCGGTGCCGGTGCCGTTCGCGCGCACCACGCTTCTTAAACCCGACCGCACGTCCACGGCCTCCCCCGTGCCGGCCCCGGTCGCGACCGCGAGCCAGCCCTCGTAATCGCGCCCGCCAACCGGATTGGAGTCGTACCCCGATGAAGTCGCAAGACCCCCAGACGAGCCAGCCGTCCCACGCCGCGACCCCGATGAACGGCACGGCAAACGGTCCGCACCCGGCCTACGCGCCGGCACCGCCGCCGTTGCCGCCCGCGCTGTCGTCGCCGCCGAGCCTGGAAACGATCGCGCACATCGTCCGCCGCCGGTGGTTGACGATCCTGTGCCTGGGCGTATTGGCCGCGGGTCTGGGATTCGCGGCAGTCTGGTCGCTGTTCCCCGGCAAATACACCGCGACGCGCAACCTCCGCATCAGCAAGGCCAACAGGGGCGCGTACGAAAGTGAGGAGTCGTTTTCGAGCTACGTCCGCGCCCAGACGGCAACGATCAAAAGCCCGGACGTGATCCGCAAGGTGTTGGACCAGACTTCGATCCAGGAACTGAACGAAATCCAGTCCCAGAACGACGCCCGGCAATGGCTGCAGGACAAGTTGGTGACCGACACGTTGCAATCGCCGGAAATTCTGCGCATCAGCCTGACCGGCGACAACGCCGAAGACCTGGCGGCCATCCTCGACGAGATGATCCGCCAGTATTTACTGGAGTACAACACGCGCGAGAAGATCCGTGCCGTCGAGCGCGGCGCCCAGTTGACCGACACTTACCGCAAGACCGCCGAGGCGCTCAACGAGAATCGAATCAAACTCAGCAACAAACTGAAAGACCTTGGCATCGACGACCCGGCCTCTACCGCCTTGCGGCAGAGTTCGTTGCAGCATCAGATCATGGCAAACCAATCGCAAATCGTGCAGCTGCGGATTCAGGAGATTGGCGACAAGGAGCAAATCCGGGCGCTCAAGGCTACGGCGGAAAACCCGAAATTGATTACGGTTTCGGCCTACGCCGTGGACGAGAAGGTGAAGGACGACTTGACCTACAAGTTCCTGTACGAAGAAATCCTTACCCTCAACAAGAAGCTGGCGGATTTGAAGAGTCGCGGCATCGCTGACATCAACAGTGCAGTGCCCAAGGCCGTGGAGGAGCGGGCGAACGCCGTCACGAACCTGACGACTTACGCCCAGTCCCGCCGCACGGAGGTCGAGGAAAAGCTGCGTCAGAAGACCCTGGACGACAACAAGGAAGTGCTCTCAAAGCTGGAAGCCAAGTTAAGCACATACCCGCTGCAACAGAAAATCCTCAACGACGAGACCGTTAAACTGCAAACCGAGATTAGCAACCTCCGCACGGCCAACCAGGCGGGGGAACGCAGCACCACCGGGGTCGCCCCCCTCATGGACGAGGTGACGCAACAGGAAATGGTCCTCAAGCGGTTGGGCGACGAACTCGGCTCGATCCAGATCGACAACGCGACCGGCTCGCGCGTCGAACTGCTCGACAAAAAAGTCGCGCCGACCGCGCGCAAGACCGACACGCAGACGAAATACGCCGGCGTCACGGGCCTGGTCCTTTTCGGCTTGGTGTTCGTGGGCGTCGTGTTCTGGGAGTACGGCTATCGCCGCGTGTACACCGCCGCCGACGTGACGCGCGGCTTAAACTTGCCGCTGCTTGGCACGCTGCCGCTGTTGTCCGGCAGCGCCCGCCGCGGCATACCTGCCGCCAACCCGGCCGAGAACACCGCCGACCAGAATGCCATGATCGAGGCCATCGACGCCATCCGCACATCGCTGTTGCACGCGGCCAAGACGGAGCAGATTCACGTCGTCATGGTAACGAGTCCCGGCGTCGGCGAAGGCAAGACGACGCTGGCCTGTCACCTCGCGGCCAGCCTGGCGCGCGGCGCGCGCAACACACTCCTGATCGACTGCGATCTGCGCAACCCCGCGGCCAACCGCCAGTTCGACTTGCCGAACGAGCCGGGTTTCAGCGAAGCGTTGCGCGGCGAGGTCGAGTACGACGAGGCGATCCTGTCCACGCCGGTGGCACGGCTGTCGCTTCTGCCGGCGGGCAAGGCCGACCGTTTGGCGATCCAGTGCCTGGCCCAGGAGAACGTCGAAAAGGTGTTCGGCATTCTGCGGGAGCAGTACGAGTTCATCGTGATCGACGTGCCGCCGGTGCTGCCGGTGGCCGACTCGCTGCTGATCGGCCAGCACGCGGACGCCGTGGTCTTTTCGGTGCTGCGCAACGTGAGCCGAATGCCGGCACTGCACGCGGCCCAGCAAAAGCTGTCGTCGCTGGGCATCCGCATGTTGGGCGCGGTCGTCATCGGCGAAAAAGCGGACGTGTACGACTACCCGCAGACGTTGCGGGCGTGAGGGTATGGACGTTGTTGGACAAGGGGACAAGGGGACAAGGGGAGAATGAATTCAGTGAGCAGTGCTGTCAACCCTTTGCATTTTGTCCCCTTGTCCCCTTGTCCCCTTGTCCTCAAAACCAAGGCAAATTCAATGTCGCGCATCCTCCCCCTCCTGACCGCCCTGATCGTCGTAACCGCCGCCGGGTTCGTCCACGGCCGCTGGACGCAGCGGTGGGACAAGTCGCCGGCATTGGAAGCTGCGGTCCAGCGCCTGGACCGGGTGCCGCTGAGCGTCGGCAACTGGAAGGCGCGGCCCGCGCCGGAGATCAAGGCCGAAGAACTCGCGCAGGCCGGTGCCGAGGGCGCGTGGGTCAAGCGCTTTACCTCGACCAACAACGACACGGTCCTCGTCGTCCTGCTCGTCGGGCCGGCAACCAAAATGAGCGTCCATCGGCCGGAAAACTGCTACCCGGGGGCCGGCTACGACCAGGGCGGCGCGTCGATCCGCTACCCCATCCGCGCCGCGGTCGGCGGTGACAAGGTGGCGGACTGCTGGACCTCGAAGTTCGTCAAGAAGGACGTGGCCGCGCCGTCGCAGCTTCGCATCTTCTGGGCCTGGAACGCCGCGGGCGAGTGGAAAGCGTCGTCCTGGCCGCGCTGGGACTTCGCGCATTTGCCGTACCTTTACAAGCTCTACGTCATCCGCGAGACGAACAACCGTAACGACCCGCTGGACGAGGAACCCGCCGCGAAGTTCCTGCAACTGTTCTTGCCGGAATTGTCGAAGGCGTTGAATCCGTCTTAGAGCGTCAAACGAAACTGGCGAGCCGGGAGCGTAAGCGACCGGAGGTTATCCGGAGATGAACTCCGGTCGCTTACGCTCCCAGCTCGCCTTGAGTTTTGAAGTTGAACTTATGGCATCCCTAACCACCGCACCGGCATTCTCCGTGCAAACGCCGACCGCGCCCGTCGCGCCGGCGGACGTTGCCGCGCTACGGCCGGGCCACGCCTGGGGTTTCGGGCTGTTCGTCCTGCTCAACGCGGTTCTGTACCTGCGTCCCGCCGAGATCATTCCCGACCTGCTCGGGTTGGAAATCTACTATTACGTCATCCTCGCCTGCCTTGCCGTTTCGTTTCCGGTCATCCTCGGCCAGGTGAGGCCGCGCGACCTCGACGCCCGACCGATCACCGCCTGCGTCGTCGGCCTCCTTTTCGCCATTGTGCTGTCGCATTTGTCGCACTTCAACTTCAAGGGGATGCTCGACGGCGGCACCGAATTCCTCAAGGTCGTCCTCTACTTTCTGCTCTTCATCGGCCTGGTGACGACGCCGGCTCGGTTGAAACAGATGCTCCTCTGGTTCACGCTGTTTTGCGCCGCCATCGCCGTCTTGACCATCTTGCAGTTCTACGGCCGCATCAACCTGCCGAACCTGGCACCGCTCACGGACACGATGTGGGACAGCGCGCAGGGCAAAAACGTCAGCGTGCTGCGGCTGCAAGGCCCCGGCATTTTCCGCGACCCGAACGACCTGTGCGTACTGATGGCCGTGGGCATCCTGGCCGGGCTGTACTGGCTGTTCAAGCCGAACATGGGCATCTGGCGCTGGGTGTGGCTGGCCCCCCTCGGCGTCATGGGTTACGGCTTGTTGCTGACCGGCTCGCGCGGCGGCATGCTCGCCCTGCTCGTCGGCCTGCTCCTGTTCCTCCGCAGCCGTTTCGGCACGACGATGACCGTAGTCCTCGGTGCCCTGGTGTTGCCGGCAATCCTGCTACTCGCCAGCGACCGGCAGACCAGCCTCTCGACCGAAGAGGGGACGAGCCAGGCGCGCATCCATCTGTGGAGCGACGGCCTGGTCCTGATCCGGCAAGCGCCGTTGTTCGGCATCGGCAAAGACCAGTACGTCGAGCAGGCCGGGCAGGTGGCGCACAACTCGTACATCCACTGTTTCACCGAACTGGGCTTCCTTGGCGGCGCCCTCTTCCTGGGGGCGTTCTACCTCGCCGTCCGTCGACTGACGCAGCTCGGTCGCGTCAAGGCGACAATCGTGGACCTGGAACTACGGCACCTGCAACCGTTCATTACCGGCATCCTCGCGAGCTACATGGTCGGCATGTTGTCGCTGACGTTGCCGTATGTGCTGCCGACGTACACGGTCTTGGCCTTCGCCGCGGGTTACGCCAACATGACGACGACCGACCCGCCCTTCCCGGCCGAGCGCTTCGACTTGAAACTGTGGGGCCGGCTGGCGCTGGTGGGCGTAATCTTTCTGGTGTGTGCTACCGTCTTCGTCCGCCTCTTCATGTTGCGCGGCTGATCCGCATTGGCTGCTAGCTGATGGCTGACAGCTATCAGATAATGTAACCGTTCACCGGCATCAACTTCTCCCCCCTTACGAAGGGGGGGTAGGGGGGGTCAAGAACGATTGAAGTACTCCGTCATAGCCTCATCTCCACCCCCCCCGCCCCCCCTTCGTAAGGGGGGGAGTGAACGGTTACCAGCTAATAATGGACACGAGAACCCTCGCGATGACCATGCAGGTCGCAGAATCACAACCGGAGGTGGTTGCGCCGCCGACCGTTGCCGCAGTGCCGCCACCGCCGGAACTGGCGGAAATGGTCATCGGCCCGCCGCGCGGCTGGCAGCTCATCAACTTCCGCGAGTTGTGGCAATTCCGCGAACTGCTGTTTTTCCTGGCCTGGCGCGACGTGAAGGTGCGTTACAAGCAGACCTTTCTCGGCGCGGCGTGGGCCATCCTGCAGCCGGCGATGATGATGGTCGTGTTTACGATCTTCTTCAACAAGATCGGCGGCATCGCGACCGAGAAAAGCGCCAAGGATCCGCCCTACGAGTTGTTCGTTTGCGCCGGGCTGCTGGCGTGGACGTTTTTCGCGACGGCGATCGCCAATGCGGGGCAGAGCGTCCTGGGTTCGGAACGGCTCATCACCAAAATTTACTTCCCGCGGCTATCGCTGCCGTTCGCGTCGGTGCTTGCCGCGGTGGTCGATTGCCTCATCGCATTTGGCCTACTGTTCGTCGTGATGATCTGGTTCCAGTGGTGGCCGACCTGGCAGTTTCTGCTAGTGCCCGTCATCCTCCTCGTCATCACGCTGGGGGCGATGGGCGTCGGCACCTTGCTTGCGGGCCTGCACGTCGCCTACCGCGATTTTCGCTATGTGACGCCGTTCATGATTCAGCTATGGATGTTCGCAACGCCGACGGTCTACATGCCGACGCCGCCGGACGCCGACAAGGGGTTCGTGGCGTTCGCGATGAATTGCAACCCGATGACGGGCCTGGTCGCCTCGTTCCGGGCCGCGTGCCTGGGCACTGAGATTCCGTGGCTGTCACTGGGCATTTCGACCGCAACGGTGTGCGTGTTGTTCCTGGCCGGGTGCTTCTACTTCCGCAAGGTCGAGGACTGGTTCGCGGATATCATCTAAACGAAATACGAATCACGAAAACACGAAAGGACGAAAAAACGAAAGGGAAAGGGAACAATTACGAGACTTCGTAACGGAATAAGTATTCTCTTTGTAACCGTTCGCCGACATCAACTTATCCCCCCCTTACGAAGGGGGGGTAGGGGGGGGTTAAGAACGTTATTGATGTACTCAGTCCCGGCGCTCTCTTCACCCCCCCTACCCCCCCTTCGTAAGGGGGGAGTGAACGGTTACTTCTCTTTTTCGCCTTTTCGTCCTTTCGTGTTTTCGTGATTCGTATTGAATTCATAACCCCATGCGACCCGCCATCACGATCGAAAACCTGAGCAAGTGTTACCGCGTCCAGCGCGCCGACTCGCCGGCGGACTACACGACCCTGCGCGAATCGCTCGTGCGGGCCGCGTCCTGGCCGCTTAGGCGTTTGCGCGGCGGCGACGGGGCCAGCCACCAGCCGTTCTGGGCGCTCAAAGACATCAATTTCCAGGTGCAGCCCGGCGAGACGGTCGGCATCATCGGCCGCAACGGCGCGGGCAAAAGCACTCTCCTGAAAATCCTGTCGCGCATCACGAAACCGACCGAAGGCCAGGCCCGGTTGCGCGGCCGGGTCGGCAGCTTGCTCGAAGTCGGCACCGGCTTCCACCCCGAGTTGACGGGGCGCGAAAACATCTTCCTCAACGGCTCGATCCTCGGCATGGCCCGCCGCGAGATCGCCGCCAAGTTCGGCGAGATCGTCTCCTTCGCCGAGGTTGAACAGTTCCTCGACATCCCGGTCAAGCGCTATTCCAGCGGCATGTACACGCGGCTGGCGTTCGCGGTCGCCGCCCACCTGGAGCCGGAAATTCTCGTCATCGACGAGGTGCTCGCTGTCGGCGACGCGGAGTTTCAGAAAAAGTGCATGAAGAAGATGGGCGATGTGGCTAACGAGGGCCGTACCGTCCTGTTCGTCAGCCACAACATGGGCGCGATCCAGACGGTCTGCCGCCGCGTCGTGCTGCTGTCGCACGGCAAAGTGCAGCTGATCGG
>JBBRLG010000056.1:0-20128 GCA_038231495.1 Gemmatales bacterium | reverse complement strand
TGTGCGGTCGGCCGAAGTCAACCAGGAGCGAATAGAGGCCGGGGTTCAACACGGTTAGACGGGTGAGCGGTGCCGTTGCTTCGCTTGCCATTGGGTTAGAACGGTCGGATTAGGACGCCCCGCTGCTCCAGGTGCCGACGCAACTCTTTGACAAACGCCAGCGCTTGCGGGTTGTCGCCGTGGACGCAGAGTGTGCGCACCCCTTTCTCGCGCAACAGCCATTCGACCTGGCCCACTGCTTCCGCCGGGTCTTCAACGAAGGCATCGGGTCGCGACCGTGGCACCAGGGAGCCGTCTGGCATATACCGCCGATCCGCGAAGCCCTCCGCGACAAACGGGCAACAGTCCGCGCTCATTATTTCGAGTTGCGACCCCGGAAGTCCCAGTAAGGTCAACCCGAACATTTTGACGGCTTCCACGACTCCGAGTGCATATTCGTCGTTCCGGCAAGCCATGTTGTAAAGCGCCCCGTGGGGTTTGACGTGGCGAAGTTTTGAACCGTTCGAGTGGGCGAGGCTAGTGAGTGCGCCGATTTGGTAAACACACTCAACGAAAACCTGTTCGGGTGTCCGCTCTAATTCGCGCCGGCCGAAGTGTTCCCGGTCCGGAAATCCGGGGTGCGCCCCGACCTGGATACGATGGCATGCCGCGGCCGAAAGGGCGGCGCGGGCCGTACAAGCGTCGCCGGCGTGGAAGCCGCAAGCGATGTTTGCCGTCGTGACGAGTTCCATCAACTCGGCGTCGTGGCCACAGCCCTCGCCCAGGTCGCAGTTCAGATCGATTTCCATGCCGCGGCCCAATTGAAGATTCCAACTCAGAAACTCCACAATACGCAAGGATTTGCAAAGCCGCAAGCGGCAGTACTTGCTTGCCGCTTGCGGCTTTGCATTTCTCTCCTCCCAATTCCAATGGGCAGTCGCCCGACCGATGGCCATAATAGCGAAATGGAAACCCCAGCCATCCACCTCGCATTCGACCGCGGCACCCTGGTCGTCACGGGGGCGACTCCCGAACGCCTCGGAGCGTTGCCGTTCTGCCAGTTCGACGCGCGCAATAAGGTCCACCGCGCCGAGCCGCGCCATTACCGCGCCCTGGTCGAATACCTCCGCGCCGAAAAACTTCCTTACAAGGACGAGGCCCGCAACTATCAGCCTGGTGCGTGGCCGTTGCGTACCAGCCGAGACCCGTTCCCGCACCAGCGCGAAGCCCTCGACGTGTGGTGGCAGGAAGGGGGTCGCGGCGTCGTCGTCCTGCCGACCGGCACCGGCAAGACGTTCCTCGCAATCCTCGCGATCAACAAGGCGGCGCGGCCGGCCCTCATCGTCACGCCAACCATCGACCTGCTGCACCAGTGGTACGGCGAATTGCTCCTGGCCTTCGACGTGCCGGTCGGCGTATTGGGTGGGGGCGAGAACGAGTTGCAGCCGTTGACCGTGACGACCTACGATTCGGCCTACATCCATCTCGAACGCCTCGGCAACCGCTTCGGCTTACTCGTTTTCGACGAGTGCCATCACTTGCCCGGCCCGTCGTACATGCAGACGGCCATTGGCAATTTGGCTCCCTATCGCCTGGGCCTCACCGCCACGCCGGAGCGCGCCGACGGTTTGGAGAACGTGCTGCCGAGCCTCATCGGCCCGATCGTCTACCGGCGCGAGATCAAGGAGTTGGCCGGCGATTTCCTTGCCGAATATCACACCGAGCGCATGTACGTTGAGCTGACGCCGGAAGAAGAGGCCCGGTACAAACAGGCAAGGGACGTTTACCGCCAGTTCGTTGCCGACAGCGGCATCAGCATGGGTGGCGCGCACGGCTGGCAGCGGTTCATCCAGGAGACCTGCCGATCGCGCGAGGGCCGCGCCGCGTTCCAGGCCTACCTGGAACAGAAGCGCATTTCCCTCGCCGCCCCGGCCAAGCTGCACTTGCTCGACAAGCTGCTCGCCCGTCACAGCCAGGACCGCGTCCTGATTTTCACTTACGACAATGCCACGGTCTACCAAATCGCCCGCCGGTTCCTGGTGCCGGCGATTACACACCAGACCAAGGCCAAGGAGCGCCGCCGCATCCTCGACGCCTTCTCGTCCGGCGAATACCCGACGGTCGTGACGAGCCGCGTGCTCAACGAAGGCGTGGACGTGCCGGCGGCAAACGTGGGCGTCATCCTGTCGGGTTCGGGTACCGTACGCGAGCACGTGCAGCGCCTGGGCCGGTTGTTGCGCAAGCACGGCGACAAGCAGGCCACGCTGTACGAGGTCGTGACGCGCGGCACCGGCGAGGAGTTCACCAGCGAACGGCAGAGGCAACACCATGCTTACCGGTAAGATGGTCTGCGTCCGCTACGCCAAGGACCGCATTATTCCGCGCTACCTGGACCTCCAGGATGCGACGTGGCACGAGGTCGCCGAGCGCTTATTGTCCCTTTTCCGCGGCAAAGAGGGTCGGACGCGGGGTGAGCTGGAAGAGGATCAGCGCGAAGTCGTGGGCGACGACCCCAGCCAACTCGTCCACCAGGGTTTGAACAAGCTGCTCGAAGACCGTTGCGAGTTCGAGACGGTTTCCGGCTATCCACCGGAAGAACTGCGCGACGAGGTATTCCGCGCCGCCGCCGAGCGCCGCAAACAGAGTACCCTTGTCAGTCCGTTCGACCGCACCGCAGTCCTGGCGGAGGTGGCGACGAAGTTTTCTTTGACGGCCGAGGTGGTGGCGGCGGGCTTGTTCGCCGATCTCAAAAGCGAACAGCGGCTCACCACGTTCCGCGACATCAGCGTCGCGCATTTGCTGGAGCGCTACAATGTCGCGCTGGCCCAGGCCGTCTTGCTGCGTGCGACCCGCGTCCACGTCACCGTGCGCAACGAGCCGCCGCAGCGCTACCGACAACTGCTGCGCCAGGTGAAATTCCACCGCCTCATTTGCGAAATGGATAAAATCGGTCCGGAAAGTCACCAATTGCACCTGGACGGCCCGATGAGTCTGTTTTCCGCGACGAACAAGTACGGCCTTCAGCTCGCCCTGTTCCTGCCCGCCGTGCTGCTGTGTCGGGACTTTGAACTAAAGGCGGAGCTAAGCTGGGGGCCGCAACGCAAGCCGAAAACGTTCGTGCTGACGCCGAAGGAGGCTCTCGTTTCGCACTACGCCGACACCGGCATGTACGTCCCACCCGAACTGGCCCTGTTCGTCGATCTGTTCCGCAAGCGCGTCGAAGACTGGGAGTTGGTCGAAGAAACCGAAGTGTTCCCCCTCGGCGACGGCTTCTGGGTGCCGGACTTCCGGCTGGTCCACCGGGCGACGAAAAAGCACGTCTTGCTGGAGGTGCTGGGTTTCTGGCGGCGGTCGAGCGCGGAACGGCACCTGGAGCGCCTGCGTCAACAGGTGAGCAAGCCGTTCCTGCTGGCGGTGTCGGAGCAGTTGCACATCGGCGAGGCGGAGTTGGAGGGATTGTCCGCAGGCATTCACCGCTTCCGCAACATGCCGTTGCCCGACGAAATTGCCCGGCTGGCGGGGGAGATGCTGAAGCCGAAGTAAAACGCGATGTTGAGTCGTGTCTCTGGTGGGTCTTGCGCCGGCGCGGTAATATAGCCGCTGTTCCGTTCCACGACTTGCGCGAGGTTCGCACGCGGAAACGCCACCCATGAGCGACTTCCAGATCGGCAAATTTCAGGTCGTCGGCCCCCTCGGCACCGGCGCCCACAGCACCATTCTGCACGTCCGCCGTAGTGCCGACGGCAAAAACTACGCCCTCAAGGTGGTCCCGATCGACGGACCGAAAGACCAAAAGTTTCTCGAACAGGCCGAACACGAGTTCCGCATCGGCCAGATGCTCGAACACCCCTGCCTCATCAAGGTCTTCGCCTTCGAGCAGGTCAAGGACTGGATGTTCCGCCTGCGCAAAGTGCATTTGCTCGTCGAATTCGTCAACGGCAAGACGCTCGACACCTGCCCCGCGATTCCGGTTGCGCAGCTCGTCCAGATCTTCGAGCGCGTCGCGGCCGGCCTGGTTCACATGCACCGCCGCAACATCTACCACGCCGACCTCAAGCCCAACAACGTCATGCTCAGCCGTACCGGCGACGTAAAGGTGATCGACTTCGGCCTGGCCCGCCTGCGCGGCGAAGGCAAGGACCGGCTTCAGGGCACTCCGGAGTACATGGCCCCCGAGCAGGTCAAGCACAAAATGATCAACGAGCGCACCGACATCTACAACTTCGGCGCGACCATGTACCGCATGGTCACCTGGCGCTTTCCGCCGCCGGTCATGGCGCAAGAGGGCGGCCTGCCGATCGACTCCAAGACCTGGGGCCGCATGTTCAAGCCGGTGCAGGAATTCATCCCCGGTGCGCCGCCGGTCCTGTGCGACCTGATCCACAAGTGCCTGGCCTTTAGCGCCAAGGAACGTCCGGAGCGTGTGAGCGAAATCCAGGGCGCGCTCGACCACCTCGTCGATGAACTCGTGAAATCGCCGGAAGACAAGCTGGACGCGATGGAGTGGTAAGGATCGTCTCGTCCGGTGATGCGTAATACGCGGGGAGCGCCGAGCCGCAGCGCGACCCATCCTACCATTCCGGTCGGGAAGAGGAGACGGTTTCGATGGCCGAGTACAAGGACCGCGAGCATTACATTCCCCTGCGTAAGAGCGATCTGGTGGATCTGCTCTGCGCGGACAAGCACCTGGCGGCGGACGCCCGAGAACCGTTCCGCCAGTTCTGTCGGCTGGTCGGGGCTACCTTTCATTTCGAGTACCAAACGCAACTGGAGGAGTTGAAGGACGATTACGCCGCCTTTGACCCCGACAGCGAAACCAAGCCGCTACACCCGGTCCAGGCCGACGCGAAACCGAAGTTGCTCGAACGGCTCTTTTTGGCGTTCGACGCCCTGATGGAAGTGGGCAATTTCCAGCGCTACAACGAAGACGCCATCAACAAGGTCGTCGCCGCCGGTGCGACGATGTCGGGCCTGCGCACCGACGTGGACCCGCACGTCTTCGAGCACATCCACCTCTTCGTCCGGGGCGACGGTCACGCCACTTACTACCGCCGCCGCTGGTCGAAGCTGTGGTTCCGCGAAGAGGTCAGCGTACCGATTTATCACCGCCTGGCCGTAATCTGCAAGCTGCGCAAGCACCGCCGGCTGGGCAAGGAAGTGGACACCGACAAGGTTTACCTGAAAATCTTCAAGGACATTCCCAAGCACGAGCTGGAAATGTTGCTGCCGGGGGCACGGGTGCGCCTGTCGCGGCTGGACCAGGGCTTGATCGTCTACCCGCTTATCACCGGATTCGCACTGTTGCTTTACAACATCGGCTACGACATCTGGGACGCCGGCGTCGGCGTGATTGCGGGCTATTTCACCTTGAAGTTGGCGACGTTGAGCATGGCCGGCGCGTTTGGCGGCTACGGCTACAAGTCGTATCACAGCTACCAGGTCAAGAAGCAGGACTACAACCTGCGCCTGGCCCGCAGCCTGTATTTCCAGAACCTCGACAGCAACGGCGGCGTGTTGACGTGCTTGATGGACGAGGCCGAGGAACAGGAGTGCCGCGAGACGTTCCTGGCGTATTTCTGCCTGCGCTACTTCGCGCCGCCCCAGGGCTGGACCGGCGAGCAACTCGACGACTACGTCGAACTGTACCTGGAAAGCGCGGTCGGTCTGAAAGTGGACTTCGAGATCGGCGACGCGCTGGCCAAGCTGGAGCGCTTGCGCATTGTCGAGCGCGACGCCAATTTCTTTCGCGCGGTGCCGCTGGACAAGGCGCTGGAAATCCTCGACGAGAAATGGGACACCTACTTCATGTACCACAACGATGCGGTCAAGCGCGCGGCCGGGGATTGACGCCGACGCGCTTTTAGATGCAAGGGAGATGGTTAATGACTCCTAAATCCGCCGCCGATTCCTGGATCGCCGCGCGCATGTCGCAAATCGAGTCGTCGGGCATTCGCAAGGTGTTCGAGTTGGCGCGTAGTCTGAAGAACCCGGTGAACCTCAGTATCGGCCAGCCCGATTTCGACGTGCCGGAGCCGATCAAGGACGCCGCCCGCGCCGCCATCGACCGCGGGGCCAACGGCTACACCGTGACGCAGGGCATTGCCGAGCTGCGTGCGAAATTAACGGCTCAGATGCAACGCCGCTATCGGCACGGCGACCGCGAGTTGCTGGTCACGAGCGGCACGAGCGGCGGCCTGGTGCTGGCGCTCTGCTGCACGGTCAACCCCGGCGACGAGGTCATCCTGTTCGACCCGTACTTCGTCATGTACCCGCACCTCGTCGAGTTGGCCGGCGGCAAAAGTGTCGTGCTAGACACCTACCCCGACTTCACGATCGACCCGGACCGCGTCCGCGCCGCGATCACGCCGCGGACGAAGGCCATTCTCGTCAACAGCCCCGCCAACCCCACGGGCCGCAGCCCGTCGCACGAGGTGCTGCGCGACCTCGCGGTCCTGGCGCGCGAGAAGGGCGTCCTGCTCATCAGCGACGAGATTTACAGTGCGTTCGCTTACGATCGGCCGTTTTGCAGCCCGGCGGAGTTCAGCGACGGCGTGTTGGTTTTCGACGGCTTTAGTAAGACGTATGGCATGACGGGTTGGCGGCTCGGTTACGCCCACGGCCCGCGCCGGCTAATCGAGGAAATGACCAAGCTGCAACAGTTCACCTTTGTTTGTGCGCCGAGCATGGTGCAATGGGCCGGCGTCGCAGCACTCGACTACGACACATCGCAAATCGTGGCGACGTATCGGCAGAAGCGCGACCGCATCTACCAGGGGTTGAGGGATCGTTACGAGGTCGCAAAGCCGGAAGGGGCGTTTTACTTGTATCCGAAAGCGCCGCACGGCACCGGCTCGGAGTTCGTGGCCGAGGCGATCCGCAACAACCTGCTGATGATCCCCGGCAACGTCTTCAGCCGCCGGGACACGCACTTCCGCATCAGCTACGCCGCCGACGACCGCACGTTGGACCGCGGGATTGAGATTCTGAATCGGTTGGCGCGGTGAGTCGCCGCTTGCGGCTTTGCGCTAAGCCGCAAGCGGCGTGGTCGCTCGCGCAACCCGATACAGACAGCCCTTGACCGCGTTTGCTAAACTCTACGCGCTCCGTCCTTGTGAGCTTTTCGCCCCGGAACTGTGCCGCGACCATGCAAAGCGAACCGAATACCCTGCAAACGCCGTTTCTAATTCAAGTGGCCGACCGCGTGCAGCGTCTGCCGCCCTACCTGTTCGGCAAGATCAACGCGCTGAAGCAACAGAAGCGCCGCGCCGGCATCGACGTCATCGACCTGGGCATGGGTAACCCGACCGACGTGCCGCACCCCGAAGTCATCGACAAGATTCGCGAGGCCGTCGCCGACGAACGCAACCACCGCTATTCCGTGAGCAACGGCATTCAGAACCTGCGACGCGAGGTCGCCTTGCGCTACGAGCGGTTGCACGGCGTGCAACTGGACGTGGACACCGAAGTGATCGCCGGCCTCGGCTCCAAGGAAGTCTTCAGCCACATGTGCCTGGCGCTGCTCGGACCGGGCGATACGGCCATTGTGCCCGCGCCGTCGTTCCCGATCCACGTCTACGCCGTGGCCCTGGCGTCCGGCAACGTCATCAGCATCGACTGCACGAAGCCCGATTTCTTCCTGACCAACGTCGCGTACATGGCCGAGCACCTGTACCCGCGGCCCAAGGTGCTCATCCTCAACTACCCGCACAACCCCAGCACCACGGTAGTAGAGCGCGACTTTTTCGTGGAGGTGGTCGCGCTGGCCCGCAAGTTTGGCTTCATGGTCATCCACGATTTCGCGTACGGCGACGTGTGCTTCGACGGCTACCAGGCACCGAGCTTCCTCAGCGTGCCGGGTGCCAAGGAAGTTGGCGTCGAAACGACGACGATGAGCAAGGGTTTTAACATGGCCGGCTGGCGGCTGGGCTTTTGCGCCGGCAACGCCGAGATGGTGCGCGCCCTCGCGACGATCAAGGGCTACTACGACTACGGCATATTCCAACCGATCCAGATTGCCGGCATCGTCGCGCTGCGCCAGGGCGAGGCACCCGTCCGGAAACAAGCCCTGGAATACCAGCACCGCCGCGACGTGCTGGTGGACGGCTTGCAGCGCATCGGCTGGGAGGTGCAATCGCCCAGGGCGACGATGTTCGTCTGGGCCAGGTATCCCCAGGAGTGGCGCGACCGCCTGAATTCGATCGACTTCGCGATGAAGCTGCTCGACGAGGGGGGTGTCGCGGTCAGTCCGGGCGGCGGCTTCGGCGACGCCGGCGAAGGCTATTTGCGCCTGGCGCTGGTGGAGAACGAGCATCGACTGCGCCAGGCCGTACGGCAGATCGCGCGCTGCCTACGCCCGGACGGCGGGTCAAGTCTTGGGCGGCCCCCAGAGGAACGCGAGCAGCGTCCCGCCGGCGATGCCGAGGACGAGGCCCACGAATAAACTGTTGGCGCGCCCGACGGAGAGGCCCGCGCCCGCACCGAGAAGGGTTCCGACGAACAGGGGCAACACGGCCCGCACGCCGGTCCGCAGCAGGACGAGGGCGATGCAACCGAACAGCATTCCGCCCCCGATCAGGAGGGTGACGACCACGGCGGTCGGTCCCAAAACCTCCCAGGCTGCCGGCGTATTGGGGGCGATGATTGCCCCGACCAGGATGCCGACCGTGCCGAGAAAAGCCGAGCCGTCGGTGCCGCCAATGACGGCCCCCTTGAACCCCGGCGACAGCTCGTGCCCCGCGGCGGTCTCCAAACCGCGGGCGACGCGCAGGCCGAGGAAGGTGCCGGCCGCGCGGTTGTTCAGCCAGGTAATGGCACCGACGGTCGCGCCAAAGCCGGCCCCGAGTAGCGCCCCGAAGCCGCCGCTGGCGAGGATCCACAGAAACAAGGTGTGCTGGTCGTCCATTGCCGTTTCCCCGGAGCGTCCCGCGCGGACGGGAATTCCATGCCCGAAATCTATGTTAGCACCGACGTCGAAACCGACGGGCCGATCCCCGGCCCGCACTCGATGCTCAGCTTCGCGTCCGCGGCCTACCTCGCCGACAAGACGCTCCTCGGCACCTTTACCAGAAACCTTCAAACGCTGCCCGGCGCGGTCGGCCACCCGGACACAATGGGCTGGTGGAAGACGCAACCGGAGGCGTGGGCCGAGTGCCGCCGCGACCCCGAGGAGCCGGCGCTGGCGCTGCCGGCTTACGTCGCCTGGCTGAAGCAACTGCCCGGCCCGCCCGTCTTCGTCGCCTACCCGGCCGGCTTTGATTTCCTGTTCGTCTACTGGTATTTGATCCGGTTCGCTGGCGAGAGTCCATTCTCGTTTTCGGCGCTCGACGTCAAGACGTACGCGATGGCGTTGATGAAAAAGGATTACCGGCAATCGGTCAAGCGCAACATGCCGCACCGCTGGCTCGACCCGCTGCCGCATACGCACAAGGCGCTCGACGACGCGATCGAGCAGGGGGCGATGTTTTGCAACATGCTGCGGGAAAATACAACACCTGTTTGAAAATGCTGCCTTTGCCGCTTGCGGCTTTGCGTCAACGCACGTTGAGTCGGTTGCTGGCGTGTGGGATAATCATAAAGTGGAAAGTCTCCGCCGTCGCTATCGAGGAACGCACATGGACCTGTCAGCCACCTTGTCCCAAATCACGGCACTCAGCGTCGATGACCGAATTCATTTGGTGCAAGCGATCTGGGATAGCATCGCCGACGAGCAAGGTCAGCCCAGCCTCACCGAGGTCCAACGGAATGAATTGGAGCGGCGGCTTGCAGACCACCAGGCCAACCCAACGGACGTAGTTCCGTGGGAAGAGGTCAAAGCCGCGGCTTTGGCGAGGCGTCGCCAATGAGTTTTCCGGTCGTTCTGAAACCTGCGGCGAAAGCCGAATTCGATGGCGCCTTCGACGGGTACGAGCAACAGCGAGCAGGTTTGGGTGTGGATTTCGTCGCGCGAACCCAGGAGGTTTTCGAGCGGATTGGCCTCATGCCCCTGGCACACGCGGTCGTATTCCAAGACGTGCGCCGTGCCAATGTTCGGAAATTTCCCTGTAACCGTTCACTCCCCCCCTTACGAAGGGGGGGTTGGGGGGGTGGAAATAGCGCCATGACCGACTACATCCGTTCTTAACCCCCCCTGCCCCCCCTTCGTAAGGGGAGGAGTGAACGGTTACATTTCCCTTTTCGGTCTTCTACCGCCTTGAAGTGGATCAGGTAATCGTTTTGGCGGTCTTTCACATGAAGCGTGACCCAAGAATTTGGCAAGCCCGCGCTTGAGCCGCTGGCAAATCGACCACTATGCTCCGCGAACTCTCGGTACAGAACCTGGCCCTGATCGCGGATGTCCGCGTCGAATTGCAACCGGGTTTCTGCGCCTGGACCGGCGAGACCGGCGCGGGGAAGTCGCTCCTGCTCGGAGCGCTCGGCCTGCTCCTCGGCGAACGCGGCTCGGCGGACCTGATTCGCACCGGGGCTGAAGAGTTGCGCGTCACCGGCGTCTTTGAACTGGAAGACGCCGGCACCCGTCAGGAAATCGAAAGCCTTCTCGACACGAAGTTGGAAGAGGATTCGATCGTCCTTGCGCGGCGCTTGACGCGCGGCGGCCGCAGCCATGCCTACGTCAACGACCAGCCGGTTGCCGTTGCCACCCTCAAGCAAATTGGCGGCGCGCTCGTCGATCTGCACGGCCAGCGCGAAAGTGAGTCGTTGTTGCAACCGGCCTACCAACTGCAATTGCTCGACGCCTACGGCGAACTCGGCAAACCGCGCAACGCCTATCGTGAACTGGCGGAAAAGGTCCGCACCTTGCGGAAGGGGTACAACACCCTTTCCGCGGCGCGCGAACAACGGCGGCGTGAGTTGGCGTTGGTGCGCTTCGAGCGCGACGAGCTGGACCAGGCCAACCTGGAGCCGAACGAGCTGGCCGAGTTGGCCCGCGAGCGCGAACGGTTGGCCAACGCCCAGAGTTTGCAGGCCTTCGCCACGAACGGGTACGACACGCTCTACGAGGCCGACGACTCGCTCCTCGACCGTTTGGGCAAGCTGCAGCGTGAGGCTGAATCGTGGGCCAAACTCGATCCCGGCCTGGAAGAGTTGATGCAACGACTGCAAGGCGTACAGTCCGAAGTGCAGGACCTTGCCCAAACCTTGCAGCACCTCGGCGAGCGCTGGGAGGCGGACCCCGAACGCCTCGACGAAGTAGAGCGGCGCTTGCAGTTCCTCCGCCGACTGGAAACGAAGTACCGTCGCCCGGTGGACGACCTGATCGTCTACCGCATCAGCCTGGACGAACAGGAAGCGCGCCTCCAGCGTGAAGAAGACGACCTCGGCGGCATTGAGGGGGAGTTGACCACCACGTTCAATAAACTCAAGGAGGCTGCCGCCGACCTGAGTAAACTGCGGCAGCGCGTCGCCAAGCGCCTCGCGACGGAAGTGCAAAAGGAGCTTGCCGACCTGGGCATGGCGGAAGCACGGCTCGACGCGCTGCTGGAGCCGGCACCCATCGGCGACGATCCGCTCCAAGCCGACGTGCCGGCCTGGGGCGCGGAGAACCTGGAATTGACCCTGGCCGCGAACCCCGGCGAACCCGCGCGGCCCCTGCGTAAAGTCGCGTCCGGCGGCGAGATGTCGCGCACGATGCTGGCCCTGAAAACGGTGCTGGCCGGACACGACCGGCTGGGCACTCTGATCTTCGACGAGATCGACGCCAACGTGGGCGGCCGGCTCGGCGACGTACTCGGCCAGAAGTTGGCGGCGCTGGGTCAGACGCACCAGGTCATTTGCATTACGCACCTGCCGCAAGTGGCCAGTTACGCCCGCCACCACTGGACCATCCGCAAAACGCGGGCGAAGAACCGCACGACGACGCAAATTCACGCGCTGAAGGACGCCGACCGCCTGGAAGAACTGGCGAGCATGTTGCGCGGCGAGGCGCGCGGCGAGACGACGCGCAAGGAAGCCGCCGCCATGCTGGACGCGGCGCGCGCGCGGTGGTAAGAACAATTGCCGCTTGCGGCTTTGCAAATCTACAAAGCCGCAAGCGGCAATCACCAAGGAGCCATACTGTGTTCATCCCCTCGGTTCGGAAGCCCGCCGCTCTTCTTGTCGTGTTTTTCGCCCTGCTCGCCGTCATTTCCCCGGCGCGGGCCGTGGAACCAGCCCCGAAAGTGTATGTCATCCTGTGGTTCGACACCGAGGATTATCTGCTGCCCGCCAGTGACGACGCGGCCCTGCACGTCGCCGACTTTTTGACCGGCGAGAACATCCGCGGCACGTTCAAAGTCGTCGGCGAGAAGGCGCGGACGCTCGAACGCCGGAAGCGCAAGGACGTGATCGACGCGCTGAAGAAACACGAAATCGGCTTCCACGCCCAATGGCACAGCGTCCAGCCGTCGCCGACGATGTACCTGTCCAACCTCGGCTGGGACGAGGGCGTCGCCGAATTCGACCGGCGCGAGGGGCCGGGCCGCGACGACGTGCAGCGCATCTTCGGCGTCGCGCCGACGTGCTACGGCCAACCCGGCAGTTCGTGGGGACCGCAGAGTTACGGCGCGATGAAAAAGTGGGGCATGGAAGTTTACCTCGACTCCGGCACCCACGTCCGCATGGACGACAAACCCCATTTCTATTGTGGCTTATTAAACCTCTACCGGCTTGCCTATACGCCGCGCACCGGCCTGTCCAACCCGAATGAACTTGCGGACGCGGAGGAAAAGTTTGCCGCCGCGCGCAAGGCACTCCTCGCGGAAGGCGGCGGCGTGGTTAGCATCGTTTATCACCCCTGCGAGTTCGTTCACAAGGAATTTTGGGACGGCGTCAACTTCCGCAAGGGGGCCAACCCGCCGCGCGCGGAGTGGAAGGTGCCGCCTCAAAAAACGGAAGAGGAGACGAAAGCCGCCTACGACAACTTCGAGGGCTACGTCCGCTTCATGAAGCGCTTTCCCGACGTGAAGTTCATCACGGCGAGCGATGCGGTAAAACTCTACCGCGACGACGCCCGCAATCGCGCTTTCACTGCCGCCGAAATCAAGGCCATTGCAGCAAAGGTCGGCGAGGACGTGGGCCACCAACGGCACAAGGAGTTCAACCTCAGCGCAAGCGAGGTCTTCTTTCTCCTCAACGAGTACGTCGCCCGCCGCACCCAACAACAGACTGGGGAAGTGGTCCGACTGACCGGGACGCCTCTCGGCCCGACGGGTAAAATTGCCACGCTGGACGACACGGTGCAAACGGACTGGAGTCAATTCAGCCGCACCAGCGTCGATGTGGCCGACTTCATCAAGAAACAGGGACGGGTGCCGAGTGCCGTCTGGCTGGGTAGCGTCTCCGTTCCGCCGGAAGCCTACCTTCATGCCCTCGCCCGCGCGGCCCTCGAACTGGGTGAAGGCAAAACGCCGAAGGACATCGAAATCCAGTCGGCGAAGCTACTCGACGCGAAATACGTTGCCGACGACGACCCGAAGTTGTGGGGCTGGGTGATCTTTCCGTCCGGCTTCAAGGCACCCGCGCTGATGGAATTGGCGCGCAAACAAGCCTGGACGCTTAAACCGGCTACTTTGCATCCGGAAAAGGAATAATTTCCCCATCCGTTCGTCGCCAAATGGTGTCAGGCGCTGTCCCCGCTGACGCTACCCCGCTCGCCGATTGCGTCCAATGTGACCGCGCGACCGGGCACACCACCGCCACCCTTGCCAAAACGCAAGAAGTTGGCAAGGGTGGAATTTTGACACAGATTGAGCGTCAGGTTCAGGCAACGGCGCTGTTATACCCTTGCCAAAGGTATCACAAAGTGTGGCAAGGGTGGTTGGCAACAGTGAGTTTGGCAAGGGTATCTGGGCAAGCCCGGTGGCAGCGTCGCAGTGTGTAACTTTCCAGCCGAGGTGGTAGGGGGAGGGCTTCCTGAGGCCAATTGGTCAATCGGAGCGCCGTCGCTAAACTGACACCGTTGCCCACATGGTCCATTTTGATCGAGATAATGAGGGTTTTTCCGATGTCCAACTCGGCTGGCTCAGGCAAACTCGCGCTGTTGGTGGGCGGCGGTCCGGCGCCGGGAATCAATGGCGTCATTAGCGCCGTGACGATCGAGGCCATCGAACAGGGCATCGAAGTGATCGGCTTTCGGGACGGTTTCAAATGGCTGGTCAAGGGTGAGACGACGAACCATTGCAAGCTGACCATCGAGGACGTGAAGGGCCTCCACCTGCGCGGCGGGTCCTGGCTCGGCACGTCGCGCACGAACCCCGCCAAGTCCGACGCCGACATGCGCAACGTGCTGGACGCGCTGCACCACCTCAACGTGACCGCCCTCGTCACGATCGGCGGCGACGATACGGCTTATTCCGGCAGCCAGGTCTACCTCAAGGCGGCGGGCACGATTCGCGTTGCCCACGTCCCCAAGACGATCGACAACGATTTGCCGTTGCCCGGTTCGACGCCGACGTTCGGTTTCGAGACGGCCCGGCAAGTGGGCGTCGGCGTGGTCCGCAACCTGGCCGAGGACGCCCGCACCACGTCACGCTGGTATCTGATCATCAGCATGGGCCGGGCCGCGGGCCACCTGGCGCTGGGCATCGGCAAGGCGGCTGCGGCAACGCTCACGATCATCCCGGAGGAGTTTCGGGGTCGTCAGGTGATGGTCGATGAAGTGGTGGACATCCTCATCGGCTCGATCATCAAACGCCGCAGCATGGGTTCCTCCTACGGTGTGGCGGTGCTGGCCGAGGGGTTGATGGAGGCCATCGGGGAACCGGGCTTGGCGGCGATGATGGCGACCGGCGAACTGGGCCGTTACGGCAAGATTGTCCGCGACCCGCACGGCCACCTGCGCCTGGGCGAGATCGAGTTCGGTCGTATGCTCAAGGACCGGTTGACGGCCAAGATGGAAGAGCTGAAGCTGCCGGTGACGCTGATCGACAAGGACTTGGGGTATGAACTGCGTTGCGCGGACCCGATCCCGTTCGACGCGGAGTACACGCGCGACCTGGGCTACGGGGCCGTGAAATTCCTGCGCTCGGCGGAGTCGGCGAAGTATGGGGCAATCATTAGCCTGGTCGGCGGCCGCCTGGAACCGCTGCCGTTTGAGAGGATGATTAATCCAAAAACGGGCCGTATGCAGTCGCGCTGCGTGGACGTCAATGGCGAGGGTTACGAGTGCTCCCGGCGCTACATGATCCGCCTGGACAAGCGCGACTTCGACGAACCGGTGCGCCTGGCACGCCTGGCCGAGGCCGCACTCATGACCCCCGAACAATTCCGCCAGCGCTTCGGTTATCTCGTAGTCCATTGAAAAAGAGTTGAACCGCCAAGACGCCAAGAGCGCCAAGAAAGACAGAGAAAAGAGAGGGTTAAATGCCTCTGCCTTCTCTTTCTACCTTGGCACTCTTGGCGTCTTGGCGGTTCAACTCTTTATTATTGCCCCCGCGAGACCGTGCCGTGTTTCGAGCTGGCGATTGACACACCTTTAGGCAAGGGCCGGCCCGCGACCGTTACGTCGTGGTCGTGCAGATAATCGCGCAGCCGGCGGTACAAATCAAAACTGTCCGGATAGACCCACATCGTCACCGCCGTCTGATTCACGTCCAGTGAATCCACGACGCGCCGAAAGGCCGAGCCGTCCGCCAGCGCGGCGATGGCTGCTTCACCGCGGTCCGCGACGACCGGCACGACCTCATATCCCGAAATGCCGTAATGGAACTGGGCCGTGGCATTCGGCTTGGCGTCCATTTTTACCGTGTCCAGCACCTCGCGGTCGCGCTCCACGACGTAACGGAGCTGGAACGCGCCGACCGGTTGCGTCACCTCGCGCACCTCCCAGCTGTTACGGAGTTGGTCGCCCTTTTCGCGCAGATTGCGCCGGGCCTCGTCGAGCATCGCGCCTACGTCGATGAGTGTCACGCGCCCCTGTTTGCACTCGAAAACGACTTCTTCCGACTGCAACGGGTGGCTGATCGGCGTACGGTAGCGGAGCGTCTGTTTCGCCGACGGCGTCTTTTTGAGCGCGTCAATCTCTTCGAGCAGCTTGTTGTTTCGCGCTTGAATTTCCGTCAGGGACAACAAGGCGGTGCGGTTCTTGCCCGCCTCGGTTTTAGAGCGCTCCAGCGCGGCACGCTCGGATGCCAGTCCTTGAACGCGCTTGCCCGCGTCGGCCAGGTCGGAAGCCAGGATGATGTGCTGCTGCCGAATCTGCTCCCATTGGCGCAGTTCGGTCAGCAGTTTCGCCTGGGCTTCCGCCAGTTCGCGGCGCTGGCGTTCGAGTTCCGGCGTCAACGCATCCTGCGGTTCGGGCAGGGACACGATTTCTTCGATTGCCGGCGGGGTCGGCGGCGACCCGGGCGGTTGCAGGCCGGCGTAGGCTCGCGCGCCAACCCAGGTGACAATGATAAGGCGTAGGATGATACCGACGACGTTGGCGACCACGTCGAGAAACGAGTCGAAGCTGAACGGAATTTCCCGGAGCGGCCGGCGGCGTCGGATCATGGGACATCACGGGTTAAGTTGCGGGCCGGGGCACGGCTCACGGTCCGACCACAATGGCGGCCACGTCGTCGTCCGCTTCCAGGTTTTGCCGGGTCTGGGGCACCCCCAGCGCGTTCAGAATCGGGTACGCGGTGTGGTAGCTGCGAATGCTTTCCGGGTGGACCAAAAACCGCACCTGCGGCCGGAACGGCAAATCGCCAGGCCGCACGAGGGATTGTTTCTTGTCGATCATTTGCTTGACCGCCTGGAACAAGGTCTCGTCGCCGCGCTGGAGTTGCTGCACCGAAAACGCCTTCTGCGATGGGAAAAGCATCACATCGTCGGCCCGGCACTCGATGAAGATTAGGTAATCGCGATCGCCGTTCAGTCGGGCGACGCGCAACGGCGGCGGTTTTTTTGCCGGCACCGGTTGCGTGGGTGCGAGCCGCGGCGTTCTCTCGCCGTTGCCGGGCGGCCTATTCCCTAAAGCGGGTGTGCCGGGTGCCGGTGCCGAGCCGGCTGGTTCCGGTGGAGCGCTGCCCCCCGACGGTCCCTGCGCGCCTGCGCCACCGGTTGGTCCTGGCTTGGCGGTCGTACCCGCGGCTGGGGTAAGCGGATTTCCGTTGGGTGGTTGGCCATGGCGCTCGCCCTGGGTGGCAAATTCGGTCTTGGTTTTGCCCGCATGATAGGGCGGGTCCAATTTCACCGCCGGTTTTGTACCAACCGGACCAGCAATGCCTGTTTGCGGCGCAAGCGGAACGACAGGCGGCACCACGCCGATAGGATTTGCGGCACTTGATCCGGTCGTGCCTTCCGCGCCAAAAGGTCCAGATGGCGGCGGATCAGGCGGCAGTCCGCGCGGCCCAACCACGGCACTAGCAATCGGAGGATTGCCAGGTCCAGCGGGGCCGACGGCCGGTGAATCAGGAGTTCCCAGTGAAGGGCCGCCGATCCCTGCGCCCGGTCGCGTCACGAGGTTCGCGGCGGCAATGGCGTCCGGTGTTCCGGCAGTTCCTGGCCCATTGGCACCGTTGCCGCTCGCCCCGATTCCCGCGGGCGTCGGATAGCCGGGGCGGCTTGCGTTCAAGCCGTCATCCGGGTGGCCGCGCGGCGCGGTGGCAGCGTCGGGCGGCACCATTGCGACCAACGGGCTTCCGCGAACGCCAGGCGCCGGAGGGGTCGCCCTGTTCGGTGTGGTCGCGACGGGTGCCGCGGCCGGTGTCCCGTCTGGGTCCTTCGTGAAATCGAATACCCAGGCGCCATCGACGAATTCGTAGCCAAATTCAAGGTCGATGCCGGATACCGCTTTTTGCAGGGCGTAATAGGAGTTTATTCCGTCCGGCCGCACGAGGAGCATCAGGTACGGCTTGTCGTCCAGCTTCGCCTGGATCGAGGCGAGGTATTCCTGTTGCCGCTTGATGCGGCGTTCCACCTCGACCCGCGCGGCCGTGGGGTCACTACCTACCGCCACCTCGGCCCGGTCCGGGTGGAAGACGACGCCCTTACCCGTACATTCGACGTACAGCGGACGGCGACTTTCGCCGTGCTTGCCGCGGTATGGCACGACGGAATAGGTTTGCCGGTCGCGCTCCCGCGCCTCCTTCAAGTCCTTCAAGGCATTTTCGAGCTGTACCAGGTCCGCGGTCATCTTCGCCTGGGCGGCGCGCTCGGCGGCGGATTGGGCCACCGCCTGGGAGACTTCCTGGCGCACGGTGGTCAGCGCTTTTTCTTCACCGGCCAGGCGCACCCGTTCCGTCTCGACGCGCCTTTTCAACGCGCCGCTCTCGTCGAGTTCGGCCTTGAGTCGGGCGGCGGCGTCGGCGAGTTGGTCGCCCACGTTTTTCAACTGACCCTGCACGGCCTGGTGCTGACCGGCGACCGTGGCGTGCAAGGCGTCGCGCTTTTGTTCCCAGGCGGCGCGGGCTTCCCGCTCGCGCTGTTGGGTCAGGTCGCGGCGCGCCGCGTCGGCCTTGGCCAACTCGTCGGCGGCCTGGGTTTGCACCGCCATCGCCTTGTAGCGGGCGGCCAGCTTCGCCTTGCGGTCCATGACGAGCAGCACGAGGATGAGCGACCCCATCGCACAGAGCAGCACCGCCAGGAACGGGAAGGTCGAAACCTCCAGCGTTTTGCCTCGGCGTCTCATGCGGCCTTCCCGTGTTGGATACGTAGCGCGACCGGGTTTGTTTCGCCGCCCGCTTCGATGACGTTGCCGGTGCGCGCGGTCAGCAGATGGATGGCGGCAACGAGTCCGTGCATCGCCTGCTCAAACGCGCCGGCCCCGGCGATCGCGCTCAGGTTCTGGTGCAGCGCCTTCTGCAACTGCAAGAGGTGCTGTTCGTTCTTCTGCAACTGGTTTAGCGCCAGCGCCTGGGCGGCCATGCTGTCGCTAAAGCGCACGATTGCGCCCTGTTGCTCGCGGCCCGTGTCGCGCACCGCGTTAGCCAGCACCGCGATCTGCTCCATCAGTTTCGTGGACTGTTCGAGCGAATGCTTCTCCATCGCGGCGAGCCGCTGCGCGTGCCCCTGGAGGGTATGTTCCATCGCTTTTTCGAGACTGGTGGTCATCTGCTGCTGCTGGCCGGCGTAGACCTCTTGTGCGCGACGTTCGGTCTCCGCCAACGTCCGCGCCCAGATTTCCGCCTGCGTGGTGACGAGTCGGCTCGTCGCGTCGAGCAACACCTGGGAGTTCTGGCGTACCGCGTCGATGAACGGCGCGCTCTCGACGGTGTGCCGCTGCCAGCGGTGGGCCAGCTCGCGATCGACGACGCGATCCACTTCTTCGAGCACGCCCTGTTCAAAACGCTCGACGAGGAAGCTACAAAACATCGTAATCATGGTCAGGCTGAGTGCCATTGCGGTCGCATCGAACGAGTACGACAAGCCGTCGGTGACGGCACCGAGGTTCTTGTCGAGCACCTCCGGCGTGATGCCGGCAATGGCCCCGGTGATGCCAAGGACGGTGCCCAGGAAGCCGAGGATCGGGATGGCCCAGGTGATAAACCGGGTCAGCGCGAAGCTGCCTTCCATCTGCAGGGCGTCGTTGTCGGCCAGGGTCCGCAGGTGGTCGTCGATTTCGTCGGCGCTGCCGCGCTGGACCACAAAGTCCAGGACGGCGCTGACGCGCTGCACTAAATACGTTCGCTGCAACCCGCGCGGCAACTTGGTTAGTCGGGCCACAAGCGGCGTCGCCTCAGCGACCGGCACGGGTTTGCCGTCCCACTTTGCCAGCACCTCGCGCCGGCAGGCCGCACGCTCGGCACGGTTTTGCCAGAGCTTGGCGAGGAGCGTCCCCATCGCGCAGCAAAACAGCAGCACTTCCACGTTCTCGACTTCGTGCGAGACGTAGCGCGAAATGACGGGGTCGTCTTTCAGTGGGCCGAAGTGCAACACGCCGAGAATCGCCGCCGCGAGCGGCAGGCCGATCAGAAACGCCGCCAGCGTCGTGCCGGGCCGGCGAACTTGTTTGGTTGGGTTACTGGACTTCATGGGAACGATCCTCGCCCCGGTAAACGGACCACTGATACCATCGACCAGTGAAGGGGCGGGATTGTAACGATTCTCGGAATTGGTGGAAGCCGGAGAATAACAGGGCGGGCTGTGATTCGCCCAGTTTCCCTGGTCGATAGGGAATTGCCGCATTCGGCTTTGCCTGTAATGCAAAGCCGCAAACGGCAAAAATTTTATAAATGTTTGCCAACCGCAACGT
>JBBRLG010000055.1:0-20190 GCA_038231495.1 Gemmatales bacterium | reverse complement strand
GCTTGCGCTTCAGGCTTGTGTCAAACCGGGCCGCGTTGAGTATACACGGCGTTGACGCCGGCTAAGGGTCGCCCACGCACGCCCAAGCGACGGCCGGTCGGCGACCTCCTTAACCGGATGGCGGCCCCCGATACATTCCAAACCTGCGCTGGCGTCCCGGCAGCGGAGGCGTTACATTCAGGGCATGTCTCCTCGTCAACGACCCGTTTCCGCTGGAGGGTGTTCCGTGTTCCGCTCTCTGACTGCTGCGGTCTGCGTCGCGACCTGCGCCGGCCTCCTTGTTGCGGCCCCGGCACCGGTGGACTCCGACCCGGTCTACATCGACCTCGCGCCCCACGTCAACGTCAAGCTCACCGACAACTTCCATTCCATCCAGTTCTCCGAGAACAACCTCGGCAATCTCCCCACCGGCAAGCAAACGTTCGCCGGCGTGAAGTTCAACGTGGGCAAAGGCCTCATCCAGCTCAAGAGCGCCAAGATGCCGGAGATGCCCGCGAAGGTGGAAGGGATCAAGGTCGGCCGGTTCCCCCTCAAGGTGCATTTCCTGCACGCCTGCGCCTACCAGGCCACCGAGGAAGCGCTCATCGGCAAGTACGTCGTCCACTACGAAGACAAGACCACGGCGGACATCGAAATCGTTTACGGCAAGGACGTGGTGGACTGGTGGGTGAAGGCCGGGCAGCAAGCACCGACGCGCGGCAAAGTGGCGTGGGAAGGGGAGAACGTGGCGGCGAAGGGGCAAGAGGCGAAGATCAAACTGTACCTGACGACCTGGGAGAATCCCAACCCCAAGAAGAAAGTGGTGAGCCTCGACTACCTCGCCACGGCACCGGAAGGCGAACCGGCCCCGTTTTGCGTGGCCATCACCGCCGAGGAGAAGTAGCGGCCGCAAGAATGGCGGGCTACTTCGCCCGCACCGCCAGCCGGTACACATACGCCGGCCCGCCCTGGTCGTTGGCGTCGATCATGCTGACGAAGTACACGCCGGTCTTTGGCAACGTCACCTCGATGCGCGAATCCGCTGAACCGTCGTGGTCGTCGTTGCTCGCGATGATCTGGCCCTCGGCACTGTACAGCGTCAGGAACGAGTCCAACGCCGAGCCGTAGCGGGCGGCGAGGACTTCGATTATCACCGCCTGACCCTCCTTGCCGTCGAAGCGGAAGACGTCCACGTCCTGGGCCTGGCCGATCGCGCCGTCGATGCGTTGCGGCAATTGGATCGGTTGGGCCTGTTTGAAACTGTTGTTCGGCTCCTTCTCGGCAATCGTAGGCTCCGCATCGACGAGCATCCGGTAGGGCGGACTCTCGCCGGCGGGCGTGACCACTGAAAGGCTGAGCGTGGTCATCGGGTAGTCGGCGGGCAGTGTTACCTCGATCTCGATTTGCGAGTCGCCGACGTGGGCCGGGTCCTGCTGGTTCGGGACGGCGACCTTGGTTTTTGCGAGCAGCTTGGCGGAGCTTTTCGGGTCGTGGATGCGGATTTCGGTGGCCGTGTCGATGCGCAGGCCGCGCACAACTAGCTTGCTCGTCTTGCCGGGGGCCACGCCGATTGGCACGGCGACGATGAGCTTGGGCAGATCCTTTTTGTCCGGCGGCTTCGGCTGGCCGACGGCGACCGGGACCAGTAGCAAGAGGCCGGCGCAAAAAACCGTATGCGGGATGACAAATCGCATGGTGAATTGCCGCTTTCCTTTCGTCGCCATCTTTCTCGCAAATCATTTCGTTAGGAGCGCGACGGTCCCTGGCCACTACTTGTCAACAAAAGCTTATCTTTATTGGCGAATTCTTCCATTGTCTGTTGCATCCTGCGGTAGTCGTCACAAGTGTCCCAGCCCTCCCATTTCTCTCTGGTCTCGGCCTCTCTCAAATGGTCCCAGGACTCGAATCGCCTGACCCCAGCGTCACGCAGAAGTTTATAAATGGCGAAGGCCATATCGTCCTGTTCAAAAATGAACTCTCTCAAGCCGATTTCAGGAAGCCAGACAAGGATTCCTCCCAAGGCCTCGTCGTCGCCGCCGATGAGAAACACGTTGTGGCGGGGCCCAAGTCCTTCAACTTGTTCCAATACTTGTTCCCGAGTTACTGTTGACATCAAGGCCTCCTTAACCAAGGTTGTGGGACAGCGTTGCCTGGCGTGGAGTGGATCCCATAAATAGTAGTCTCACCAGGGTTCAGACCCCAGATGATCCTTCCGAATGGCTGAGACCACGGGCCGTAAACTTGCTGCCAGTCCCCGCTGATCCTGCTGAGGTAATGGAGATCGGCCCAAGACGGTTGTGTGTAAATCGGATCATACGGGATCGACCTAGGGTGTGTATGGCCCACAATCCGCTCGATGCGTGTCCCGCCGCCTGGAGCGTTCGGATTAAAGAACCGGGGAGGTGGAATGTGGTCGGGCGTGCCGCTGTAAATCCGCCAACGTCTGACGACTAGAAGGCTGTTCCGCACAACTTCACGGCTCAGTAGGAACTCGATTCCGTTGTGGTCGATGGTGAGTTGCGCGAGATCGCCGAACCGGATCGTCTCCCGATTGCCTACTCTTAAGTACGCTCCGCGAATCCCCGGGATCATCTGACTGTTTGCCAACAACTCCTGCATTGTAACTGCGCCGGTGAGGTTGCCCAAGGGCGACATGGCAAAGGCAATACCTCCAAGAGATAGCGGCATCCACTATCGACAGACTTGCCGCTTGCGGCTTTGCAGTTCTCATGCAAAGCCGCAAGCGGCAGAGAATCAGGCAAACAATTCTTTAATGTTCTCGCCGCTGTCCAGAATCGAAACGGGCCGGCCGTCCGGCGTCAGCAGCGGCTTGCTCGGGTCGATGCCCAGCGCTTCGTAAATGGTGCAGGCCACATCCGCCGGCGACACCGGGCGGCGCGTCACCGCCCCGCCCATCTTGTCGGTCTGGCCGACCACCTCGCCGCGCTTGACGCCGGCACCCGCGAACAACAGCGACGCTGCCGGACCCCAGTGGTCGCGGCCCGCGTCTTTGTTCACCTTCGGCGAGCGGCCGAATTCGCCGAACACCGCCACCAGCGTGTCGTCCAGCAGGCCGCGCGTGTCCATGTCTTCCAACAAGGCCGACAGGCCGCGGTCGAACTCCGGCAACTTGTTATTCAGGCTGTCGAAAATCTTCGCGTGGTGGTCCCAGCCGCCGTAGTTGATCGTCACGAACTTGACGCCGCGCTCGATCAGCCGCCGGCCCAACAGGGCGCTCTGGCCGAACGTAGTGCGGCCGTAGCGGTCGCGCAACTTTTCGCTCTCGCGGTCAAGGGCGAACGCGCCACGGGCGTCGCCGGACAGGATCATCGCCGCCGCCCGCTGGTGGAACTCGTCAAACGTGTCCACCTGGTCGTTGTTCTGCACGTTCTTGGCCAGGCCGTCCACCGCCTGCAACAGCGTGTTGCGGCGTTCGCTCTGCCTGGGCGAAATCGCCTCGGCGGGACTGATGTCCTGCACCTTGAAATCCGCGGCGTTCGGGTCGCCGACCTTGAACGATTCGTAACGGCCGCCGAGGTAAGCGCTTTTGCCCAGTTCCCAGGTGAACGACGGGTTGCGCGGGATCGACACGTAGGGCGGCAACTGGCCCGAAAAGCCGGTCTCGTGGGCGACGACGGCACCCATCGCCGGGTAGTCGCCGAACGCCGAGCCGAAACGGCCGCACAGCACCCAGTTGGTCGCGGTCTCGTGGTGGTCGTTGTTGTGCGCGCCGGAGCGCACCAGCGTCAGGCGGTTCATGTTCCTGGCCATCTGCGGCAACAGTTCGCCGACCTTGAGGCCGGGCACGACCGTGTCGATCGCCTTGTATTTGCCGCGGATTTCCTCGGGCGCGCCGGGCTTGGGATCGAAGCTGTCGTGGTGCGACAGCCCGCCGCCGAGGTAGATGAGCAGGACCGACTTGGCGCGGGCGTGGTGCTGCTTGGTTGGACCGGCTTGGGCCTGGCTGCGCAACAGCATGGGGAGTGTGAGGCCCAGCCCCCCAAGGGCCCCCACTCGCAAGAAGTCGCGCCGCGATACGCCGTCACACCGGTTGGAAATCCGCCGGCCCAGATTGATGTCGAGCATCGTTAGCTATCCTCGCGATTTGCCGCTTGCGGCGTTGCGGTAATGCCCGCAACGCCGCAAGCGGCAATCCTCAGCGGTTAAACGAGAACTCCTTCGAGTTCAATAGCGCCCAAAACAGATCGCGATACACCTCGGCCTTGTCTGCCCCGCCCGCGATCTGCTCGTGGACCAACTTGCGAACCTCGTCGCTCGGCGGTCGCGACAACGTCGCCAGGTACAACTCGTCGACGACCTCCGCCTCGGACTTGTTGTCCTTGAGCAACTTCGTCAGACGGCCGTCGCCGGATTTAATCTTGTTAATGACGCTGTCGCCGTTTTGCAGGTGCAGCAACTGCGGCATCGTCACGTCGCCGTTGCGCTCGCAGGCACACGCCGTCACGCGCTCCGAGCGGCCGAATAACGTCAGGAAGTACGACTTCAGCGTCGGGTCGGGCAACTGGCCGGCGCGGACGCCGACCGGGTAGCCGGGGAACTCGTCCGGCACGCCCGTGCTCAGGCTCAGCGCGTCCAGCAACACTTCGGCGGGCAGCCGGCGGGCGTAGTAGTGCGAGTAGAAACGGGCGTCGAGCTTGTTCGCCGGGCGCGTCGTCGACGCCAGCTGGTAGGTCCACGAATTCAGGATCGTCCGCATTAAGTGCTTGAGGTCGAACTGGTGGCCGACGAACTCCTTGTTGAGCGCCGCCCACAGTTCCGGGTTGGTCGGCGGGTTGCTGGCGCGCAAGTCGTCCACCGGCTCGACCAGGCCGACGCCGAGGAAGTGTTGCCACAAACGGTTGACCATCGCGCCGCTGAAACACTCGTTCTTCGGATCGGTCATCCACGCGGCCAATTGCACGCGCGGGTCGTCTTCGGGCTGGATGTTCATTGCCGCGCGGTCGAGCGGCCGGGCCGTGAGGAACTGGCCGGTGCGCGGCTGCACGACGCCGACGGGACCCTTGTTCGGTTTGCGGTCCGGCCCGGCGATCATCAGCGTCGTCGGCCCGGACTTCGGCTCCTTGCGGTCGAGTTTGATGAGCGAGAAAAAACCGGCGAAATGGTAGTAATCGTCCTGCGTGTACTTCTCGAGCGGGTGGTTGTGGCACTGGGCACAGCCGATGCGCGTGCCGAGGAACGCCTGCGCCGCCGACGCGACGACTTCCGAGCGCTGGGCCTCGCCGTGTTCGCCGACCGTGACGACGTAGTAGCCGACGGCCGGGTTGTCGGTCGTCGTGCCCTTCGCGGTAAGCACGTCGCGGGCCAGCTCGTCCCAGGGGCGGTTGGCCGCGACCTGTTTGCGAATCCAGTCGTGGAAGGAACGCACGCCCTTGGTGCCGCGCACGTCGTGGTCGCGTTCCTTGCGATTCTGGAACAAGTCGCCCAGCTGCAACGCCCAGTAATCGACGAACTCCGGCCGGTCGAGCAACGTGTCGATGAGTCGGTCGCGTTTGTCGGCCCGCGCATCGGCGAGGAAGGTGCGCACTTCGTCCGGGGTCGGTAGGATGCCGACGGTGTCGAGGAACGCCCGGCGTAAAAACTCGGCGTCCGAACACAGGTCGGACGGCTCGATCCGCAGGGCCGCGAGCTTGTTGAAAACGTGTTCGTCGATGAAGTTGCTGCGCGTCTTGTAGCGCGCCTCGTCCACGGGCTGTTCATAGGGGGCCGTGACCAGGGCGACCGCGACCAACCCCTGGAAGCTGATGCGGAGCGAGGTTTCGCCGAAGCGGTTGACGTGGACTTTACCCCACGCGTCCACGGAAGCCATGCCGGCGTCGTTGGAATCGAACTTACTCATCCAGGTCACGTCGCGCGTGGTGCCATCGCTGTATTCGGCGCGGACGAGCAGTTGCTGTTCCTGGTCGGGCCGCAGGGTGCGCTGGGCGGGCGACACGTCGAGCCGACAGATTTCCGGATCGGTCTTTTGCGGCCCCGGCGCGCCGGCCTTGATCCAGTCGAGCAGAACCTGGTATTCGCGGCTGTCGGTGCCGAACAGTTTGCCGCCCTCGTGGGCCGCCTGGCCGGCGGGCTTGCGCAGGAGCAGGCTGTCCTCGGGCGTGGTGAAGCAAATCCGCCGGCCGTGGAATTCGCGGGTCAAGTAGGAGTAGTCGAGTTCCGGCGCGTAGCCGCGCAGCGACAGGCGAAAACCGTTTTGACCGGTGCCCTTGCCGTGACACGAACCCTGGTTGCAGCCCAGGCGCGTAAAGAGCGGCATCACGTCGTTAAGAAACGACGGCGGCGTTTTGGCTGCCGGGCCGTCGATTGCTGCGGCGTGGGCGTTAAAGGCGGTGAGGCACACGATCAGGCCGACGGCCAGCGGCAAGGAGCGGTGAAGCACGATTAACCTCGTCCGGCGGGTAGGGCGGTCGGCGGCGGGGGCTGTCGGTGGGAAAGTTGCGCCCCCGCAAGGGGTTGGCAATACCTGAAATTTACTCCGTCTGGCGCACAAAGGCAACAACAATGTTGGTTTATCGGCGTTGGCAACGGCGATTGGCGCACCCCCTCGAACTGCTCTGGAACCGCACCACCCCCCTCGCTATAGTCCGCCCCGCTCCGAGGCGGGCTGACACCGACGCCGCTCCAGCCTGCGTAGCTTGCGGCGGCGGACCCAATCGGTCCTTCAATTCAGGAACAGGAAGCGATCATGCGCAAAATCTTCTGGGGCTTGACCGCCGCCGCCCTCGCCGCGGTCGGCGGGATGGTCTGGTTAAAATGTATGGGGCCGGTACTGCCCTTCACGGTGGCGGCCGCCGCGGCAATCAAGTGCTGCGAAATCGCGACCGGCGGCACCGTCCTGGGCGATGCGGACGCCGGGCTGAGCGAGGAAGACCTTGCCGAATTTATCAAGCCGGACGACCCGGCCGAAGACGTGGCGACCCTCAAGGATCCCATCCCGGACCCGGCGTCGACCGACGCGCTCGAATTCACGCCGACGCCCGTGGTGCCGGCCATCACCATCCGCGAACCGATCGAGGTCGTCAAGTCCGGCAGGGTCGCCGACAGCGGCATCGGCGAGTTCACGACCGGCGCCCCGATCGATGCCGCGATCCTGCAAGCCAATGCGGTCGCCATCGGCCTGGCCCACGGCCGTGAAATCCAGACCGCGCCGCGCGTGATGCCGTACTGCCAGGACGACGACACGCCGGCCCCCAGAATGGAATACGCCATCGAGGACGATTTTCCGGAAACGAAAGACTTTGACGACTGCTCGCCGGGCTTCTGGTCGTTCTTCTTTCCCGCGGCGAACAAACACACCTGCAACCACGGCTCGGCGAGCCAGGGTGGCGCGGAGGACAGCGAGGCACTACCGATGCCGCAGCGGCAGACGAGCCTCAAGTCATTGCGCGAGCACCTGCACAAGCTGACCAACAACGGCGAAACGGGTCCGGCGTTTCCGGCGGTGGACACGATGGAGTTCCGCCCGAGCGACCACAGTCCCTACGAGCGTAATCCCAATCCGCTTTAAAAAGGCGTCAAACCACGGAATACACGGAAGACACGGAAAAAAGACAGAAGAAGAGTTAATTGCTTAAGGTCTTTTTTCCGTGTTTTCCGTGTATTCCGTGGTTTCCTTTATTCGACCTTCGGCAACACCTGCTTGTCCGGCATCACCAGGTAGCGGGGCATCCCCTCCTTGCGGAAGATCACCACTTCCGCCGAGCGGCGGACGCCGCCCAGGCGCGGCACCGTCCGCAGCGTCGAAGCCGCGTTCAGGCCCGCGGCCACCACGACCGAATAGCGCTTGTTCGCCGGGTTCTCGGCTGCCGCGATCACGCCGCTTTCGGCGTTGGCGTACGCATCCTTCTGCACCACGAACGACTGCGGACCGAACTGGATCGGCAACGCTTCCCGCCATTTCGCCACGACGCGGTTGCTGTCCGGCCGGCCGACCAAAACGATGTGATGCGTCTTTAACTCTTCGTCCGTCACCGAAACGTCCGTCCGGATCGGGATCGTGTAGTTCGAGTGCCGTTCGCGCAACGCCTTTTGCAACGCTTCGGCCGCCTCGCGGTTGATGTTCTCCTCGTCCGCCGTGCCGTAGACGATCAGCGTGTCCTCCTCCTCATTCAGGAACGATAGCACCGAAAAGACACTCTTCGGCGTGCCGATCTCCGTTTTCGTCGCGGGCAGGCCGGTCTTGTTTAACCAGGCGTCGAAGAAATCGTCGAGCTTCTTGCCCGCAGCCTTTTCCGCGCTGGCCTTGAACTGGGCCGTCGTCACCGCCTTGCCGGCGTTGTCGCGGCCGAAGCCTTCCATCATCTTGTCGAAGGTTTCAGACCCCATTTCAGAGCGCAATTCGTTTAATAACAGCACGCCCTTGCCCGACGCGATCCGGTGCCAGGCGTCGCTGCGCACGTCGGCGGTCGTCTGGGACAGGGGCGTTTCCTTGCCGGCCCGGATGCCCAGTTCGTAGTCGCTGCGGTAGGCGAACAGGGAGACCAGCAGGCTGTCCTTGTCGGTGCCGCTGGCCATGGCCCCTGCGGCCCCGCCCGCCCGCGGTCCGGGCCGACGGGTGACGCCCTTCTCCTGGGCCACGACGCGCTCGTAGTTGGCGAACGCGGTCGCCAGCCAGGTGTCGGCGTCGGTTTTCGGCAGGACGGTGCCGTGCCAGGTGACGGGCGGTTCCGGCGGCTCGCTGTCGCCGCCGCCGCCGAACGCGCCTGACCCACCGCCGAAGCCAGCCCGGCCGCCACCCAGCGTCAAGTTCAGATCGACGACGGTTGGTCCGTTGCTTTTCACCACGGGGGGCGGGTTGGCGTGCAGGACGGCCCACGGGTTGCCGACCAGCGGCTGGATTTCGGGGAAGCGCTGCTTGTCCTCGAACGTCGGCTGCCAGGTGCGGCCCAGCGGCGGGCCGAACAGCGCCCACGTCTTGAGTTCCTTGGCCATGTCGGTCGTCGTAAACTTGGCATCGACCGAATGAAACGCGGCGAGCGGCGGCGTCGTGAACGCCAGCTTGCCGAAGTCGGCGTCGATCTTGCCCTTGTACTTGTCGTAAAGCCGCAGCCACGTCTTGTCGCGGTCCGACGGCCGAAAGACCATGCTCGCCGGGCGGTCATCGACGCTGGGGATTGTTTCCAGGCGCACGTCGAGGTCCTTCGTATTGTTGCAGCCCCAGTAGAAACCTTCGGTGCCGCCGTACCACTCGTTCTTGCTGCTGCGGTACAGCTTGGTCTTGTGCGTGCCCAACTCGAACATCGCGATCTCGTTCGTCTTCACGTCGGCGATCAGCCATTCGTTCGTATAGAGACCGTTATTGTCCTCTTTCAGCAACTCGACCACGCGGTCGATGCTGTCGCCGTACTGCAGCGCCTTGCGGATGCGCGACGCCAGGGCCATGCCCTTCACGTCGAAGCGCGTCTGCTTGATGGTGGTCTCGCTGACGAGGATGCCGGCGTCGTTCATGTAATAATCGAGGCCGCTCTGGATGCCGGCGGGGTAGGTCTGCATCAAAACGCGGTGGCCCTTCGTGGGCTTCACGTCGAGCCACACGTTGTAAAAGCTCGACGGGTACAGGCCGAACATGGTGATGTGGCCGAAGACGATCTTGCCGTCCTTGGTGGCGGGGCCGGTGGCGGCGAAGGCGCTGCAGCGCATCGGCTTGTCCACGGTCGCGGGCTTCGGCGCCTCGGCGATGGTGAACTTCTTGCCTTCCAACTCGGTCGGCGTCGCTTCCAGGGCACTGTCGAGCGTGTCGATTTCCGGCCAGGCGTTGAGGGCGACCACGTCCACCAGGTCGATGGCCCGGCCCTCGAACTTGGCACCGGCGGCGCTGGCGCCGTCGGCGATGCCCTTCATTTCTTCGAGGTATTCCTTGTCGTAGCGGCGGAGGAACAGGGCGTTGGCCAGGGTGCGGGTTTGCTTCCAACCCTCGGCAGGCGACTTGGGGTTTTGCGTCGCGGCAAAGCAACGGACGTGGGCGGCGATCTCGGACGCGAGCAGTCGGCCGTGCTGGACGCCGCGCTCGTAGGGTTCGCCCTCGATGTGCAGAACGATCCACCCGGCCTGCGGGTAGCGGTAGGCGGGGCCGTAGCGCTGCACGGCGCGCGGGTCCGGCTCGAAGTCGGCGGCACGGGCGGCGGCGGGCACGAAGGCACACGCGGCCAGCACCAGGAAAAGCATACGTCGCATGGCGCGATCCTCGAAGGAACGGTTAGGGTTCGGCAGCGGGTTCGTTGCGGAATCAGGTGGCATTATGGGGGCGGCGACCGGCAACCGCAACGGAAAAGCGGCCCAAGGCGAGCCGGGGGGCGATAGCTCCCGGTGTGGCAAAACATTCGGGGAGTGGTTCCGTCCCCGAATAGGGCGAGGTCTCGGGCGTGGATTGCGCCGCCGTACCCCGGATTGCGCTGCGCAATTCGGGGGCGCGGCTTCCCGAAAGATTTGCCACACCCTTTTTTTCAAGGAACCAGGAAACTCCTTTGCAACCCATCTCCCGCCCGGTACAATCGGGGTCGAGGCGGACACCGGTTTCCCGAACGTCGCCCTTGCTCGGATAACCGGCGCGAGCCTCATTTGCCGTTGTTTCCTTTCGCAAAACTTGAAGTCCGGGCCGCAGCGAGCGCAGGACTTTGCGCACAGAAAGGGCTTCCGAAATGAGCAGTGTTCTCGAACAGGCACCGCCGCGAACCCTGGAACCGGTCCGCGAAGCGGTGGAAACCAAGTACGAGTACCCCGGCATCCCCACCACCTGCGACGGCGCCGAGGCCGTCGTCCACGTCGAAATAAACGTGGCTCAGGCGGCGGGTGCCTACCCGATCACCAGCTCGACCACGATGGGCGGCGGCTTCAACACCGCCGTCATGAACGGCCAGAGGAATCTGTGGGGCGACCCGCTCATGTTCTTCGAGCCGGAAAGCGAGCACGCCGCCGCCACCGTGTGCGAGGGCTTTGCCGTCGCCGGGGGCCGCGTCACCAACTTCACCTCCGGCCAGGGTCTCGTGCTCATGAAGGAGGTGCTTTATGTCATTTCGGGCAAGCGCTTGCCTATCCTCATGAACATCGGTGCCCGCGCGCTGACCAGCCAGGGTCTCAACGTCCACGCCGGCCACGACGACGTGATGTCGGTCGCCGACTGCGGCTGGGGCATGACCTTCGCCCGCAACGCCCAGGAGGCCGGCGACTTCTGCCTCATTTGCCGTCGTACCGCCGAGGCCACGCAGACGCCGTTCTTTAACGTCCAGGACGGTTTCCTGACGACCCACACCGTCGAGACGGCCTTGCTGCCCGAACTGGCCTTCATGAAGGAGTACATTGGCGATCCGAAAGAGAAGCTAATGAACCTGATGGACCCGGCCAACCCGATCATGTCGGGCGTGGTCCAGAACCAGGATTCGTACATGAAGGGCAAGATCGCCCAGCGCTGGTACTACGACCGCATCGAGCCGGCCCTCGAAGAGTCGTTTGAACTGTTCGCCCAGAAGACCGGCCGCAAATACGGCTTCGTGGAATCGTACCGCTGCGAGGATGCCGACTACATCCTCATCGGCATGGGCTGCTACATGGAGACGGCCAAGGTCACGGCCGACTACATGCGCTCCAAGCTTGGCATCAAGGCGGGCGTTGTAACGGTCTTCGTCTTTCGGCCGTTCCCCGGTCGGCAGATTGTGGAGGCGCTCAAGGACTGCAAGGCGTTCACTGTCTTCGAGCGGATGGACGACCCGTTGTCCACGACCGGCAACCACCTGACGCGCGAGATCAAGGCGGCGTTCTGCGACGCGGTCACGGGCATGAACGGCCACACGAAGATCGCGCGGGTGCCGAAGATCCACCACGGCGCCGCGGGCCTGGGCAGTCGCGACGTGCGGCCGGGCGACATCATCGCCACGTTCCAGAACATGATGAAGCCGCACGGCCAGGAATTCTTCTGCATCGGCATCGACCACGCGCTGGCGCTGAAGCAGCCGGAGGACCCGGACCTCCGGCCCAAGGGCGGCTTCTCGATGCGCGGCCACTCGGTCGGCGGCTTCGGCTCGGTGACGACGAACAAGATCATCGCCACCATCGCCGGCAACGTCTTCGGCAAGGACGTGCAGGCGTACCCGAAGTACGGCTCCGAAAAGAAGGGCCTGCCGACGACGTACTACCTGACGATCGCCGACTCGCACATCATGATGCACAGCGAGCTTGAGCACGTGGACCTGGTGTGCGTCAACGACACGACGGCGATCCTGAACCCGCACACGCTCGACGGCCTGCAAAAGGGCGGCAATATCTTCATGCAGTCGTCCTACGCCGACCCGGCGGAAGTGTGGAAACGCATCCCGGCGTCGGTGCAACAGATCATCCGCGGGCGCAAGGTCCGCGTCTACTACACGGACATGGTGACGATCGCGCGCGAGGTCGCCACGCGGGCCGACCTGCAAATGCGCATGCAAGGCATCGTCCTTCTGGGCGCTTTTCTGCGGTTGACGCCCTACGCACGGGAAAGCGACATGACGGACGTGCAGGTGTTTGTCGGCGTGGAAAAGGCGCTGCGCAAATACTTCGGCAAGCAGGGCGAGCAAGTCGTCAAAGACAACATGACCTGCGTGCAACGGGGCTTTAGCGAAATGCAGGAGATACCGGCAGCCGTGATCGGGGCGTAGGTTCCGGTGCCGGACACTTGCCCTGAGATAGCGATAATTGCCCATGACCAAGAGCCACGAAAAGGGCGAAAACGAGATTACGAGGCAGGCCAAGCAACAAGCAGCGCGAACCGGCAAGTCCGTTTCTGAAGTTCTTGCCGAGATGCGCCGGCAGGCCAACGCGGCCGGAGATGCGAAGCAACGCCGGAAAATCGCACAGGCTGAAAAGTACCTGCGGCAACGAAACAAAACCAAACGGGAACCCGGGTCATGAATTGGTACGCGGCCCATTTGATTCTGTACGTGCGCCTCAAAAAAGGGCGACAACGGCACTACCCCGTGTGGGAGAACATCGTCCTCATCCGGGCGGCCACTGACGAACAAGCGATGGCCAAGGCGGTGCGCCGCGGCCACGAGGACGAAGGTGACTGCGACGGCAGCTTTACCTGGGATGGTCGGCCTGCGGAATGGGTCTTCGCGGGCGTCCGGAAAGTTGTGCTTTGCGTAGACCCTGACAAGCGTCCGGGGGATGGGACCGAGGTTTCCTACACGGAAATGGTGCTCCCTTCCGAGAAAGCAGTTCACCAACTGGCCGCCGGGGAGCCGGTCAATGTGCGGATTGACGATGCGTATCCGGATGAATTACCGGTCCCCGTCGGCGAGCTCCGCCGCCGTATCGCAGAATGACGTACAGGCGGCAGGCCGGACTCCGCGGAGATGGTTACAACAGGTGGTTTATCAAGCCTGCGGGGCAAACCCGCAGGCGGTATAGAGGAGCAATCGATGACCGCGACGACCAACGGCGCGCCGAAGACCTCGATGAACGAGGCCACCGAGCGCGACCCCTTCAACAACAATTCCTACGGCACCCTCGTTGACGGCGCTTACAAGCTGGTCAACCTGCCCATCCTGGACGTAAACGACTTCAACGAGCGCGTCATCCGCGGCTACGAGGAGGGCTGGGGCGAGCGCGACCTGCCCGCCGACCTGGCCATTGCCCGATCCCTGGTGCCCGCCGGCACCGCGACGCTGCGCGACTTCAGCAACATCTCGCCGGAAATCCCCGAATACATTCCCGACAACTGCACCGGCTGCATGGACTGCGTGACCGAGTGCCCCGACACCGCCATCCTCGGCAAAGTCCTCTCCGAAACCGAGTGGGAGGCGAAACTCCTGACCGTCCCGGAAGCGGACCGCCCCATGTACCGGGCCGAGTGGTCCAAGACGAAGAAGTATTACGACGCCGGCAAGAAAAAGGTCGGCGTCGGCGGCATGTTTCAGATCATCATCGACCCGTCCAAGTGTAAGGGTTGCGCCGAGTGCGTCACGGTCTGCGACGACCTCGCCCTCAAGATGATCCCCAAGACCGACGCGGTGATGGACAAGAGCCGCAAGACTCACCGCTATTTCAAAAACATCGGCCCGTCCGACGACAAGTACATTAGCGACAACCTGCTGATCGACATGATGCTCAAGGAGCGAACGCACGTTTACGTCGGCGGGGCCGGCTCGTGCGCCGGCTGCGGCGAGGGAACGGCCCTGCGGATGATGTGCGCCGCGACCGGGTTGAAGTACGGCGACCAGTGGGGCATCGTCGCCGCGACCGGCTGCAACACGGTTTACACGTCAACCTATCCCTATAATCCGTATCTCGTGCCCTGGACCAACTCGCTGTTCGAGAACGCGCCGGCCGACGCCATCGGCGTGCGCATGCGCTGGGACCAGCTGGGCTGGCAAGAAAAGCCGATCTGGTGCATTGGCGGCGACGGGGCGATGTTCGACATCGGCTTCCAGGCGCTGTCGCGGTTGCTGGCCAGCGGCATGAACATCAAGGTGTTCGTGCTGGACACGCAGGTGTATTCCAACACCGGCGGCCAGGCGTCCACGGCGAGCTTTACCGGGCAGAACACGAAGATGTCCGTCCACGGCAAAGCGGTGGCCGGCAAGCAGGAGCGGCGCAAGGAGATCGCCCAGATTGCCATGATGCACCCGCGCAGCTACGTCGCTCAAACGACGTGCGCCCACATCAACCACTTCTACCGCTCGGTGCTTGGCGCGCTGGAGTTCGACGGCCCGGCGCTGATCGTGTGCTACACGACCTGCCAGCCGGAGCACGGCGTCGCCGACAACATGGCCGGCGAGCAGGCGCGGCTGGCGGTGGACAGCCGGGCTTTCCCGCTACTGGTCTTCGACCCCCGCAAGGGCGAGCGCATCAAGGAGCGCCTGTCGTTGCAAGGCAACCCGGCGGTGAAGGACGACTGGTTCGTGAATCCGAAGACGAAGGAAGAGGTGACGTTCCTCGACTTCGCGCGGAGCGAGGGCCGCTTCTCGAAGCACTTCGACCACGAGGGCAACCCGTCGCCGACGTTGCTGGCCGCCAAGCAAGACCGGCTGGAGAACTGGCACGTGTTGCAAGAGTTGGCCGGGCTGCGCTGATGCGCGATAAGGTAGCGTGGTATTCTGGTGAGTGGCGCTTCGTTGAGGCGCCGCTTACCAATCCCTGTAAATCGGTTAACGATCATGCGTACCCAGGTTGACCGCTCCGAAGTCCTGCGGCTTTTGCATCAGGCTCCTTTCCGCCCCTTTGCGCTTTCGATGGAGAACGGCGACCGGATAATAATCGAGCATCCCGAGAACATCGCTTTTGACCCGGTAACCGAGGGGCCAACGGATTTTTACGCGATCAGTGGTCGGTTGCGCTTTTATAGCACGTTCGAGGCAATCACGAGCGTTTCGCTGCTCGATTCAGGTGGCGAGGCGGGCGTTGCCTGACAGCCACTTCGTAACCGTTCACTCCCCCCCTTACGAAGGGGGGTAGGGGGGTGGATGCCATGACGGAGTAGTTTAATCGTTCTTGACCCCCCCCTACCCCCCCTTCGCAAGGGGGGGAGCAGTTGATGCCGTTCTTGACCCCCCCCCCTACCCCCCCTTCGCAAGGGGGGAGCAGTTGAGGCCGCTGAACGGTTACCGAAAAATGTCACCCCCACTCGCTACCCACGATTACGTTCCCGGCGGTCTTGAACCCGCCCTGGAGTTCCTGAAACGCACGCGCGCCGAATTGCGCGCCCTGTATCGGGTGCGCGTCTGGAAAGATCACGTCCACGTCATCGACGTTAACAAGGATTATTTCGAGGTGCGCGGCATCGGCTATCGGGACGCCGACATCGCCCCGCTGTTGCGGAACATCAACACGGCTTTCAACCCGGCGACGATCCACAACGAGGTTGAGGCCGAGTACAAGGAGTTCGGCGCGGGCAATCGTTACCCCTGGGCATACGATCGCGTGATGTGAACGACTTACGCCGGGCCGGCACCGTAGATGTGCTGCACCGGCGTCGTGTGGCCCCAGACGATCTTGTCGGGTGTCAGGTTGAAAATGTCGGCCACGGCTTTGCGCTCCGCCGGGCTGGGCGTCCAGCGCCCCAGGAGGATCGCCAGGACGCGCCCTTCGTCAAGGCCGCAGCGCTCCGCAAGTTGCGCCGGGTTGATCCCGTGGTGTGTACACAGCTGGGCGACGGTGCGCGGGGTGTCCATCGTTCAAGACCCCTGTTAAGGAGAACGGATCGGCCGCCAACCCTTTCGCGCTCAGTCCGGTTGCGCACGGCCAAAAATAAGGCAAAGGGACTCGGCGTGCGTCTCCGCGGGGAACGCCGACAGCCGGGCGCTCCGACCCGGACTCGTCGCGCACCAGCGCAACGTCACGTTTTCTAGCGCGTAAATGCACAGCGCCGTCTTGCCCTTGTGCAGGGCCGGCCCTGCCTCGATGCGCATGTCCATCGTTTTCGGCGCGGCCGCTGTATCCAGGTCGAAGACGCCCATGTAGATGTCGCCATCGGCGAAACGAACGGCGAAACGGGTGCCGGAGACGAGCAACTCCGCCTGGCGTCGGCCGGAAACGGTGTGCCAGGCACCTTGAAGTGCCTCCAGGTCTGCCCGGCCGTCGGCCTCGAAGGGAGCTTCTTCGTCCCAGTGGTCTTCCATGCGGCTTTGCAGCGTCTGCGGGATTGGGGCCTGTTGCCCGGACGCACGCTTCCCAGTCAGCAACGAACCGGACATGGCCGGTCTCCTTTGAGTTGACGGAGAGAACCGAGTTTGACGTACGGGATCGAGTGCCGTGGCAACCAGTGCGAAGAGGGCGGTCCGGACGAGCGCGGCACGGGCTTAATCGAGGATTATAACCGGCACCCACCAGACTGCAAGATAATCTCTGAGAATAAACGGCCGGGTCCGTAGTCCGTAGTCCGTGGTCCGTTGCAACCCGTTTGTATTTGCAACGGACAACGGACTACGGACCCGTTGAAGGTCAACCGGGTTTCTTCGCCAAGAGGGCAGGATCCTTTTCGCGGGCCAGGCGCGACAGATCGACAGCCACGGCCGGAAGTTGCACCATGCCGTAGCCCGTCTCGCAGTCGTGCCCCGGGGCGCCCAGGTCGCGGGCCGAAGCGCGCAAGGCGCCACTCACCTGCCCGGCCGTCCAGTCGGGGTAGCGCGACCAGCACAGCGCGGCCATCGCGGCGGCCTGCGGCGCGGCGGCGGACGTGCCGGCGAAGGGGGTGGAACGGACGCGGCTGGTGAACGGCACCGGGGCCGCGAAGTCCGGCTTGGGCTGGGGCGAGTTCGGGCCGCACGAACTGTACTTCATACGCCGGCCATCGACGTCCACCGCCGCCACGGCGAGGACCTCGGGGCCGTCCGCGGGGAACGGCACACTACCCTTGGCCGTCGAACATCCCAGGCCAGCGGCCAAGGAAGTCAGGTGGAACGGCCCGCCCTTGCCCTGAGCCAGGTGGACCCGCAGCTGGTACTTGTGCCCGGCCTCGGGCTGGAAGCGGACCACGGCACCGCCCTGGTCCTTAGGGTCGCGGGCGAGCGCGTGGGCGACTTCCCGCGTCGTCTCCCGGTCGTAAACGTACAGGTCGTAGCCGGACTCCGGCTGGCAGCACAATTCCACGGAGACGCGCTCGTCGCCCCAGGGGGTGAGGGCGTTATCCGTCTGTTTGCCCTGCCACTCGTGGAACCCGTCGCCGCCGTCGTGGAAGGCGCCACTCCAATGGCGCTGGGCGATGTTGCCGGCGCTGGCGAAGCACAGCAAATCAGCCGCGGCCGCGCCCGAGCCGAGGAGGCGGCTCAGCGCCTCGTGGGTTGCCCCGCCGCCTTCGCCGTCACTCCAACTCGGCATGATGATGGAACAAGAGATGACCCGCGCCCCCTCCTTGCGCGCCCAGCGCACGGCGTCGAGGAAACACTTGGGGTCGTCCGCTTCCCAGTTGGCGAAGAGCAGTTCCGCTTCCGGGGCGAGCGTGTGGATCACCTCGCCGCAAAGGATGCCGTGCTGACTGTCCTTCGCCTCCAGGTTACCGTCATGGCGGAACGAATGGACGGTGACGTGTTCGGGGAGTGCCTTGCCCAGTTGGTCGCGGTAGCCGCGGAACCCGGAATCGAGGACGGCCACCTTCACGCCCTTGCCCCGGTAGCCCGCCGTTTGCCAGGCGCCGGCACCGAGCTGGGCCACCTGCCGCGGCAGGTCGGCGGTCGCCGGAGTTACGAGCGACCGGGACGGAGCTGTGAGGATTTCGGCCGGGGGAGAGCCTGCCGGCGCCGCCGGGAGGAACACCAGAGCAAGGCTGAGCAAGGCCAGGGACGCCAGCCGGGCGGCGGGTCGAGCCAGCCGGCGGGCAAGCCAATTTGAGATGTCAATCGGGGAATGAAACAACATCAGTGCGGCATCTCCAGTTGAGGGTCGCGCGCGGGTGGCACTACACGAGCGGGAGGGCGATGCACAGGGCAAACGGGTGCGGGGCGGGCAACAGAAAGCGGGAGGGCGGGTGCGAAACAGTTGGGGTTGAGATAAGTAATTCTACGCCGCGCGCCGTCCGGAGGAAAGGGCGAAACGCCTGAATAGGAGAGAGTTTTTGAAGATTATTCGCCTCTGATTTCTTTCCGTTCGGTCTTCCGTGGCACCTGGTTTGCAACAGGGATGATGTGTGGCAGGCCCATCTGTTGCGCGACGAGCTTTGAAGCGAGGCAGTAAGATCGACCTCGGCTCAGCCCGCTCCGCCGGGCTGATCTGTTCGGCGGCAAAACTTCTTTTCGACCGGGAGTGCGGATGGCGACAACGCGGCGCAGTGTGCTCACGGCGCTCCTCTTGGCCCTGATGTCCTTGCTGCTGTTCCTCGGCCGCTGGTCCCTGGCCGGTCCCGATCCGCAACCGGCGGCCCCGGAGGACGGCGGCCCGCGCGGCGTGGTGGACGCCGTTTCGCAGGTACTCTCACTGACCGCCCTCCGACACCCGGAACAAAAGCTGGTGACCTTCCTGCTGCTGCTGCCCCTGGCCGCGCTCGTCGTCAGCGTCTACCGCGTCGTCATCGGCGTCCCCACCTTCGGCACCTTCACCCCGGCCCTCCTGGGGGTGGTGTTCCTCGACTGGAAGGCGCTGCCTTGGGGTCTGGGCATCGTCTTTTTGACGGTGATGCTCGGCTGGGGTCTGCGCCACGCCCTGGACCGCTACCACCTCCTCATGGTGCCGCGCATGGCCATCCTGCTGACATTCATCGTCACCTTTCTCATCGTCTTTGTCGCGACCACCTCCCGGTTGGGCATGCCGATAGCACCGTTCATCACCCTGTTGCCGCTGGTGATCCTCACCCACATGGTCGAGCGCTTCGGGACGATCGAAGCCGACGAGGGCACGCCGGCGTCGTTCAAGGCGCTGCTCGGTACGTTCCTGGTCGCCGGCACCATCAGCCTCGCCCTCGGCCCGGACGTGGTGGCCCGCACCCTGCTCGGCTACCCGGAACTGGTGGGCGTGGTGATCGCGGCCCAGTTCCTACTCGGTCGCTACACCGGCTACCGCCTCACCGAGTTGTACCGCTTTCAGGACTTGATGCCCAACGGGCCGGCGGCCGGGGGGCGCTCATGAACTGGTTGGTGCGCTACCGGCGGCTGCGCGAGCGGGGCGTGCTAGGAATGAACGGCCGCAACGCCGAGTGCATCCTCGACCTCAACCCCCGCGCGGGCTTCTCACTCGTCGATGCGAAGCTGAAAATGCGCGACCTGTGCGCCAGCATCGGCGTGCCCACGCCGGAAATTTATGGCGTGGTCCTCACGCACTCGGCCCTACGGGATCTGCCCAAACTGCTTGCGGAGCGGCCGGATTTCGTGGTCAAGCCCAACCGGGGCGCGGGCGGCCGCGGCATCCTCGTCGTCACGCGGCGGGACGGGGATCGCTACGTCCGCGCCAACGGCGAACGCCTCGGCCCCGACGACCTGCGCGAGCACGTCGCCGGCATCCTGTCCGGACTGTTCTCCCTGGGCGGCCGGCCCGACACGGCCCTCGTCCAGCGGCGCGTAGTGCCTGACCCGGCCTTTGCGCGCGTCAGCTACCAGGGCGTGCCCGACGTCCGCCTGCTGGTCTACAAGCACGAGCCGGCGATGGCGATGCTGCGGCTGCCGACGCGGCTCTCCGGCGGCCGCGCCAACCTGCACCAGGGCGGCATCGGCACAGGCATCGACCTGGAGAGCGGCACGACCCATCACGCCGTGCAGCGGAACCGGCTCGTGGGAAGGCACCCCGACACCGGGAAGC